>NZ_JAWQDE010000016.1:0-78335 GCF_036318045.1 Clostridium sp. CM74B_53 | reverse complement strand
ATACAAGATTGGAACAGTGGAAAAATGGAGCGATTTCCGGAAAACCGAAGCTTGTATATGAAAACCATGCGATGCCGGTATTTTATCGGAATGTCATGTACAAACCAGGAGAAGAGAGTGAAGACGCGGCCTGCCTGAAGCTTTATGATGGTCATGACTGGAAATGGTTCCGCGCAGGTCTGCTTCATACGGATATGGAGTACCTGCGCAGGCACTGGTCCGGAAAAAAGTCTTCTGCTCCGGTTTTGGAAAAACGACATCAGAAATATTTTCTCCGCTTTTCTTATACGGAAGAAGTTACATTATCAAAAACACCTGTAAAGGATCAGCTCATCTGCAGTGTGGATCTTGGAATCAATACGGATGCAGTCTGTAGTATCATGCGGTCAGACGGAACTGTCCTGGACCGGAAATTTATCAATTTCCCCAGTGAAAAAGACCGGCTGTCCCATGTACTCGGAAGGATCCGGAGATTCCAGAAGGAACACGGTTCCAAGCAGATCGGAAGCCGATGGGCGTATGCGAAACGTCTGAATACGGAACTTGCCAGAAAGACTGCCCGTTCGATCGCAGAATATGCTCATGAGAATCATGCGGATGTGATCGTGTTTGAGTACCTGGAAATGAAGGGAAAGATTTCAGGAAAGAAACGACAGAAACTGCATCTTTGGAAGAAACGGGAGATCCAGACTATGTGTGAACACAAAGCACACCGGTATGGGATCCGTGTGTCCCGTGTCTGCGCATGGAATACCAGCCGTCTGGCGTATGATGGAAGCGGACCGGTCAGCCGAGATCCGAAGAACCACAGCCTGTGTGTTTTCCAATCTGGAAAACAGTATAACTGTGATCTGTCAGCATCCTACAATATCGGAGCGAGATACTGGATTCGGGAAATCATAAAAACCATACCGGAAACGGAAAGGTCTTCACTGGAGGCAAAAGTACCTGCGGTGAAGCGCAGAACCTCATGTGTTTATGCTGACCTGCTCATCCTTCAGAATGAGTATGGATGTTCGAAAGCTGCATAAACACAGGCAGATATCCGGAGGACTACCTGTTATGTGGAACCCAGCCGTACCCGGCATGGAGGATGCGCATATCTGCGCAGTTCTAAGTTTCAGGCGTATCCGCCGGTATCCGGTCTTGCCGTTTAAAACGGCTGAGAAGCATGTGACTTTAGTCATGTGAGGTTCACATCCTTATATCTATTGCATTTTGGCAAATTTAAAAGGAAGGTTCCTTTGCCGTAGCAGATGACACCTTCCTTTAATGACTGATTTTTCTGTTGTCCGCCAACTGATCGGTACCCAAAGTCCGATAAGCAATTTAGATAAATTGGATTCTTATAATATTATGGTTTTCAGAACTTATTTCTTATCTTTTGGTATTCTCTAGGTGAATATCCTTTTAGCTTGTGGAAGAGTCGGCTGAAATAAAGCTGGTTATCATACCCGACAATCTTAGAAATCTCATTGATGGAATAAGTTGTTGTTTCAAGTAAAATCTGAGCATTGGTGATTCGGATTCCTACAATAAATTGCATTGGTGTGGAACCAGTGAATTTTTTGAAATTTCGGATAAACCAGCTGACACTCATCCCTCGTGAGGCAGCATAATCGTCAATATTGATATTCTGATGATAGTTTTCACTGAAAAAGGTAACAGCGATATCCATCTCACGATCAAGATATTCATTTTTTGATATGTGTTCTCTAGTCAGTTCCCGGTGAAAGCTAATTAAAAGATGGCGTAGCAAAAGGACAAGCATTTCCTCATAATTATCCTGACAGCGTTGGAGCTCGATGATAATACGTTTGAAAATCCGTTCATATTCGTTAGATGAACCAACGTGAAAGATACGTTCTTTATCTGGAAATCCATATTGGCGTAAGATATTTTTCACATCGCTTCCTGTGAAGTGAATCCAGTATACTTCTGTCTTATCTTCTCCATAATATTCATATTTCTGAAGTTCTTTCGGTCTGTAAAGTACAAAGTTACCGGCAGGAACAATCGTTTCGTTATCTACATTATCAAAATGGAAATGTACACAACCAGCAGTGATATATATAATCTGATAATCCAGACGTCCTCTCGGACGGTAGGTGGGAAGCTTGGGAAGGCTGGAAAGACGATAAGTACCACAGCTTCCTACAATCAGTGGACGACTTTTGTCTTTAAAATCCATATGTGAGTGGTTCAAATAACCGGCGTTCATATACATAGGACGTCACCTCTTTTCATACTTTTTATTATTGTATCATTTAGTGCATGTTTTGTCCAATCTAATTCATAGACATATTTTGCGGATTAGGATAATCTATATTTAGAAAACAAAGAAACGTAAGAATAAAAGGAAAGGATCAGATTTTCTGTGGGAGAACAAAGAGCAAAAAAGTATATGTATTGGAGGAGAGCTATTTATGATTGTACCGCGTTATTATGAGAATTTAAGTGTATTGCATGAAAACACAATGCCAGCCAGAGCCTATTATATTCCGGCATCCAAAAGAATGGATGACCTGGTGGAACACAGAGAAGAATCAGATCGTATGCAGTTATTGAATGGAACTTGGAAATTCCAGTATTTTAACAGCATTTATGACATTCAGGATTCTTTCTTTGAGAAGGATTATGATACGGAACACTTTGATGTGATTCAGGTTCCGAGTGTATGGCAGATGGCAGGATATGATGTGCATCAGTATACAAACATCCGGTATCCGTTTCCGTTTGATCCGCCATACGTGCCGCAGGATATTCCGTGTGGAGCTTATGTGCATACTTTTGATTACAGCAGAGATGAGAAAGCTTCAAGAGCCTTTTTGAACTTTGAAGGGGTAGACAGTTGCTTTTATGTATGGATCAATGGCTCTTACGTAGGATACAGTCAGGTTTCACATATGACCAGTGAGTTTGATATTACCGATGTACTTCAGGATGGAACGAATACCGTGGCAGTTTTAGTAATGAAGTGGTGTGATGGTTCTTATCTGGAAGACCAGGACAAATTCCGTATGAGTGGTATTTTCCGGGATGTGTACATTTTAAAACGTCCGGAGCAGGCAATCAGCGATTACCATATAAAAACAAAAATTGAGGATATGATTGCAAAAGTAGAACTTGACGTGAAGTTTTACTTCCCAGTAAATGTAAAGATTTCGATAGAAGACAGAAACGGAGCAGTTGTAGCAGTAGGAAGTATTGCCGAAGAAGGAGCTGCTGTTTTAGAAATTGCAAGTCCGGAACTTTGGAATACAGAAAATCCATATCTGTATAAATTGATTCTTGAGACAGAAAATGAAGTAATCGTAGATCATATTGCACTCAGAAAGATAGAGATTAAAGATCGGGTTATTTACTTAAATGGACAGAAGATTAAATTCCGTGGTGTCAATCGTCATGATTCTGATCCGGTTACTGGATTTACGATCAGCCGGGAACAGATTATAACGGATCTTACGTTAATGAAACAGCATAATTTTAATGCGATCCGTTCCAGCCACTATCCGAATGTACCATTTTTCTATGAAATGTGTGACAAGTATGGATTTATGGTGATAGATGAAGCAGATATTGAGGCTCATGGACCATTTATGCTCTACAGAAAAGAAGACACCGATTATAACCGGTTCAAACGGTGGAATGAAAAGATTGCTGATGACCCGGTATGGGAAGAGGCAATCGTTGATCGTGTGAAACTCATGGTGGAACGTGATAAAAACCGTTTTTGTATTGTCATGTGGTCAATGGGAAATGAGAGCGCATATGGTTGTAACTTTGAAAAAGCATTGGAATGGACAAAAAAATTTGATCCAGACCGTATCACCCAATATGAGAGTGCAAGATATCGTAATTACGATAAAACATATGATTACAGCAATCTGGATGTGTACAGCCGTATGTATCCAGCTCTTTCTGAGATTCAGGAATATCTGGACAAGGATGGAAGCAAACCATTTCTTTTGGTAGAGTACTGTCACAGTATGGGAAATGGTCCTGGAGATTTTGAAGATTATTTCCAGATGATCCAGGATAACGATAAAATGTGCGGCGGCTTTGTTTGGGAATGGTGTGACCATGCGATTGCTCATGGGACTGCTGAGAATGGAAAGGTAATCTACGCTTACGGAGGTGATCATGGCGAAGAAATCCATGATGGTAATTTCTGCATGGATGGATTAGTATATCCGGACAGAACGGTGCACACAGGACTTTTGGAATACAAGAATGTTTATCGTCCGGCAAGAGTTATTTCCTATAACAAAGAAAGCGGAGAACTGGTGCTTCATAACTACATGGATTTTGATGACTTGAAAGATTATGTGAAGATCAATTATGAACTGACACAGGACGGGCTTGTAATCAGCAAAGGTAAACTTTCAGAAGTTTCAGCGGCACCACACAGTGAAGGAAAAATAGACCTTAAAATCAATGTGCCAGAGAGTGGAAAATGTTATTTAAAATTTATTTACCATCTGAAAAAGAAATTGCCACTGCTGGATGAAAACTGTATTCTTGGATTTGATGAAATTGAGGTAAGCAAAGATGATGCAAAATGTAAACTTGCAGAGAAATGGCTACAAAAAACAGCAGTGGACTCTGAACTACAGGTAAATGAAAATGATACACAGATTCATATCAAGGGGCGTGAATTTGCTTATACCATAGACAAACGTACTGCACTCTTTACAGAGATGAAATTCGCAGGGCGGGAATACCTGAACCATCCGATGGAATTAAATATTTGGAGAGCTCCAACAGATAACGATATGTACATTAAGTCTGAATGGAAGAAAGCACATTATGATAGGGCTTATACAAGAGCCTATACGACAGAGGTCGTGCAGGGAAGACATGGGGTAAAGATTATAAGCCATGCTTCTGTTGTGGCAAAAACAGTACAGAAGATTCTTGACGTGATGATTGCATGGAAAATTGATGACATTGGACGGATTGATGCAGATATTGCAGTAACAAAAGATGATGAGTTCCCGGATCTGCCGAGATTTGGTGTGAGAATGTTTCTGGACAAGAAACTTACAGATGCCAGATACTTTGGAATGGGACCACAGGAAAGCTATCGAGATAAGCATCAGGCTGCGAGTCATGGCCTGTATCGGGCAAATGTAGGTGACCTGCATGAGGATTATATCCGCCCACAGGAAAATGGTAGTCATTATGATTGTGAATACGTAGAACTTAACAACAGCCGATATGGCATTGTGGTATCTGCGGAAAACGCTTTCTCATTTAATGCTTCTTATTATACACAGGAAGAACTTGAGAAGAAAACGCATAATTATGAATTGACAGAATCAGATAGTGTAGTATTTTGTGTTGATTATGCATTAAATGGAATTGGCTCTAATAGTTGTGGCCCGGTTGTATTGGATCAGTACCGATTTGATGATGTATGGTTCCGGTTCCAGTTTACTCTAGTACCGTATGTAAAGGGGTAATAAAATTTCAGGTGACCTGTAAACAAGGAAGGAGAGTATGGTTGTCTTATGGGAGAAAAAAAGTATTTAAAATGGTATAACAAAATTGGATATGGTTCGGGTGATATTGCAGGTAATGTAGTCTATGCGTTCCTGACATCCTTCATGATGCCCTATCTGACAGACTCAGTAGGACTTGCTGCAGGTGTCGTAGGTACCCTGATTGCCGTATCAAAACTATTTGATGGTTTCACGGATATATTTTTTGGATCAATGATTGACAAAACACACAGTAAAATGGGAAAAGCAAAGCCTTGGATGCTGTATGGATATATTGGCTGCGCCATTACATTAGTCTGCTGTTTTGCGGTACCAGTCAGCTTGGGGACGACTGCTAAATATGCATGGTTCTTTATCTCTTATACACTGTTAAATGGTGTGTTTTATACAGCAAACAATATTGCGTACTCAGCACTTACGTCACTGATTACAAAGAACAGCAAAGAGCGTGTACAGATGGGATCTTACCGTTTTATTTTTGCATTTTCAACAAGTCTTCTGATTCAGGCGATTACAGTTGGATTTGTAGATAAATGCGGTGGAGATGCTGCGGCATGGAGAACGGTTGCTATTATCTATGCAATCATTGGTCTGGTCGTAAATACGATTTCAGCACTTTCTGTTAAGGAACTTCCGGAGGAGGAACTTAATGAAGGAGAAGTAAAGAATGATAATGAAAAGTACGGAATGGTACAGGCATTCAAGCTTCTTGTCAAAAACAAATATTACATGATGATTTGTGGAACATATATTTTACAGCAGTTATATGGTGCCATGATTGGAGCTGGCATTTATTACATGACATGGGTACTGAAAAATAAGAATTTGTTTGGACAATTTGCATGGGCAGTAAATATTCCACTGATCATTGCCCTGATTTTTACACCGACATTAGTTGGTAAGTGGAAGGGTATGTATAAACTGAACTTAAGAGGTTATATCTTAGCAGTCATCGGTAGAGCACTTGTTGTTGTTGCCGGATATATGGGTAGTGTTCCGCTGATGATGGCGTTTACAGCTCTTGCAGCCTTAGGTCAGGGACCATGGCAGGGAGATATGAATGCTGTTATTGCATCCTGCTCTGAATACACTTATCTTACACAGGGAAAGAGAATTGATGGAACGATGTACTCTTGTACTTCTCTTGGTGTAAAAATCGGTGGAGGTATTGGAACCGCTGTTGTTGGATGGATGCTTGAGCTCAGTGGATATGTCGGAAAAAATGCAACTCAGCCACAGTCTGCACTTGATATGATGCAGTTCATGTATCTTTGGCTTCCGTTAATCTTTGATGTATTGATTATGTTTGCACTTTCAAGAATGAATGTTGAAGATGCAAATAAAAAACTGAAAGCAGAAAAAGGAATTGCTGCAGATGAAATAACAGATGCATCAGACATGAATTAGCATTTGACAGGGAAAAAGCATTGTTTGAACATTGTTCAATGAGGCAATGCTTTTTCTATATAAATATTTTCAGGACTAATCAAAAAAAGAAAAGTGGATTAAATAGATGATCCAGATATAAGAGAACAGAAGAAGGAAAAGTTGTATTCAAAAGATTTATAGAAAGTTTATAAAAAAGACCACATCATTTTGTGAAATGGTCTTAAGCAAAATATTCAGTTTTCACAAAACAGTCTGTTTAGTATTTATACATGGTATGGATGCGCAAAATATTCTGTGTAGAATAGTAAAAGGTCATTCAGGTATTTTTTAAGGTTGCTCATTTGCAATTCCTCCTTTCCTTGTTTACAAGTCGATTATAGGATAGATAAAAAAGGATTGCTTGCCAAATCGAAAGAAGATATAGACAAATGTTGCAAAGGAGAGTATTTCATGCAGTTAAAATATGTTGACACAAAAGAGGAAATTATAGCGGTCAATAAAAAGTCAAAACATATTGAACCTCATCTTCATAATGCACTGGAGATTGTATGTGTAACAAATGGAGCATTAGAGCTTGGTGTCGGACAGGAACTTTACCATATGGAAAAAGGAGATATTGGATTTGTATTTCCAGATATCATTCATCACTATCAGGTACTGACACCCGGTGTAAATAAGGCCATTTATCTGATTGCATCGCCATTTGTGATTAGTAAATTTGCAGATATCATGCAATCCATGGCTCCCGAATATCCGATTATCAGAGCGGAAAAGGTTGAACAAGAGGTATATAGAGTTATAAATGCAATTTTAGAGACAGAACAGCCAGATATAACTGTTGCACAGGCATATCTTCAGATTGTGTTAGCACGTTGCATGGGAAAATTGAATTTGGTAGAAAAGAGTAATGTGGGGAGCAGGGATCTGATTTACCAGACGGTTTCCTATATATCAGCAAATTTCAAAAAAAAGTTTTCGCTGGAAGAGATGGCAAAAGATCTGGGGGTAAGCAAATATGTCTTATCTAGGCTTTTTTCTCAAATATTCCATAGAAATTTCAATCAATATCTTAATGATGCAAGGTTAAACTACGCATGTTATCGTCTGGAAAATACGAGGGATTCTATTACAAATATTTGTCTGGATAGTGGATTTGAAAGTCAAAGAACGTTTAACCGAACATTTAAAGAAAGATACAAAATATCGCCGAGTGACTATCGGAGTAAATGCGTGAAAGATATGTTGTTATAAACGGTTCTATTAATGGAAAAGAGCTTATTGTATCCATAAAGAAAAATCCGGAACGGAAGTTGCAAACGGAAACCCATACCGTTATAGGAAAAGCAGCCAGAGACTTCCAGAACCAACAGAAGATCCAGAAAAATGATCGTGAACAGAGGCTGGCAGGAATCTACTACAACCAAGGAAGAAATGCAGGCTGTAAACCGGAACATTAATGAGCAGAAAAGCAGACCATCGAGACGCTGCGGCAAACCATTAAGGAATGGGACATTTCATGAAGAATTGGAGAAACTGTTTCCAGAATTAAAATAGACACATATAATTGAACCGGCCTTCCATACATTGAGAGGGCATTCTTAATCAAAACATAAGGGAAATCCGTATAGACTAAGAGAAGGTCACTTTACATCCCTCAAAATGGGTAAAGTGACCTTTTTATATTATCTTTTATTTAAGGGGAATCATGTATTAGAAACTATTATAAAGTACAGTTTACAAGGGACTACACAGGGTAGGTATCTGACGGGAGGGGTTCCACCCGTCAGATTTTCCATGTGATATTCAAGCTGTCGCTTGTGGCGGCTACGGTGGTAATCATCAAATCCACCACACGCCGCTTGTCGTCAAAAGATACATTCTCCCAAGTGTCGAGGTAGCCGGAAATCTGGCTGACCTGTTCCGGGCTAATGGCTTCCACCGTTAGTTCCGCTATCCTCGCCAGAAGGTCCTGCTTGCGCCCGTCCAGTTCTGCTATCTTCACATTCACATAGGAGAGCAGGACATTGTTTGCACCCGTCAGACTGTCCACCAGCTTTTCAATCTCGCTGTCCACATGGAGAAGTTCCACTTGCAGGGCGGCAATTTTCGGGTTTGCCTTTGCCGCTTTCTTTCTGCCTGTCAGCGTCTTATAGCTTGCCAGTTTCTTTATCATCTGCTGATAAACAACCGTTTCCAGCTCCGAAGTGATGATTTTCCCGCACCCGGCACAGCTTTTATTGTCCAGCCGCTTTGTGCAGCGGAGATATTGCTTTCCCACAGGATTGTTAATGCTCATAAGGGCATACCCGCAGTTTCCGCACTTGATTTTTCCCGCCAGCCATGTATGGGTGGCTTTCCGGGCAGACTGGATTTTCATGTTGTTCATCAGCTTCTTGCGGCAGGTCAGCCAGATGTCGGAGGGGACAATGCCCTCATGGGGAGCCAGCACCAGCATTTGGTCTTTCAAGTCGTTCTTTTTGCTGGGCTTCACATCCCGCCCTTGATACAGATAGCAGCCATTCATGCCGGTAAAATCGGCAGCGTCATTGACAATGATTGTCCCTTGACTTTTGAAAAATTCGTACACATCAAGGTCTGCCTGCACATAGACAGGATTGCGTAACATCTGCGCCAGCGTGGGGCGTATTAGTTCCTTGCCGTTGAATAAAATTCCCTGTTCGGCAAAGTACCGGGTAATGTCCCCGTAGGAGGTTGTGGGCTGGGCGTACATCTCGAACATCAGCCGGATATTTGCCGCTTCGTCTGGGTTTACCACCAGCTTCTTTGTGTTGATACCGTCCATCTTGATTGGCTCTGTATGGAAGCCATAAGGGGCTTTTCCACCCATCTTAAACCCTCGCTGGCTGCGGGAATAATAAGCGTCCGTCACCCGCTTCTGTATCGTTTCCCGTTCAAGCTGGGCGAACACGATACAGATATTCAGCATCGCCCGCCCCATCGGCGTGGAGGTGTCAAACTTCTCCGTAGAGGACACAAACTCCACATTGTACTGCTGGAACAGCTCCATCATATTGGCAAAGTCCAGAATGGAACGGCTGATACGGTCGAGCTTGTAAACCACGACCTTTGCAATTAAGCCCCGCTTGATGTCCCGCACCAGTTCTTGAAACTTTGGACGGTCTGTGTTCTTGCCGCTGTACCCTTTGTCTGTGTATTCCTTGCAGTTACCGCCTTTCAACTCGTATTTGCAAAATTCAATCTGGCTTTCAATGGAAATGCTGTCCTTTTTGTCTACCGATTGTCTTGCATAGATTGCGTCTATTCTGTTGTTCATATTGTCGCTCCTTTTCTTCAAAAAGAAACGGAGCTGCTGACAGTTTTATTATACCGCCAGCAGCCCCGTAAATCAACGATGGCTTCGGAAAACCTTACGCCCCGGCTTCCTCTTTCTGCCGCTTATCGGCATATTTGCGGAACACCTCATAAAGCTGCTGCTCCAGCTCCCGGCGTTTTGCCGCTTCCTGATCCGGCGTGAACACCGGGGAGAGATTTTCCAGCGTGATTTCTTTTCCCTGAAAAGTCACGACCTCTGTTTCTTTTTTGTATCTGATATGCTCCATAGAACCTCCTGTATTCAATTTTCAAGGTACAATGCCGCACAGGGACGGCGTAAAAATCTGCTTATAAAATCACCTTTCCTTTCCATGCTGCCGCTGCTGCCGTTTCAGTTCCGCCAGTATATCCGGCGGGATACGGTCAACCAGACGCTGTAAATTGTCCAGTTCGCTTTTCAGCTTTGCCCTTTCCATCGTATCTTTCATCTTGCCTTTTTCACCGGCTTTTGCCCTTGCTTCCAGCTTTTCGTTTTCCGCTAACAGGTCATTGATTGTGACCTTGTATTTTTTCAACTGCCCGGAGAAATTCTCCATCTGCGGGAACCACTTTTTCAGCATGGAGAGGGCTTCCTCTTTTTTCTTTCCGGCGTTGAACGGGGTAATATCGTCCAGCGTAGCTTCAATGGCTCTTGCCTGTTTGGAGAGATTGACCGCCTGCTTGAACAGACGGGTGGGGATATGCTTCCTGCCTGTCTTGCTGGCACTTTCCCCACGTTCCAAGTCGGGATATTTCTCCACCATATAAGCGTGAAAATCGTCCTGCCATTTTGTGAGGTTGGCTCTGTTCCCTATAATCTCCTTTGCACACAGGCGGTTGTCCTCTGTCAGCGGAACAAAGACCAAATGCAGGTGGGGCGTTTTCTCGTCCATGTGTACCACCGCCGACACGATATTTTCTTTCCCTACCCGCCCGATTAAGAAATCAGCCGCCCTCTGGAAAAATTCCTGTATCTCCTTTGGGGACTTCTTCTCGAAAAACTCCGGGCTGGCGGTAATCAGCGTATCCACAAACCGGGTGCTATCCCTGCGGGTGCGGCAGCCAACCTGTTCAATGCGGCTTTGAATGAAGTGGTAATAGCGTCCCTCCGGCTTGACGATGTAGAAATTGTACTTGCTCCGGCTGGTGTCAATGTCGGGATTGCTGGCGTACTGTTCCTTTTGCCGTTCGTGATGGGCTTCCAGTGGTCTTGCCGGATTGCCCTTGTGTTTTTCAAATCGCAAAATTGCATGTTGTGCCATGAAACTCCTTTCCCCATTCCGTTCCTTTCCGGGACTTTTCCACAGGAAAATCCCGCAGAAAATATCTCGGATAGGAAGGGAATGGATAGAATATAAATCAATATTTTTATCTCTGTATTTCTATATACCGTCTGGTTTTCGTACTTCAAGAGGATTGATTATCGTACTTGTGGAGTGCGGTTTTCAGTCCTCCGGCGTTCCATAACCGGATTTCTTGAAGTCGGTGTTTGGAACCGCTTCATAGGATTTCGGGTAAATGCGGTTGGGTTTTCCACAGCCCTGTTTCTGGATCTCCACCAGTCCCGCATACTGCAATTCCCGTAGGGTATTGACCGCCTTCTGCCGCCCACAGTGGAGCAGGGCGACTACCTCGCAGATTGGATAGTACAGGTAAATGCGCCCGTACTCGTCCGCCCAGCCGTTCTTACGGGACAACTCCGTCCGGCGCAGGATAAAGGCGTACAGTATCTTCGCTTCATTGGACAGGGGTGTGAATGTGGGGGCTTCAAAAAGGAAATTGGACAGCCGGGTAAAGCTGACCGATTTCTCCGGCTGATGAATATAAATCGTGTTTGTCATAGTGTGCTTTGTGGACAGTTAGAACGGCATTTCCGGGGGCAGACGATATTTTATATGACCTGCCCCGGTTCTGCCCTCTGGAAGCCTTATAAATCAAGGCTTTTTTCCTGCCTAACTGTCCACATAAGACCTCCTTTTCCGTTCACTTTCTGTTTTCTGCCGCCTGTGAACTCTGGCGGCGCAGTCGGGACAGTATTTCGCTCGGTTGGACTTTGGGACGAACACTCTGCCGCAGACCACACAGCGTTTCAGCTCCTTATCCCGGAAAATCTCTGCTTCCAGCGTTCCAATTTGCGGCAAGACTGACCAGCGGAACCACTTACAGCAGACCGAGAAAGAAATGGTCTGGGGACAAGTATGGCTGTCCCTATCGTCAAGGAGCATACAGTTTCCGTCCTCATAACAGCAGCACTCCCGGCGGATCAGGGCGTTTGCCTGTTTCCTCTGTGCCGGTGTCATGCGGTAAAGGGAACCGTCCTGCCTGCGCTCTATGGGCGGCAGTCGTTTATATTGGTTCTCTCTCATGTGTTCCCTCCATTTTTCCTTAGCCGTTCTCCCCGAAAAGGCTTCCTGCCCCATTCCTGCGGCGTGTTCCAGCGTTGGCACGCTCCCCGGACTTCGGGACAATTTGTCCCGAAGTGGCTCGTTGCGATGCTTCCCCTGCCGGGGTATTCCTTTTCGGACGGTCATTTAGTTTTCAAGGTGCAGCTCATCGATGAACTACTCTAAGTCTACACCTAAATGACTGCCCGCCCCGTATATCCATAAGGTCGGAAATCAGCTCGGAAAACTCTCTATTTCCACGCTCTCGGAATTGTGGTAAAATGAAAGTACTTGGATGGCAATTAAAGTTTGAAAGGAGTGGCGATATGATTTCAACGAAAAATTTGTCTGGATTACCTGATGTAAATCGCCTAAGGGCTTTCTGCAAAGGGCTTGCAGCTTTGGACATCATCATGTTAGAGAAGGAATGGAGTTTCATCCGTCACTATACATACAATCCCATATGGAGAAAGGGAAAAGAAGCATTTTGGGCTACCGATGGCAGTGAGCAAAGCATGATTATCATGTTCACATCTGAAGGCTGTGTTATCAATGGTGTAGATTCTGAACTTTACGATTGGGAAGAAAAACTCCCTCGGATAGAGGATTTGACAAATGGGATGCCTTCCGCTTTGCAAAAGCTCATGAATAGCAGAGAAGTCAAAAAGATGAAAAGCACTTTTTGCGTCTGGACGGAAGATGGCGTTGTTTGGCACTGTAATCCTATGGCTGGTGAGGACGCTTCCAAGGATTTACTCTCTATGATTGATGGTAATCCGCAGACCTATGTGGAATACGGGAAGTGGTTTTATCCCGCCGACCTGCCTTTGGAAGTTGTGCGCCAGCTTGCAGACGGGGTGCCGGTGACAAAAGAGATGATTGTTGCATTAAACCCCAAGCGTAGTGAATGGGACGAGATTAAGGCAGAATTAGATGAAATCGGGTATCTGAACAAACTTTGATATAACAGGTAACATAAACAGACAAGGAGGGGGAGTGCATGGAACTATCCATACAAGAACGATTGAAAGACCTGCGTGTGGAGCGTGGGCTGACGCTGGAACAGCTTGCGGAGCAGACGCACCTCTCCAAGTCTGCGTTGGGCAGTTATGAGGGGGATAATTTCAAGGACATCAGCCATTATGCCCTTATTGAGTTGGCAAAGTTTTATGAAGTGACTGTTGATTATCTGCTGGGGCGTTCTCAAACAAAAAATCACCCAAACGCCAATCTTGCAGACCTGCGTTTGAGTGATGATATGATTGAATTATTGAAAAGTGGGCGGGTGGATAATTCCCTCTTGTGTGAACTGGTGGTACACCCGGATTTTCCCCGGCTCATGGCTGACCTTGAAGTCTATGTAAACGGTATCGCTGGCAAACAGGTGCAGAGTGCAAACGCTATTGTGGACGCTGTGAGCGCAACTATTATGAAGCAGTACAATCCCGGCTTGACCGACCCGCAGTTAAGACAGCTTATCGCCGCTCATATTGATGATGACAGCTTTTGCCGCTATGTGATACAGCAGGACATAAGCAAGATAGCTCTTGACCTGCGGGAAGCCCATAAGGACGATTTTTTCAGCGTTCCGGAGGACAACCCGCTGGAAGATTTCTTGCAGACCGCCGAGGAAACTGCCAGTCCAGACAGCGACCCGGAGCAAGCGGCTTTGGCGTTTATCTGTAAGCGGCTCAAGCTGAATTTGAAAAAGCTGTCCGAGGAAGAAAAGAAGTGGCTGAAAAAGATTGCACAGAAGTCGGACTTGCTGAAAAATCCAAACCCACAGCGGGGGAGAAAGTAAGAGAGCGACAAATCGGGAGTTGCTATGAGGTAATTATCATGGAAAGGAATATTGAGTATATACAGCTATTTATGGAATACGAATCTGATGATATGCCGATGGTATATTTTTATGAAGTCGATGTGAATGATGACCGTTTTGCCCTAAGAGCGATAGAAATTTTTGTAGACAGGACAGTAAAGTTTTATAATGACCTATATTGTGATGTTGTAGAAGTGTGTCCAATTCCAACCGTTGATGAATTAAACGAAAAGGTTTGGGGAGAGGGCTTTTATGCAACTATTATTTCTAAAGGTAAATTTGACGAAATATGGAATACAGGAATTTATAACGAAAGCCTAACGGCTACTTAACATTCCCATTTATCGAGGGAGATAGCAAATCCAGCCGAGCCAGTCAACGGTCAAGATGAACGGCGCACAAATGCGCCGCCATTGACAGCCCCGCCCGCCTTTGCTGATGGGCAATCAAGGCGGGAAAGCCCTAAAACGGCTTCCCGCCCATTTCTAAGAACTGATAAGTCAGATTTGCTGAAAAATCCAAATCCACAGCGGGGACGGAAGTAGAGAACAATAAATAAGAATTTACAGGAGGAAAATCAATGGAAAATTTAATTAAATTTTTGGAAGAAAAGATAACTGATAAAATGCCGGTGGAAGGAATTGTTGATGTGTTTGAGCAGATGTGCAGCACACCTCTTGAAGAAGATATGGTTTTATTTGAAACCGGAACATTTACTGATTTTTCAAAAGAACCGTTTTTTCAAATTTCATTAGTACGACAGTTTTCAAATGATGATGAAGAGTTTTATCAAATCCATGTGGACATCTTGTATGAGCCAACCGCTGAAAATAAAATTTTCAGCGAAACAACATGGGACGAAGATTTAGACGAAAATATATTTGACTATATCAGAAAATCAGCGTCGTTTGCTTATGCAAGAAATCATGAATACATCGAGGTAAAAATATATATGGACGAAACTTAACTTCTCATTTATCAGGGAGATAGCAAAGCCCTAAAATGGCTTCCCCGCCCATTCCAATTTTGAGAGAAAAATCTGTTTGCTTTTTTGTGAGTGTGTCCACAAGTTCGGGACATTTTGTCCCGAAGTCCGGCGTGGGACGAGGAACGGGGGCTTTCATATACGCCCTGTCTGCTGACGAAACCAGCCCTGCGCTTGCGGCTCCACGACACGCAATCACAGCCCTGTTTTCCTGCTGCTTCAAATGCCCTTGCCCGACCCGGCGGCAACCTCATTTTCGCAGCAACGCCGACAGAGCGTATAACACACTACACTTTGCAAGCAAAGTCGTGTGCCAAGGGGTAAGCCCCTTTGGAAACCCCAGACAACAAAACAGGCTGAATATCTCGCACTTCCCCGGTGCTTGATATTCAGCCTTTATTTGTTGTCAGCAGCCCCCGTTTCGTGGTCTGCGTGTAGTTCCTTGTAAACTGACCTAAAGTATAATTTAAAAATCTTTATACTTTATACAGTTTTACTTGGCAAATATGAATTTTGAACTTTATTTTAGCAAAATACTATTTTCACTTTACACGGAAATAAAGTACGAAATTAGCCTTTTTTACCTAAAAAATTTTTTTTACTTTTGTACGAAAATTAAATTTTTACTTAGATAGTTTACATAATATAATTATGTCAATCTTCGCGCAGCCTTACAACATTCCGCGCTGACCGCCTGCGTTCTTCCTCCTGAGCCGCATAATGTTTTCTGGTCGTATTGACATCATTATGGCCTAAGACGGAGGCGACGAGGTAGATATCGCCGGTTTCCCGGTAAAGGCTTGTACCGTAGGTGCTGCGGAGCTTATGCGGGGTGATCTTTTTCAGCGGTGTGACAAGTTTCGCGTATTTTTTTACGAGATTTTCCACGCTGCGTACGTTGATCCGTTTCCGCTGCATGGAGAGGAAGAGGGCGTCCTCATTTCCTGGAACCGCGTCGATCATTTCCCGCTCATCAAGGTAGTTTTCCAGCACATCACGGACTTCATCACTGAAGTAGATCACGGATTCCTTTCCGCCTTTCCGGTAAACTCTGGCACCGCAGGTATCAAGGTCGATATCATTGATATTTAATCCAACGCATTCAGAAACACGGATACCGGTTCCGAGGAGGAGTGACATCATTGCAAGGTCTCGAACTTTTGTTCGTTCATGGTAAAGCTTCTGTTTTTCGGTCAGTTTGTCACCTTCCTCAACCTCATCGAGGAGCTTTGCAACCTCATCGATCTCCAGACGGATAATTTCCTTTTCGTGGAGCTTCGGCATGCGCACGAGGGCGGCGGGGTTCTTCTCGATCCGCTCATTTCGGAAGAAATAGCTGTAGAAGCTGCGAAGAGAAGAGACCTTCCGCATGAGTCCACGTTCTGTATTTATAACATCTTCATTCGTATCACTCGGATGACATTTCAGATAATCAATATATTCCTCCAGATCTGTCACCGTCAGCTTTTCAAGATCAGACGGTGTGAGAGTATGGGACGGATTGTCAAAGGTGCCGGGATTGGCGGTCTTTAAGAACTGAAAAAATATTTTCAGATCATATGCGTAGGCAATCCTGGTTCTTGTGGACGTGCTTGTCTCGATTCCGCGGAAAAAATCGGAACAGAAAGAAGGGAGTTCCTTCTGCAGTTCCCGAAGTTTCTTGATATTTTCAATATCCTTCTGTTCATGGTAGGAGAGTGTGGCCATCAGAATTCCTCCTTTTTATTCTTGCTTTCACGGTCATTTTCATGGCAATTATGTGATCCGGAAAGTTGTTCTTCCGCACCGATCTGATCGCTCTGCATTTTCACAGATGTCTTTGATCGACAGGTTTTATCAGCCACTTCCTCAGATGTTCCAGCCATTCCGATATTCCCAGAATTCCAGCCTTCAATATTTCCAGATGTCACCGCATGAAACAGCCGTTCCTTAATTCCCGGATTATCTTTATTTAACAGCCTGGTTAAATTTTTAACATATTCGCGTTTTGTATGTCCATCAGCGGGGCATGGATTTTTGCACACAGGAAGATTATACTTATTCTTAAATCCGATCACATCAGCCTCAGAGACATACATGAGAGGGCGGATCACTGTGAGCTCTGTGCGGTCCAAAAATGTCTTTGGCGGGAATGTATAAAAACGTCCTTCGAACATTAAAGACAACAGCATCGTCTCAATAATATCATCCTTATGATGCGCGTAAGCGATCTTATTGCATCCGGCGGCCTTTGCCTCAAGGTTTAGGGCTCCTTTGCGCATTTTCGCACACAGAGAGCATGGATTGGACTCTTTACGGGTCTCAAAAACGATTTTCCCGATCTCGGTGGGGATTATCGTGAGCGGTACCTGAAAACCTTTGCAAAAGGCCTTTATGCCGCTGAAATCCTGAATTCCGAATCCGAGATCGACTGTGAATGCATGAAGCGTAAAATGTTTCGGGTAAAAGCGCTGCAGTTCATGGAGCGCATAGAGAAGAGCCAGACTGTCCTTACCGCCGGAGACACCGACAGCAATATGATCCTGATCATCGATGAGAGTATAATCATCAACAGCCTGACGAACCAGGCTTAAAAGTCTTTGTAATTTCATTAGAAAACCTCATTTCATGGAAAACATGGTAAATCACCGGAATTTCACCATAACTATTCGATAAACTGTTCTTTCACGAATAGTTGGAAATCTATCCATATCATACCCTATTCCATCCCCAATGTCAATATTCCGGCTTTCAAAACAAAAAATGCCATAATATATTGTCGATGTAGGTAAACATGTCACAAAGATGTAGGACACTTATCACAATCACATGGAAATCCCGCTTTTCTACTATTTTTTCGGAATTATATAGGAATTATTCAATATTACTTTTTTTCTCCAGGACATAATTATCATTATCACCGGTTAGCGGATCGCTGCCTATGGTAATCAATGGTATGCTGTTGGTTTGCCATTTTTCATAGATAGCTTTAAAATTCTGTGTTTTGATTAATAAATCCTGCTTATTATCCTCTGAAGTATGTATCGAATCATATGGCAGTTCCTCTGTCTCTAATATTTCTTTCTGGCCCTTCTGATTAAAGGAAAATATTTCAAAATGGTAATTTCCTATGCCATTCCATATCTCAGGTGTATACTGTAGGATATAGTTTTTATGGTCAACAACCGTTAAATAGTACCAACGCCATCCAGCATGGTTATCAGAGGCATGGTCTTTATATATTACAATAGGATTGCTATCTATTATAGCATATATTTCCACTGTGATTTCCAAGGCATCCTGGCTTATAACAAGTAACTCATCATTACCATCATGTGTTAAATCTACCATAAGAGTTCCTGCAATATTCTCTTCGGGATAACGTGATAAAATATCCTCGAAAAAATTATATTGGTTATTTTTCGTGGCAATAAGAAAACACCCTAATCCAAAAAGTATCATACATATAAAAATCAAAATCTCAAACTTTGTTTTTTTCATTTTTCCCTCTTGCTGTGAAGTTCAAAGTTATGTTTAATTTATACTAAATAATTGGTGAAGCCATTATTGATATCATCTACCGTATAGGTTTTAGATTCCCCCGTCTTTTGATCTGCAAAAGAGGTGGATGAATAGGCAGACAAGAGGAATAGTGTCATGCTGCAGAGTACCAGAAATCTTTTTTTCATAGAGTGCTCTCCTTTTCATTGTTTAGTATGTCTCGTTACTTAGTGTGCAGTGCTAGTTATCTACATGGGACATATCCATTGGAATCATCTCCTTTTCAATATTCGTTAATCCTTTTGTTTTCATATGTTATATGAAACAAACTTTCCTATTCACATTCATATGTTACTGCCATATAGCTCTTTGCCACAGAAACCATGTTTTTACGGATTTATTCATCATAGCGACCTCCTTATCCGGGAGGCATCCATCTTAATGGGGCTTTATTAATTATATTTTTCAGGAACTGATCCAACTCAAAATCTATCGATTTGTCCATGACATATTTTGGTCTGTTCACCGTAATGTTCTTCCCGCAAAAAATAATATTATATTGGTATGTTTCCATTGATATAATGGCTCCTTTGTCCCGGCCATTTGGGTGGAGTGATTGAGAATACAGGTTTCTTTTTTCTGTCATTAAACAGGATTGTAAATTCTTCAATCTTTTGCTGACCTGTTATTCTCTTTTTATAAGGTGGGGACACGAGTATGATCCCGGCGATTTTTTCTGCGTTTAAATTATCAAGTCTAGTTATTTTTCCAAAAAATATTACGCCCATGGTTATCAGCACGAAAATGATATATCTTATTTTAATTTTCTCCTTGCCCATACTGCCTCCTGTCTTGGTGCAGTCCGCGTTACTCTTTCCTTTTTTTGAATTATATTATCGAATTGTACTGTTTTCAATACACTTCTTCATATCTTCATAATTCGTAATATATTGTTTATATTTTAGTTAATTATCTATAATTTTTTCTCTTATAAGCATCCAAAAAATCTTCAGCGTATCCAATTATCAGCGCAGAACTGCCTCGATTCAATTTTTATTAATTCTTTTTCTTCACTTTCGTTATCGGCAACTAAAGCAAGCACCTTCTCTCCAGCCACATTCCAGTCTTTCTAGACCCCTGATGTGCTGTAAAGAAGGTGCTGCACATGATCCGCACAAAAATGTTCATCACAATCATCAAATCAATTTCATACAGATCAAATTATTTAAAATTACTTTTTAGTCCCCAGAACCAGACAAATCGGTTAATTCCCAGAACTACATTCCATTAATCCAGCAGATTTCTATAATACGGCCAGTTCGCGTTCATCACGCCAATTGTGACATTGTTCGCGGAACCCGTCTCATGGACACACTGGATCTGTCCGTTTGAGGTAAATCCGAGGAACATGATAACATGCGGCGTGGATCCCGTGATTACCACGATATCGCCCGGCTTCAAATCCTGACGTTTTACCTGCCGTCCAAGAGTCCTTAAGCCCTCTGTGCCCTCATACGGCAGATGCGTTCCTGTGACGGACCAGTATACCCAGTTGACCCATCCGGAACAGTCGAGTCCCTTTAAGATACGTCCCTTGTGGTCCGGGATCGTGACGGAACCGAAATTGTTGCCA
Organism: Clostridium sp. CM74B_53; assembly: GCF_036318045.1. Taxonomy (NCBI): domain Bacteria; kingdom Bacillati; phylum Bacillota; class Clostridia; order Eubacteriales; family Clostridiaceae; genus Clostridium; species Clostridium sp. CM74B_53. Next base: position 57,805 of record NZ_JAWQDE010000016.1, on the reverse strand, counting down.
GTATAATTCTGGGCGCTGGCCTTTCCACCCCAGTAATACGGAACTTTTCCGACAGATTGAAGGGCGTACCGGATAATATTCTTTCTCGTCTCTGAAGTATCTTTTGGAAGTCTGCTCATGTAGGAGTCAATCTCCGTCGTTGAGAGCGGCGCTCTTGTGCCCTCCACGACTACATTGAGCCCATATGTCTCTGTCCAGTCCTGGCGGTTGATATGGCTTACAAAGGACATCATTCTGCGGTTCCAGCCTTCCCAGCCGGTTCCGTCTGCGGTTACTGATGCAGTCTCTCCCACCGCATTTCCCGCATCATCGATGCTGTAAAGGTTTGCGCTCTCGCTGAGGGTCCGGATGATCGCCGTGATCTTAAGATCGACATGTCCCGGGCAGATCAGCGCATGGGAGGCGGCCGCATGGACGGTGTACTGCTCCACTGTTTCAGCTTGTTCATCAGAAACAGGGATGAGCTCCGGATCGGTTTCCGGCTCCTCACTTTCCGCGGATGCTGTTATCTCCGCAGGTGCTGCAGTTTCCGCGGCCGCATGGACGATATAATCGGAGCTTGCATCGGAATCTCCGTTGTCACTGACACGGATGACCTTTACCGTGGTCTCTTCCGCTGCCTCAGAAGAAGGTGCTGTTGTCTGCGGCGCTGTCTCCGCCTGCGCCGAAGGTGCCGCTGTCTGCGGTGTTGTCTCCGGAGCTTTTGTCGTCTCAGCCGCTGTAGTGGAATCTTCCACACGGACGATCGTCGTCTTCTTCTTCGTCTCCTGGATCACGCTCTCCGCTGTCTCAGCCAGGGAATCCAGGGCACTCGTGGTCGACTCCTTTGTCTCAGCTCCTTCTGTGTGGTTTGCAGCTGACGGCGGTACCGTTATTGTCTCAGCTGCCGTTGTGGTGCCTTCCGACGCCCCCTGCGCGGAGGAGGCGGACGAAGAGCTGCCGCTGTAGCTCTCCCCGTTCACGGAAACCGTGTCTCCGGCCTGGTCGATGACCTCATCTCCCACATCTGTCCGGATCTCGGTATCGATATTCCGCCCGGATACGAATGTATCCTCTCCTTCCAGCTCAGAATCTCCCTCTTCCGCGGACGCGTTCGGATCCACACAGCCATCACAGTAGTAGACGTTTCCCAAAACTGCCTGGTAGGAATGTGATTTTGTCCAGAGATCATTGACGTAGGCACGGATCGAATCAAGGTCCGTGATCCCATTGTAATAAGCATATACACTCGCCATGGAAAGAATGTCCTGGGCATTGGAGACCGCGGATGTGACCTCTCCGTCTCCGTTGTAGAACGTGATCTTTACATTCTTAAAATGTTCCACATACCAGGTGGACGGATCATTTTTATTCTGGGTCTTTGATGTCGGATTGTACTGTCCGAGAACGGAGGATGCCTTGCGTCCAAAGGCAGGCGCCAGCTTTACCGGTGCCGTATTTGCCATATCGTAGATCGCAGCAAACCATTTGGAATCCTTCTGGATCAGCTCCTTCATCAGGATCTCCGCATAGCTTGTCTCCGATCCCTCTGCGTACATATTTGCGAGATTTAATTTATACGGGGCCGGAGCATCCGGGTCGATCTCCGCTGTGGTCTCCTCAGTCTCTCTCTCCGTCGGATCCTCGAGGATATCAAAGGTCTCCGGTTCTGTGATCCTCTCTGTACTGATCTCAGCCGGGGCGGCCACCGGAATATATGGCACCATCGCGGAAAACGCGATACAGGTGCACAAAGCCATCGCCAGAAGCGGTCTTGCATTCTGTCTGCGCGTCACCCAGCGCATACAGTCCGCCGCGATCTTTTCGACCTGTTCACGGATCTTTTCTTTATCGAAAGGTAATTTATGAAAATCTAAATGGTCTTTGAACTTCATTTTCGAGCGTACATCTCCTGCATTATGTAAATATAACGGTGTAAGTATAACATATAGAGGAAGGAAAATTGTTTAAGATTTTTTTAATTTTCCAAAATCAGCAGGTTCTTACAGCCCCGGAATTCCGGCATTTTTTTCGGCAAATATATGGCACGATCCGGTCCTTGTTGACATTCTTCATCTTTTCCCATATACTGAACAATATAAGGACATTGTGGCCGCTATGTGATGAAGCTCTTGCTTTTCCGTAGTAGAACGGGACAGTGTCCGGGCAGGTTTCTGCAGCCGCTATGTGAGCCGTTGATCCGGCCGTAGTTAAACGGGCAGAGACCTGCCATTTTTTTGCATATACCGGCGTATCCGTCACGGTCACACTCCTTTCTCAAAGACATTAAAGTCAGTCACCGATTGACTTTCCGGACATTTACTATTATAATCCTAGCAAATTCATTTGAATAAATTTACCGCACACGGGCACACATGATCCGTGCACGGTAACAGGATTCTGCCAATACCGGTTCAACCATCAGGAAATGGAGATGATATATATGTGTGGAATTATCGGATACTGCGGTCCTTTAGATGCGCAGACAGTATTGCTAGACGGCCTTACCCAGCTCGAATACCGTGGTTATGACAGCGCCGGGATCGCCCTGTTTGATGAGAACTCAAAGATCCATTTTATCAAAAAAGTCGGAAAAGTTGCCGCTCTCCGCAAGGTGTGCGAGGAAAATCCGGTCGTGTCCCACTGCGGGATCGGTCATACCCGCTGGGCAACGCACGGCGGCGTCACCAGTGAAAACGCCCATCCGCATGTTGCAGGGAAGGTGACGATGATCCATAACGGCATCATAGAAAACTATCACGCCCTGACGGAAAAATACCACCTGGAAGGAAAACTTCACTCCCAGACGGACACGGAAGTTGCCGCAGCAACCTTAAACGAGATCTACAACGGTGACCCGATCCCGTCGATCCGGAAATTTTTAAACCAGCTGGAAGGCTCCTACGCCTTCTGTATCATGTTTGAAGACCGTCCCGGCGAGATCTATGCGGTGAGAAACGTAAGTCCGCTCGTAGCGGCTTACACGGCTTCAGGCGCCATGATCGCCTCCGACCTGACCGCACTTCTCCCGTACTCAAAGAAATACTTCGTTGTTCCGGAAGGAAAGCTCGTACAGCTCACCGCCTACCACGCTGATCTCTACGAGCTTGACGGCACAAAGACTGAGCCTGAGATCCTGGAGGCATCCTGGAACACGGACGCTGCCATGAAAAACGGGTTCCCTCACTTTATGATGAAGGAGATCCACGAGCAGCCGGAAGTGTTAAAGAAAACGATCCTGCCGCGTCTCACAAAAGGTCTCCCGGATCTCACCGACGAGAAGATCCCGGATGAGCTCTTAAAACGGATCACAAATATCCGCGTCATCGCCTGCGGAACTGCCATGCACGCCGGGATGGTCGCAAGAGCCCTGATCGAGCCACGTCTCAGGATCCCGGTCACAGTGTCCATCGCCTCCGAGTTCCGCTATGAGGAGCCGCTGATCGATGACTCCACGCTCACGATCGTGATCTCCCAGTCCGGCGAGACGATCGATACCCTGGCGGCGCTGCGCCTCGCGAGAGAATGCGGCTCCACCGTGATCTCGGTTGTAAATGTAAAAGGTTCCACGATCGCCCGCGAAAGCGACTATGTGATCTACACGCATGGAGGCCCTGAGATCGCCGTGGCGAGCACGAAAGCCTACACGGTACAGATTGCCGCCCTCTATCTTCTTTTCTGCCGTATGGCGCTTATACGCGGCGTATACACGGAAGAACATGCAGAGCAGTTCATGAGTGACCTCTTAAACTGTGCCACCTCCATGGAGACCATGATCCGGGAGGAAAATACGATCAATGAGATCGTCACCCATATCGTAAACTACCCGGATGTCTTCTTTATCGGCCGCGGAATGGACTACGCATTCTCCCTGGAGGGCGCGTTAAAGCTGAAAGAGATCTCCTACATTCATGCGGAGGCTTACGCAGCCGGTGAGTTGAAGCACGGAACCATCGCTCTGATCACAGACCATGTTCCGGTCATCGCGATCGCGACCCAGAAGCATATTTTCGCAAAGACGATCTCGAATATCCGCGAGGTGAAAGCGCGAGGTGCTTATGTGATCCTCCTCGTCACGGAAGATACCGCTGTCGACGAGGGCATTGCAGATGTGATCATCCGCATTCCAAGGGAAGATGACAAATTCACCGTGTTCCCAATCGCCGTTGTCCTTCAGCTCATCGCCTACTACGCTTCCGTCCAGAAAGGTCTTGATGTGGACCAGCCGAGAAACCTGGCAAAATCCGTGACGGTGGAATAAATAAAACAAGTTTATACAAAAAAACACCGGTTCAGGCAGATACATCCTCGCCCGGACCGGTGGTTTTTTACGCTTTATTCTTCTTTTTTATCCATTCTGATCCTTCTGTACGTTCGCCGGATGGCTTCCGTCAGAACCACTATTTCTTATAAGCGCCCTTGATCTTCGCAAATTCCTGGATCATCTTCACAACTCCGTCATATCCGATCTTGCTGCTGTTCATGCAGAGATCATAGCTCTTGGAATCGCCCCAGCGCTTGCTGGAATAATAGTTATAGTAACTGGAACGCTTTTTATCGGTCTTGATCATGAGATCCTTCGCCTGAGATTCCGTGATCTTATGGCGCTCCATCAAAGTCTTGATCTTCACATCCTCATCGGCGGTGATAAATACCGATACCACATTCGGGTAATCCGCCAGCGCGTAGTCAGCGCAGCGTCCGATAATTACGCAGGATTCTTTATCCGCAAGATTTTTGATCGTATCAAACTGCGCAAGGAAGATCTTATGGTTGATCGGCATATCCATATATGCAGAGTTCGTATATCCAAGGGAATACGTATCCATTACCAGAGAATATAAGAAACTGCTCGTCGGTTTCTCGTCATGGGTCTCAAACAGCTCTTTGCAGAGACCGCTCTCTTTTGCAGCCAGATTCAGGAGCTCTTTGTCATAACATTTTATACCGAGTTTTTCTGCTAACGCCTGCCCGATATGTCTTCCTCCGCTTCCGCATTCTCTTCCGATTGTAATAATAAGGTTATCACTCATATGCCACAGCTCCTTTCTGTCATCAAGCTTTCCGATAGCTATATTATACAAAAATTATAGGCGATATGCAAGAGTTATTCCATAAATTTTCTGAATTTTTGTATCAGTATATGCATAAAGCAGAATAAAAAAAGCCGGGAAAAATTATCCCGGCAATTTTCTTAAAAGCTCCTCAAAATACTCCGGCAGCGGCGCCGAAAACTCCATATATTCCCCAATCCGCGGATGAACGAACCCTAAAATCCCTGCGTGCAGTGTCTGCCCCTGGAGCTTATACGGACATTTTGCCGGGCCATAGACGGCATCCCCCAAGAGCGGATGTCCAATGCTCGCCATGTGGACACGGATCTGGTGCGTTCTCCCCGTTTCCAGGCGGCACTCGATATGGGTGAAATCCTTGAATCTCGCGATCACCCGGTAATGGGTCACCGCGGATTTTCCGTTATTGTAATTGATCGCCATCTTCTTCCGGTCTTTCGGACTTCTTCCGATCGGCGCGTCGATCACGCCCTCATCGTCCTTTAAAACGCCGTGAACGATCGCCTGGTAGCGGCGGGTGATCGAATGTTCTTTCAGCTGTGCTGCGATGGAATTGTGGGCGAGATCATTCTTGCAGGCGATGATGACGCCGGTCGTGTCCATATCGATCCGGTGGACGATCCCCGGGCGCAGAACCCCGTTGATCCCTGAGAGATCTTCCTTACAATGGTACATCAGCGCATTCACCAGAGTCCCTGTGTAATGTCCTGCTGCCGGATGGACCACCATGCCCTTCGGCTTGTTCACCAGGATCACATCGTGATCCTCATATAAGATATCGAGCGGGATATCCTCCGGAACGATCTCTGGCTCCACAGCCTCCGGCACCTCGAAGGAGATCGTATCCCCCTCTGCCGCCTTGTAGCTCGCCTTCACCGGGCGCCCGTTTACCATGACTTCCCCGGATTTTAACAGCTTCTGCAAAAACGAGCGCGACAGATCTTCATACTGTTCCGCAAGGAACTTGTCGATCCGGTCTCCAGCCGTCTCCTCGGTCACAAAACATTCTTCTCTCACTGCTCATTCTCCTTTTTTGATGAGAGGAAGGAAAGCTCATCCTCCTTGTAGAAAAAGCCGATCAGCAGGATCAGAAGTCCGGCCGCGCAGACCACGTAGCAGTCCGCCACGTTAAAAATCGGGAAGTCGATGAGGCTGAAATAGAAGAAATCCACCACGAACCCCCGTACCGCACGGTCGATCAGGTTTCCGACAGCTCCGGAAAGGAGAAGGATCATGGCGATATAAAGAGGCAGGTACCGGCTTCCGGACGGAAGTTTTGCCACAAAGACAAGGACCGCGATCACAACGGCCGCAGCCACCAGGAAGAAAAACCACTGTTTTCCCTGGAGGATCCCGAAAGCCGCTCCCCGGTTTTCCGAGTATAAAAGCTCAAAGACTCCCTTGATCAGCACCAGCGGTCCGTTGACGCGCAGCGTGCTGTAAGCCATACTCTTCGCCCACTGGTCCAGGGCGATGAGCAAGGCAGAACAAACGGCAAGAATGCCGTAGCGTTTTCCGATCGTATTCATAAAACACTCCTATCTGAAAATGGCTGCAAGGGCGCGCTCCATCTCCTCTTTTGTGACGGTCCGGTCGATGTAGGCATGTCCCACACGGTCCAGAAGGATGAACTTGATCACGCCGGCCTCCATCTTTTTATCATTTTTCGTCGCCGCGATCACTTCCTCCGGATCGAGACCGGAAACAGATGTCGGAATGGAGAAATACTCCATCAGTGCCCGGTATGCATTGATCTCATCCTGGTTCACAAGACCGCGCTCCTTACAGATATTCATGGCTGCAAGGGTACCAACCGCAACACAGTGACCGTGGAGCATCGTAAAATTCTTTAATTTCTCGATGGCATGCCCCAGCGTATGACCAAAGTTTAAGGTCGCACGCTCATTCTGCTCGGTCGGATCGATCTCAACGACCTCACGTTTGATAAAATCGCTTCCCTGGATCAGAAGTTTTAATGTATCCGCATCCTTTGCGAGGATTTTTTCTTTGTTGGCCGCGATCCAGTCAAAGTATTCCCGGTCACGGATCAGACCGTGTTTGATGACCTCTCCCATGCCGCCGGAAAACTGGTTGTCCGGAAGTGTGCGAAGAACGGACACGTTCGTGTATACAAGTTTCGGCATATGGAAGGCGCCGACCATATTTTTGTAGGAATCAAAATCAACCCCCGTCTTTCCGCCGATCCCGGAGTCCACCTGGGATAACAGGGTTGTCGGGATCTGGACAAAATCAACGCCGCGGAGATAGGTAGCTGCGACAAAGCCGCAGAGATCGCCCGTAACGCCGCCGCCCAGTGCGACGAGAAGATCTTTCCGGTCATAGTGGTTTAAGATCAGATGTTCGTAAGCTCCCTGGACCGTCTTTAAATTCTTGTTCTCTTCCCCTGCCGGGAACACATAGGAAGTGACCTCGCGGCAGCAGCCGAAGAGGATCCTTGTCACCTCATCGAGATAGATGTCAGCGACATTGGAATCCGCGATGATGCAGATCTTCTTCTTTTCGGTGCCGAGAACGGAGATCTCCTTTGCAAGTGAATCAAACGAGTCCTCCAGGACAATATCATAAATAGTCTTCCCATCCATGTGGACCGGGATCCGGTTTACATGTTCTTTGATCATAAGGATAACCTCCTATTTGTAGCGGTACACCACGACGGATGTACGCCCCTTTTTCGTAAGATTTCCCGGCTCTCCGAACCGGAATTTTCCGATCCCGCGGATTGACAGGATCTCTCCGCCCCGCAGGTTTAACGATACATTTGTGCAGACAGCTCCGTTTACGGAAACCTTCTCACCTTCAATATAGACTGCTGCCTTTGTCCTGGAAAGTCTCGCGCACAGTGCGACGACCGAGTCCAGGCGGACCGAGCTCACCGTTCCGGAAACCTCCTCCGTCTCCGGTTCCGGGAGATCCGAAAAATCCGACGTGATCTCTGTGATAACAGAAGTGTGCCGGATCATCGTGAGGTTCTCCGCAAGGTATCTGCTCATCTTTTCCATGACAAAAGCCCAGGCATTCCCCTCCTGCAGAACAATATCTCCGATCATGGACCGCTCGATGCCGAGATTCATGATCGCACCGAGATAATCCCTGTGTGTCAGCTCCTCCGCAAAACGCCGGTTCGCGGGCGCGATCTTTAAACACACAAACGGCGGAGCGTAGAGTTCCTCCTCGTAGGACGCCAGAAAACATAAAACCTTCCGTTCAGACATCGGAAAGCCGCCGGAAAGTACGAACTTCACCGGCGGCAGCGTAGCCGACATATTCTGGAAGACAGTCTGTTCTGCAAGTGTCAGAAAATCTGTGTGAAGCGGGATATCGCGGGAGTAAGCGTTCTGCGCCAGTTCCTGGATCCGCTTTTTAAAAAGCTGTTCTTCCTTTTCCATATCGATCCTTTTTACAGATGAATGTTGAGTCCGGATACGTCTAAGTTTCCTCCGGAAAGAAGATCCTGGAAGTCACCGGACAGTTCAACGGACTGCGGGGTCGCAATAAAAATGTAATTGGAAATCTTCTGGAGATTTCCGTTCATGGAATAGGTGGATCCGGATGTGAAATCGATGATCCGCTGTGCGGTCTCGGTGTGAATCCCCTCCATGTTAAGGACTACTGCCTTTCCGGCAAGCAGATAATCGCAGATCTCCTTTGCGTCATCCAGGGATGTCGGTTTGATCAGAGAAACCTCCATCCCGTTTCCGCGGCGCATCGGAACGACTTTATTGTTGTTTGTGGCGCGAGGTAAGAATCTCGGTTTCTCCTCCTCATAATCATCCAGATCATCAGCTGCCTGTTTCTTAAAAAGGCTCTTTCGTGCCGGTTTTTCATCCTCATAATCGTCATCTAAGAAGTAATCGTCATCTTCATCGTCGTTCAGACGCATCGTATCCATAATCTTGCCTAAAAAGCTCATATCTAGTTCTCTCCAATCTATCTGGAACCAAAGATTCCGGTCCCTACTCTAATCATGGTTGCACCTTCCTCAACAGCCACCTCGAAGTCGCCGGTCATACCCATGGAAAGCGCAGTCATAGTACCATTATCAATGTTTTTACTTTTGATGTCAACATATAATTGATATAATTCTTTAAAATATTTTCGATTTTCTTCCGCGTCTTCGACGTTTGGAGCGATCGTCATCATCCCCTTTACGCAGACATGCGGGAATGCCTGGATCTCTTTCAGGTTCGGGATCACATCCTCTAAGAACATGCCGAATTTGCTCTCCTCCCTCGCTACGTTGACCTCGAGGAGCACGTTTGCGATCATATCACGCTTCGCCGCTTCCTTCTCGATCTTCTCTGCGAGATGGACGCTGTCACAGGAGTGGATCAGGACCGCCTTATCGATGACCTGTCCGACCTTGTTTGTCTGGAGATGTCCGATCATATGGAATCTCGCATCCTCCGGGATCTGCGGACGTTTTTCCGTGATCTCCTGCACCTTGTTTTCACCGAAATCACGCTCCCCGGCCTCATAAGCTTCCATCAGCATGGAAACCGGCTTCGTCTTGCTGACGGAGATCAGGGTAACTTCCTTCGGGTCTCTTCCCGCACGAAGGCAGGCCGCATTCACGCGTTCTCTCACATTTTTTATATTCTCTGCAATTGACATGATAAAACCTCCTACTGATAGATGATCATTCCGTTTCCGGTCACGGCATTCGCGTCAAGGACAATGTGGTCGTAGACGGACAGACCGTAGTCCGTTCCCTTTTTGATCGTGTAATATTCATCATTCGAAGAAAGAATCTCAATTCTCCGGAATACCGTATAACCGCGGTTGATATTGTAGACACCCTGTACAGACTGGGTCATTCCGATCTGATAGCGCTCCCCGGAATCATCCTTCGTGAGGAAGTCCCCGGCTTTCAGCTCGCTGTTTTCCCCGGCGTCCACGTAATAATATTCGTCATCCGCATAGTAGATCGTACACGGAGTGACAACTCCCACCGTCTTTCCGTCCGCATATGTCTCTTTCCGGAAACCGCTCTGAGAGACTGTCGAGGTGTCGGAAGAGTCTTTCTTCCCGCTCACATAGTAGTCTTTCGGGATCACATAGAACGTCACATCGGTCACGGAACTTCTCGGGATCTTGAGTCCGCGCACTTCATCCGTCACGATCTCAAAGTCCACATAGCGGTCCGATACAAACTGCTCCATATATTTGGAAAAATCGAGTTTTCCGTATGTTTTTCCGTCTCCCCCAGTCACGGTGGAGAATGCCCCCGAAGTCTCCAGGTCACGCCCTGTAAACTTTACTGTCAGGGATGTCTTCCCATTATAAGTGGTAAGATCTTCATCGGAAAGTGGAAATACGATCGACCAGTCCTCGGAGGTAATGATCTTATAAGCCGGAGCCCCCGTCTCCACGAGCTGCCCGGAACGGATCCCGGATTTTTTATAGCTGCTCTTGTCAAACATCTCAGCAGTCACCTGGTTTGGTGTCAGAGTCTCCATCGAATCAATGGAGTACGAAACAACACCGGCCACATCGGACCGCACCTGGGTAAAATTCCCGCCGAGTTCTGAGATCGCGCTGTCCAGATTTTTCAGTGTATCCACGCTGACATACTCCAGGACTTCTGAATCCAGAGTATTCTTTGTATCATAGACTTCGCGGAAATCCTCGTTGGTGAATGTCTGGCTGAAGCTCGACAGCTGTTTTTTTAAAGAAGCAAGATTCTCCTTTGAGAGCGCGACCGATCCGTCTGTTTTCTCCGCGAGCAGAGCCGAAAGTGTTCCGGTCTCATCGATCGAGTAGACTCTTGTGCCAACGGCTGCTCTCTTTCCCTCACGCATATAGAAGTTGATGTTTCCGGCACGGTCCGTATATTTCGGCTCCTCCGTCCGGAGAATGATCCCGGTGTGCCTCGTATCATTTACGATACTTCCTTCCACAACTTCATAAAACTCCACCTTGTCCCTGCGAAGGTAGGTATAGAGATAAAACGCCATATATAAGAAAATGAGGGCAAAAATGATCATGCCCACATTGATATTCAGGGGCCGGCGATAACGAACGACTTTCCTGTTCTTTTTCTTCGCCAATTGATAAAACCTCCCAACGGTCATATTCCGCTTTATGATACCATCATTCAGAAAAAAGTTCAAGCGGACAGACAAAAAAGCAGAAAAAAGCCGGTCCACGGAAAATTCCGAAGACCGGCCTGCAATTTATCTCTGGATCGAGATTATTTCTCTTCTTCTTTCTTTACTTCAACCGGACGGTTGATGCGTGCTGTGATCTCAGCCTTGATATTTGCGATAAATACATTCAGATCCTCTGCACCCTCATCGCCTTTGAAGCGGCTTCTTACGGATACGGTTCCGTCTGCCTGCTCTTTCTGTCCGACAACTAACATGTACGGGATCTTCTGACCCTGTGCCTCACGGATCTTGTATCCGATCTTCTCGGAACGGAGATCGATCTCGGAGCGGATATCCGCTGCGTCAAGAGCTGCCTTGACGGATTTTGCGTACTCCTCGTATTTCTCGGAGATCGGAAGAACCTTGACCTGAACAGGTGCAAGCCATGTCGGGAATGCGCCTGCAAAGTGCTCGATCAGGATACCGATGAAACGCTCGATGGAACCGAAGCATACACGGTGGATCATGATCGGTCTGTGCTTCTCACCGTCAGCTCCGATGTACTCAAGTTCGAAACGCTGCGGAAGCTGGAAGTCAAGCTGGATCGTACCGCACTGCCATGTTCTGCCGATCGCGTCTACCAGATGGAAGTCGATCTTCGGGCCATAGAATGCGCCGTCGCCTTCGTTGATCACATAGTCGAGTCCAAGGTCATCAAGCGCACCCTGTAAGGAGCTTGTTGCAAGCTCCCAGTCCTCGTCGCTTCCCATGGAGTCTTCCGGTCTTGTGGAGAGCTCTACATGGTACTTGAATCCGAACAGGGAATATACCTGATTGATGAGGCCTGCTACGTTCTTGATCTCGTCGCGGATTTGCTCCGGAGTCATGAAGATATGGGCATCATCCTGTGTGAAGCAGCGTACACGCATAAGACCGTGAAGCTGACCGGATTTCTCATGACGGTGAACGATACCAAGCTCGCCCATACGGAGCGGAAGGTCACGGTAGGAACGCGGCTCGGAAGCATAAACAAGAACGCCGCCCGGGCAGTTCATCGGTTTGATCGCGTAATCTTCGCCGTCGATCACAGTTGTATACATGTTGTTCTTATAGTGATCCCAGTGACCGGATGTCTCCCAGAGGCTTCTGTTTAAGATGATCGGTGTGGAGATCTCTACATAACCTGCTTTTTTATGGATCTCGCGCCAGTAATCAAGCAGTGTATTCTTTAAGATCATTCCCTTCGGAAGGAAGAACGGGAATCCAGGACCTGCATCGCTCATCATGAAGAGGCCGAGCTCTTTGCCGAGCTTTCTGTGGTCACGCTTCTTCGCCTCTTCCATCATGGTAACGTAAGCTTCCAGGTCTTCTTTCTTTGCGAAAGCTGTCGCATAGATACGTGTGAGCATCTTGTTCTTTTCGCTTCCGCGCCAGTAAGCACCGGCGATGTTCATGAGCTTGAATGCCTTGCCGACTTCCTTTGTGTTCATGAGGTGCGGGCCTGCACAGAGGTCTGTGAACTCGCCCTGTTTGTAGAAGCTGATGATCGCATCTTCCGGAAGATCCTCGATGAGCTCTACTTTGTACGGCTCATTCTTTTCTTTCATGAATTCGATCGCCTGCGCTCTCGGAAGCTCGAAGCGCTCTAACGGAAGAGCTTCTTTGATGATCTTCTTCATCTCAGCTTCGATCTTTGCGAGGTCATCGGATGTTACCGGCTCATCGCGGTCGATATCGTAGTAGAAGCCGTCAGCGATGGACGGACCGATCGCAAGCTTTGTCTCCGGCCAGAGTCTCTTGATCGCCTGAGCCATCACATGGCTTGCTGTGTGGCGGAGTGCTGCAAGACCTTCCGGATCCTTTGCTGTGAAGATATTTAATGTGCAGTCCTTGTCAACGATCGTGCGCAGATCCTTTACTTCTCCGTCGATCTCTGCGACACAGGCCATTCTTGCAAGGCCATCGCTGATATCTTTTGCGATGTCGATGACAGCCATCGGCTGTGCGTACTCTTTAAAAGAGCCATCTTTTAATGTTACTTTCATGGTCATTCTCCTCTTTCTTGTGGAAAAATTTTATGCTGTTTTCCGTTTCGCGAAAAAAAGTCCCTTGACTGTACACGAAATACAGTCAAGGGACGAGATTACCCGTGGTTCCACCCTGCTTGTATAGAAAATCTATACCACTTCATTTGATGATAACGGAATCACCGTTCCCGATTAAGGGACACTCCAGGGCGGTCTTCGGTTCGTTCCGTGCAGGATATTCTCACCAAACATATCCCTCTCTGAGCATTTTCCGAACGTACTCTTCCTGTCAACGTGTTATTTTTTTCACTTGTAAATCAGTATATCACCGGAATCAGATTTGTCAAGATTTATTTGCTGTAATTTTCCGAGTTCCTTCGCAGACCGCCAAAGCTCGCGGTTCCTGCTGTTCATGGTCCCGAAGACTGTGAGCGGGCAGAGAACGGCTTCGCAGGAATCCAGAAGTTTTTCTGCCTGAAGATACGCCTGCTCTCCCACCGGCTCAAACGGGATCTCGGAGACCACCTCTGCCGCCAGCGCCATCGCCGTCTGGTACTCCACATCATTTTCATGGATGACCCCGGCTGCAAACGCGATCCCGGCTCTGTTTAAGGCGTGGTATACAGGGATCCCGCTCCCCATCCCGCCGATGACAAACACCTTCGGAGTTCCGTCTGTCCGCGGAAGCTCCGGAAATCCAAGCGAAGTCAGATAGCTCCCGTGCCGGATCCCGTAGAGGTTCGCGATATACTCCTTTTCAAACACTTCCTCCGGGGTTCCTGCTCTTCCGATCGTCCCGTGTTCCGCACAGAGCACGTAATCGGAGATCCGCTCCGCAAGGTCCAGCTCGTGGAGCGACATGAGGATTGCCATATTTCTTTCGTGAACCAGCCGTTTCAAAATATCAAGGAGCTCGAGTTTATGCCGGATATCAAGAAAGGAGGTCGGCTCATCGAGGACCAGGAGTTCCGGTTCCTGGCAGATGGCGCGAGCCAGAAGAACGCGCTGCTTCTGTCCATCACTCGTGTTCCGGAACAGGATGTCCGCAAGGTCTTCGCACTGCACCATGGAAAGGGCGTCCCGGACTTTTTTCTTATCTTCCCCGGACAGGATCCCGAACCGGCCGGTATACGGATACCGCCCGGCAGCGGCCACATCAAAACACGTCATAAGCTCCGGATCCGGCCGCCCGGTCATGACCACGGCAGTCTTTTTCGCAAACTCATGGTCGGAATATTCCCCGATCCCCCTGCCGTCCAGATAAACACTCCCGCCCAGAGGAGAAAGCTCACGGATGATGCTCTTTAAGATCGTGGACTTTCCGGCCCCGTTCGGTCCGATCAGCGTGACGATGGAGCCGCGGCGGATGTTCATGGAAATATCGGAAATGATCGGTTTTCCGCGGTATCCGACGGTCAGACAGTCGGCTGTCAGGTAGGTCTTCATACGTTCTCCTTTCATGCTGCTCACAGGCTGATAAGCTGTGGTCTACAAGCTGCTCCATACTTTCCCGGTATCAGCGCTTTGCTCTCTTTATCATCATCACGATCACCACCGGTGCTCCGAACACTGCGGTCACGGAACTGATGGAGAGCTCCGTAGGCGCGAATAATGTCCTCGCCAGCAGATCGCTGAACAGGCAGAAAACAGCCCCGCCGAGGAAACATCCCGGGATCACAACGATCGGCTTCGCGGTCTTAAAAAGCTGCCGGATCACATGGGGCACCGCGATCCCGACGAACGAGACCGGACCGGCAAACGCAGTCACTGTGGCTGAGAGGATGCTGGACAAAAGGATCAGTTCGATCCGGAACCGTCTGATATTGACTCCCATGTTTCTCGCGTAGACTTCTCCCAGCTGGTAAGCTCCCATGGCTTTTGAGAGCAGCATGGAACCAAGAAACGCCGCTGTGACTACAAGGGAGCTGATCTTCACCCCATCCATCGAGATCCCGGAAAAGCTTCCCATGGACCAGTTGTGGAGATTTACGATATTCGAATCATCCGCGAACGTCACGATAAAATCCGTGGCCGCAGAACAGATATAGCCGATCATAATGCCGCTGACCACCAACATGGACATCTGAGGGATCTTTTTTGAGACCGTCAGGACAAAGCCCATGGACACCATGGCGCCGAGAAATGCCGCAAGGATCATGGTCCAGGAATTCATGATCAGTCCCTGTCCGAGGAACACGACCATAAAGACCGATACGACAAGCTTTGCTCCGGACGAGATCCCGAGGACAAAAGGTCCTGCGATCGGATTTGAGAAAAATGTCTGTAAGAGAAAACCGGATACGGAGAGTGCTCCGCCGAGGGTCAGGGCAGCGAGCATTCTCGGAAGCCGGATATCAAAGAGGATATGCCGGACCATATCGGTCCCCTCTTTCGCAGTCAGGGCCGCGAGGAGATCTGCTGCCGATACCCGCACGCTGCCGACCGCCAGGCTCAAAAAGCCGAGTCCTCCGAGCAGAACGATCAGGAGCAGATAGGCGCGGATGATCCGCTTTGTCTGAACTTCCATAGCTTCCATGTCTCCTTTCATCGACCGCGGTTTTTAAGCTGTTTTGTAACTATTCAATAGGCCAGCGCACTTGCTGCGCTGACCGTAATAAAACACAGGCTTGAAGGCAAAAATCCCATCAGCGAAGCCGATTTGGAATGGATTTTTGCTCGTAACTGTGAGGGTACTGAACAGTTACGTTGTTTTTTATTTCAGCTGGTGCAGATACGTGAACGCATACTCCCGGTTTCCGGAGAACACTGCATTCATGTCCCGGATCATGTCCCCGAGCCCCATGGTCTCCTGGAACATGTTTTTCCCGGTACACCAGACATTGCCCTCTTTCACCGCCTTGAAATCCGCAAAGAGCTGATTTTTTGCACACAGTTCGTCGATCGTGGTAAGTTCCCCGTCGATCGTGCTGTTGTAGATCAGGACATCCGCGTCTTTTGCGACGGCATAGAAAGACTCAAAATCCATGTTCATCGTGGAAAGCGCATTCTCACCGGTCCCGGCATTTTCCGGCACATACGTTCCTCCGGCGATATCGATCATCTTCGCGATATAATCCCCGTTCTTCCGGACATTGACGCTTCCGGAATTTGTCACATAGAAAAATGCAGCTGTCTTTCCGGACGGTTTCATGGCGAGGACATCCGACAGAGCATTCATATTTTCCTGAAAGATCTGATCGGCCTCCTCCTCTTTTCCCGTCAGAAGACCATAGAGGCGGATCCACTCCATTCTCCCGAGCGGATGACTCTCATAGCTGGACCGCTCCACGAGGACCGGGATCCCGAGGCGTTCCAGCTGTTCCTTGACCTCCGGGGTATGGTAGATCATCGTGGATTCCACTGCAAGCTCACAGGAGCTGCTTACGATCGTTTCGTAATCCGGTGCGCTGTACTTTCCTGCATAGGCAATCTTTCCCTCTTCCATCGCAGTTTTCGCCTCCGGAAGGTACCATCCGGTCTCCTTTGTCCCGGAAAGTGCAATGGAATCCAGGGCATCCAGGCGGATAAAATCATCCATGGCGGAGGTCGCCACAAGATAGATATTTTTTACCGGTTTATGAAGGACCGTGATCGAAGCCGGAAGTCCGTCAGGCGCGGACACACCTTCCGGCAGCAGGAGAAACTGATCCGCATCCCCGATGGTGATGAGGGCGATGCCGTCCTCATAATAGTCTGCTGAAAACTGGTCGGCGTAGAGAAGATCCATGGAGCCTGTCGGGGACATCTCCTCCCAGTTAAGAACCGGCAGATCTTTGTTTTGCTGAGCCTGAAGATTTTCCTCACTGCCATCCACGGAAGCGGTCGTGTGGTTTTCCCCTGTAGACGGCGCGGCCGTCCCGGGTTCCGTTTTTTTTGAACAGCCGGAGCAGGCAAACGCAGCAGTCATGAGGATTGCCGCAGCCAGAACAGATCTAAAAAGTGTATAACGCACCCGCGTCCTTCTTTTCTGCTTCCTGGGATCAATTTGTCTTCTTTCCATATTTACTGTTTCTGCTCCGCCAGGGTACTGGAATCAAAGGTCAGCGTATACTCGATCTCATGAGGCGTGCTCATGGCAGTTGTATCCGCAAAGATCGTAAGCGGGCTGTCAAATCCAGCTACCGGGATCACAAATGTGGAGTTTCCCTCTGTATTGACCGGGAGGAATTTCTCTTCCTCTACCCGCACATAGTCATAATTGGAGCTGCTCCAGATGATCGTCGCCTCCGCTTTTCCGTCTTTGATCTCGATCACAGCCGGAGATTCCACGGATGCACGTCCGGATCCGCCGCTCAGGGAGACTTCCGCGGTGTAAGTTCCATCCGCAAGGGAGAGATCCTGGACGGTTTTTAAGGAAGAATTGAGAAGCGCGTCTGCCGGGATCCCGGATGCCTCAAAGACAAGCTCCCTGTCATACCATTTCTCTTTTTTCTTGCTGAATGCAGCGCACGGAAGCACCTCATTTAAGGCCTTGACCGGAACAGTAAAGCTGTGTGTTCCGTCAGAATTCTCCTCGAAAGGAATCCGGTCTGTCTCCGCGGTCTTTGCAGCCTCCTCTCCGGTTCCCATATAGACATACAGGTATCCGGTCCCGCCCATCGTCATTTTCGCGGTCATGGCGCCGTCTTTGACTGTCAGCGTACAGGATGTGATCTTAAACATGGAAGAGCTGGACTCCACGGAAATCTCGTAGGTTCCCTCTTTCAGATCCTCTGCAGATACCGGGACGAGTCCCGTCGTGTCAAGTGTCTGTTCTGCGGCAGTCTCCTCGCCGGAAGCAACGGCTGCCTTTGTCTCATCGGCCGAAGCAGTTTCCGCTGTTGTTTCCGCCGTGGTCTCTGCAGAAGCAGCTGTCGTTTCTGTCGACCCGGACTGTCCGCAGGCTGTGGACAGAGCGCAGACAACTGCGAGTGCTAATGAAAATTGTTTTAATTTACGCATAAAGTTTTCTCTCCTTTTGTAACCGGAAATCATCGGGGCATCCTGGACGGTTTCCTGAAGTTCCTTTCGCAGGCTGGAGTTTCCCGCAAGTGCACCTCCCGGTTATATAAAAAGGCGGCCGAATCCTCGACCGCCCATATCTAAACATTCTTATTTTGCGAGACTGTTCACTGCAGCCTGGGCATGCTGTACGAAGAGCTGCTGGATCGGCTCAAGCTCACCAAGACCTCTTACAAGGCAGGTTACCTCATAGCCTGCAGCCTCAAACTGGCTCTTCCAGGAGTCATCGTCGTCACCGGCCATATCGTTGTTTGCGTGGTCACCGGCTACGATCATAAGCGGCTCAAGAACAACTTTCTTGTAGGAACCTTCCTTTACCTGATTGATGACATCTTCACAGGACGGAGTTGCCTCAACGGTACCTACATAGTAGTTGTCAAAGCCCTCTTCCTTTAACATATCCTGCATTTTCTGGTAAACGGCGTTGGAATCAGCCTCTGTGCCGTGACCCATGAAGCAGATCGCGGTCTCACCGTCATCGTACTCTTTTGTTGCGTCTGTGATCGCGGAGATCACTGCCTTGAAGTCATCATCAGAAGTTAAGAGCGGCTCACCGACAGCAACCTGCTCGAAAGCGTCGGAATTATCAGCTAACTCGTTTACAAGATCTGTGTACTCAAGACCGTTCATAAGGTGGGTCGGCTGTACAACGAGAGTCTTGACACCGTTGTCAACAGCGCGGTTTAAAGCCTCTGTCACGTTATCGATCGAAACATTGTCTCTCTTTTTTACATGGTCAATGATGATCTGGCTTGTGAAACCTCTTCTTACGGAGTAATCCGGGAATGCATTTTCGATCGCATTCTCGATCGCGCCGACTGTCAGTCTTCTGCTGTCATTGTAGCTTGTACCAAAGCTCACAACAAGAAGTTCTTTCTCGCCGATCTCATCCTGATTTCTTGTGTTATCCATGGAAGCGTCTCCTGTATTGTAGTTTTCCTCGTCCTCTTCTGCAGCTGCTGTCTCTGCGGCTGTAGTCTCCTCAGCTGTTGTCTCTGCAACGGTTGTGGTCTCCGCAGCTGTTGTCGCTGCTGTCTGGCTTCCGGAGCATCCGGAAAGGATCGCCATGGATACGGCTGCCGCTGTCATAACGGCGTAGATGTTTGCTTTTCTCATTTACTCTTCTCCTCGCTTGAAAAATGATTTTTTAAGGTCCCCGGCTGGTTTTCCCCTCCAAACGGACATCCGGCAGGTTTCCTGGCTCATCCATCATCATGCATGAAACGCCTTCCCGGCAGGTTTCGCCAGTGACTGTCCGCATAACGCGGACAATATTCATGCACTCCGGATCTACAGTGACGGGCTCGCACAGGCGTCTGACCTGTTTCCCTTTTAACTCTCAGAGATCGCCGTTTGGGATATCGTACAACCATCCTCCGGCGGTCTGTGACAGCACCGCATGTAAATAGACCTGTGTCGTTTATCATAACACCTTGGCAGTAAAAAAGCAACCGGATATCCCGACAATATTCACATCCGGTACCGATCAATGGGTACCCTGCGGGATTTCCGATCTGAAAATCCCCGGTCATCGGGTTCTGCAAATATTTTCCGAAATATCCGATTGCTTTTGATCATTTTTTCTAACTGAATGCCCGGAACCGTACCTTGATCAGTGGGCTTTCCGGTTGATGAACTCGGTCTTTGTCTTTGAATATGTGAACTTCTGGCTGCTGTAAAGCCCGTAATATCCCGACAGTGTGAAGCTGATGGCAACGGCAACCGCAAAATACGGCATCGCCTCAAAGCCGAAGAGCTCGAAGCCGAGGAACATGGTCGCGATCGGGCAGTTTGTGACGCCGACGAAGGTGGCGAGCATGCCTGCTGCCGCACACAGGGACGGTTCAAAGCCTGTGAGCAGTCCGAACGTGCACCCGAATGTGGATCCCACTGCCAGTGTGGGAACGATCTCTCCGCCCTTAAAGCCGCCGCCGAGGGCCACCGCCGTGAAGACCATCTTGAAGAAGAACGCCAGGTATCCGGCATCTCCTTCCACCGCCTGTTCCACAAGATTAAATCCGGCTCCGCAGTAATCCCTGCCGAACACCAGCGCGAGTCCGATGGAAAGGACTGCTGCCACAAGAATGCGCAGATAAACGTTGTCGATCTTTTTCTTGTAGAGATGCTGGGTCTCATGGAGCAGGATGCAGAAGCAGACGCTTAAAAGCGCACAGGCCAGTCCGAGTCCGACGGTGTAGAGCGCCGGTACAAGGGAAAATTCCGGAACATGGAGGATCTGGAACGCTTCCCCGTGAAGTCCGAGCGCACCGGAAATCTGGGCACCGATGAAGGAGGCAAAGACGCACGGCACGAGAGCCGCGTAATAAGCGACACCGATGCTGATGACCTCGATTCCGAACATGGCGGCAGCCAGAGGCGTCCCGAAGATCGCCCCGAAACAGCCACTCATGCCGCTCATGATCATGACTTTTTTGTCTCTCTCATCCATATGGAAGAGATCCCCGAGATAATTTCCGATGCAGCCGCCGATCTGTAAGGCAGCTCCCTCTTTGCCGGCAGACGCGCCGACCGCCTGGCTTAAGATCGTAGAGACAAAGATACACGGCAGGGTCGTCATATGGATCTTCTCGTTGGATGAGATCGACTCCAGGATCAGGTTCGTCCCGCGGTTTCCGATCTCGTGGAACATCTGGTGAAGAAGGACGATCAGAACACCTGCCACGGGCATGAGATACAGCATAAAGCTGTAAGTTTTAAACAGCCGCTGAGCGTAGATGACCCCGTATCCGAAAACGGTCCCGATGAGACCGCAGACGGTTCCCATTACAATAGAGATCGCGGTCCAGCGGAGAAAATACAGGATATTCTTGCTGAGAGCAGTATGAGTTTCGCTTCTGTACATACATTTTCCCCTTATTCAGCAGACCGTCGGGCATTTCACGAAGGTTGACAGATTGATATATGCCTGACCGCGTTCCATGACCGGCGGTCCGTTCATCACACCTCCCGCAGAGGCGGGAGAATCCCTGGTATCATTACATATAAATTCCGGAAGTCTTGGAGATCACCGGGCAGTAGCCCGCTGTTTCCAGAGCCTTGATGATCTGATCCTTGTGCTCAGTTCCGAAGGACTCTAATGTGATCGTAAGTTCCACACCCGCTGCGCGGTTTACATTTGCGAATACGTTGTGCTCGAGCTTGATCACGTTGCCCTGCTCTTTTGCGATCAGTGCAGAAACAGCTGCCAGCTGGCCAGGCTTATCCGGAAGCATCACGCTTACCGTGAAGATACGGTCTCTCTGCATCAGTCCGTTCTGGACAACTGTCGCCATCGTTAAGACATCCATGTTTCCGCCGCTTAAAACGGATACGACTTTTTTGCCTTTGAAGTCAAGATGCTTTAAAGCCGCAACGGTCAAAAGACCGGAGTTCTCGACGATCATCTTATGATTCTCTGCCATATCGAGGAAAGAAAGAGTCAGTTCGGAGTCGTCCACTGTGATGACCTGATCCACGTTTGCCTGAAGATACGGGAAGAGCTTGTCGCCCGGCGTCTGGACAGCGGTACCGTCCGCGATCGTGTTGATCTTGGAGACGGTGGTTACCTCTCCGGCCTCTAGGGATGCCTTTAAGCAGGCAGCTCCTGTCGGCTCAACAGCGATGACCTTGATCTTCGGATTTAAGAGTTTTGCGAGTGTGGAGACGCCTGTACAGAGTCCGCCTCCGCCTACCGGAACGAGAATGTAATCCACAGTCGGGAGTTCTTTGATGATCTCCATCGCAATGCTGCCCTGGCCGGTCGCAACTTCCAGATCATTGAACGGGTGAACGAAGGTATATCCGTGCTCGTCTGCAAGCTCGTATGCATGGGCACATGCCTCATCGAAGACATTTCCGTAGAGGACAACGTCGGCACCGTAGGATTTTGTGCGGTTTACCTTGATGAGCGGTGTTGTCACCGGCATAACGACGGTTGCTTTCACACCGGCAAGTTTTGCGGCATAGGCAACGCCCTGGGCATGGTTTCCGGCAGATGCGGTGATCAGACCGCGGGAACGCTCTTCCGGTGAGAGCTGGCTGATCTTATAATAAGCGCCGCGCACTTTGTATGCACCGGTGCGCTGCATGTTTTCCGGTTTAAAGTAGATCTTGTTCCCGTAGCGCTCAGAAAAATATTCACTGTAGATCAGTTTTGTCTCCTGAGTGACCTTTTTTACGATCTCAGATGCTTCTTCAAATTTTTCGAGTGAAAGTTCCTGCATTTCCATTTGTATTCTCCTTCATATTCATTCCTGATCGATCTCATCGGTGGAACATTTTTCTGTCTTTCCCATAGTTGTCTGCTATACCGGCATTCATCTGGCTGTTTTCTGCCTGAAATGCATCGGTCATTCCGGCTGTTTCGCAAACAATGCGTTTACGAAGTCTTCGGAATTAAATTTCTGAAGGTCGTCGATCTTCTCCCCGACACCGACATATTTGACCGGGATCCCAAGTTCCGACTGGATTGCAACCGCGATACCGCCTTTTGCGGTCCCGTCGAGCTTTGTGAGGATGATGCCCGTAATGTCGGCAGCTTCCATGAACTGGCGGGCCTGGACCAGAGCGTTCTGTCCTGTCGTTCCGTCGAGAACAACGAGTGTCTCACGGTAAGCTTCCGGGTACTCCTTATCGATGATGCGGTTGATCTTTTTTAACTCCTCCATGAGGTTCTTCTTATTATGGAGTCTTCCCGCGGTATCGCAGATCAGGACGTCTGCGTTTCTCGATTTTGTCGCGGAGATCGCGTCGTAGATCACGGCAGCCGGATCGGATCCCTCTTTCTGGGCAATCAGCTCCACGCCGGCACGGTTTGCCCACTCTGCCAACTGGTCGATCGCTGCAGCACGGAAGGTATCAGCCGCCGCAAGAACAACCTTCTTTCCCTCTGCCTTTAACTGGTCTGCAAGCTTTCCGATGGACGTCGTCTTTCCGACTCCGTTGACACCGATGACGAGGACAACGGATTTCCTGTTTTCAAACTCATACGCATTCTCGCCAAGATCCATCTTTGCACGGATGCTGGCGATCAGCGCCTCCCGGCATTTCTCCGGTTCTTTGATATGCTGCTCTTTTACGGTCTTTTTCAGGTCTTCAATGACCGCCATGGTCGTCTGGATTCCCATATCGCCCATGATCAGAGTCTCCTCAAGCTCCTCGTAGAAATCATCATCAATCGCGGAGAAGCCGGAAAAGATAGAATCCATTCCGGATACAATGTTTTCTCTGGTCTTCGTGAGACCTTCCACAAGGCGCGAGAAAAAGCCCTTTTTCTTCTCTTCCATATGAATCCTCCAATTATTTCAGATCGTTTTCGATCAGGTTTACGGAGACAAGCGTGGATACGCCTTTCTCCTGCATCGTGATTCCGTAGAGCCGGTCAGCCGCGAGCATCGTGCCTCTTCGGTGGGTGATGACGATAAACTGGGTATGTTTTGTCAGTTTGTGCAGATATTTCGCATAGCGGTCGACGTTGGAATCGTCAAGCGCCGCCTCGATCTCATCAAGGAGACAGAACGGGGACGGTTTTAAGTTCTGGATCGCAAAGAGCAGGGCGATCGCCGTCAGTGCCTTTTCACCGCCGGACATCTGCATCATATTCTGAAGTTTCTTTCCCGGCGGCTGGGAGATGATCTGGATCCCCGCCTCCAGGATATCTTCGTCCTCGATCAGCTCAAGACTTCCGTGTCCTCCTCCGAAGAGTTCCCGGAATACCTTGTCAAACTCTGCCCGGATCAGGGCAAATTTTTCTGTAAACTGCTTTCGCATTCCGATATCCAGCTCTTCGATGATCTTATAGAGGGCATCCTGTGCCGCGACAAGGTCATCATGCTGGGTCTTCATGAACTCGTAACGCTCAGAGATCTCTTTATAATCCTCGATCGCATTGACATTGACATTTCCGAGTCCGCGGATTGCATTCTTCCGTTCAGCGATCTGGCGTTTCATATCCGCCGCATTCGTCAGGGTCTCATCCCGGAGAAGCTCCGCTGTTGAGAAGGTGAGACCATATTCATTCCACATATAGTCCACCTGGGAATCCTGGCGTTCCGCAAGCTTGTCGTTCTGGTTCTGAAGACGGATCAGCTCCTTATCGAGATCGGAGATTCTCGCAGAGAGCGCTTCCCGCTTTTCGAAGAAGCCTTTCTGTGCCTCGTTTTTCGCGGCTTTTTCTTCCTGGGCAGCAGCCATCTCCTGACGGTACGTTTCCGCATCCTTTCCGGCATCTTTGATCTTTTCCTTCAGTTCTTCGATCTGTGCCAGACGTTTTTCCACCTCATGCTTACTGTCCGTGTGTCCGTCATGCAGAGACATTCTTTCGGAGAGCAGCCGCTCTTTTTCATCTTCGAGACGATGGATGTTCTGGTCGAGGAAGGAATCCTGCTGCTTTAAGTTTGCTGCTTCCAGCTGGACTTCGGAGAGCGCCGCAGATGCAGTATCCCGGTCGGCCTTTGCCTGTTCCAACGCGGTGGAATCCGTCCCGATCTTTGTCTCCCGCTCCGTGTTTTCCTGTTCCAGCCGCTCCATCTCTTTCGCGATCGCGGCGAGACTTGCGCGGAGTTCATGGATCTGTTCTTCCAGCTGACGGTTTTCCAGGTTCATGTCCGCGGAGGATTCATAGAGTTCTTCTTTCTTTCCTTCCAGCTGCTTTAACGCGATCTTTGTCGTATTCTCTTCCAGATATTTTTCCTGGAGAGCACTCTTTACCGACTCCAGCTCCCCGCTCTTTTCCTGGAATATGCCTTCCTGGAACACGGTCTCCGCCTGGATCTTATCGACGGTCGTCAGCGCGCGTTTACATGCCTCCTCCAACTCCTCCATCTCTCTCTTTCTTCCGAGAAGATTGCTGGAGTTTCTAAAGGCACCGCCGCTCATGGAACCGCCCGGATTTAAGAGATCGCCCTCCGGCGTTACGATCCGGATGGAGTGCCGGTATTTTCTCGCGATGGCGATCGCATTGTCGATGTGATCCACCACGAGGACGCGGCCGAGGAGATATCTGGCAAGTGCCTGATATTCCGGACGCACGCGGACAAGATCTGCAGCGATCCCGATCGCTCCCGGTTCTTTTAGCGCGCCTGGCGTCTTAAATCCATCCCCGGATGAGATCGCGGATAACGGCAGGAAGGTCGCACGACCGAACTTGTTCTTTTTCAGGTGTTCGATCAGGACTTTTGCGGTCTGCTCGGAATCTGTGACGATGTTCTGGATCGATCCGCCGAGCGCTGTCTCGATGGCGATCTCATATTCTTTCGGAACATCGATCAGATCAGCCACAACGCCGTGGATCCCTCTCACACGGTCCCTGACTTCCATGACACGCTTGATGCTGTTTCCATATCCATCATAACGCTCCGCAAGGTTCCTTAAGGATTCCAGTTTTGTGTGGGCCGTATGGTAATCCTGTTCCGTGTGGCTTAAGTTTCTGTTTAAACGGCGGATCTCTTCGTTCGCCGCCTTCACCTCTTCCTCCAGGGATTCCGCCTGGGAGAGGAGTTTTTCGATCTCCGCATCGATGGCAGTCAGACGCTCGTTCTGCTCTGAGATCTGGTTA
Source organism: Clostridium sp. CM74B_53 (assembly GCF_036318045.1). Classification (NCBI taxonomy): domain Bacteria; kingdom Bacillati; phylum Bacillota; class Clostridia; order Eubacteriales; family Clostridiaceae; genus Clostridium; species Clostridium sp. CM74B_53. The sequence continues at coordinate 32,064 of NZ_JAWQDE010000016.1, read as the reverse complement.
TCCCAGTTTTCCTCATCACTCTTTACTTTTAAGAGTTTCTGGGCTACCTCAGATCTGCGGACCTGGACCTGCTCCAGCGTGGTGACATCCTTCTGCTTCTTTACAGAGAGTTCTGATTTTTCATTCAGTGCTTCGATCTTTGCACTCTTTAACTCTTCGATGGACTGTTCGAGACTGTCAACGCGGCTGCCGGAAGTATTTACGGTGTTCTCCGCATCGGAAAGTCGTTCTGACACTTCCCGAATTCTGGTCCCGAGAGCCTCTCTTTCCTGCCTGATCGATCCCTGTTCTTTCTCTTTGGCCGCCAGCTCCTCATCGATGGCAGCCGTCCTGTTTTTGATGTGCTCCGCATTCAGTTCCTCTGTGCGGATCTGCTCTTTTATGACATCGATCTGTCCTTCCAGGTTTCCTGCGGACAGTTTCGCCTCATTTTCGGCATTCTGCTTTTCCGTGATCTTTTCGTCCAGCAGACGGACCGCCTCGGAGATCCGGTCATATTCCTCTTTCAAAGCTTCGGCAGCGGCTTTGGAATCTTCCATATCGCCGTTTACGGTGTGCTCTTTCTGTGCGAGTTCCCGTTTCTGCTCCTCGACCGCTTTCAGGTCTGCGAGGAAGAGGTTCACATCGAAACGCTTCAGCTCTTCCCGGAGTCTTAAATACTCTTTCGCCGTCTCCGCCTGTTTTGCAAGAGGTGCCACCTGCTTTTCAAGTTCGCTCAGGATATCCGATACGCGGACGAGATTCTGCTTCTCATCCTCGAGTTTTTTCTGGGCGATCGCCTTTCTGCGCTTAAACTTTACGATCCCGGCCGCCTCATCAAAAAGCTCTCTGCGGTCTTCCGGGCGTCCGCTTAAGATCTTATCGATCTGTCCCTGCCCGATGATGGAGTAGCCTTCCTTACCGATACCGGTATCATAAAAAAGCTCATTGATATCCTTCAGCCTGCAGGCGCTTCCGTTTAAGAGGTACTCACTCTCACCGGAGCGGTAGATCCGCCTGGAGACCGTCACTTCATCGTAATCGATGGCAAGCTGGTGGTCGGAATTGTCCAGGGTGATCGCCACATAGGCAAATCCCTGGGGTTTTCTTGTCTCTGTGCCGGAGAAGATCACGTCCTGCATGGACGCACTTCTGAGCTGCTTTACCTTCTGCTCACCGAGCACCCAGCGGACCGCGTCGGCAACATTGCTCTTTCCACTTCCGTTCGGACCAACGATGCCGGTGATTCCGTTGTGGAATTCAAATACGATCTTATTTGCAAAGGATTTGAATCCCTGTACTTCGATACTCTTTAAATACATGCGTTATTTTCCTATTTCTATAATGTGACCATTCCGGTCCTCACGGGTCCCGATCTTATTTGATCCTGCAGATCCCGTGGTAAGCGGCAACCTGCTCGGCCGCTTTTTTCGTGCGTCCCAGACCTCTGCCGATCTCCTCATCGCCGATCTTTACGCACACCTCGAAGGACTTGTTGTGATCCGGTCCCTCTTCCTTTATCAGTTCATAGACAAGTGTTTCTTTGTACTTTGCCTGAACCATTTCCTGCAGGATAGTTTTGCTATCGTAAAAGAGCTGCTTATGTTCGATATCATTTAAAATGAATTTATGGATAAACTCTTTTGCATTAGCAAGACCACCATCCAGATAGATCGCACCGATCACTGCCTCCATCGCATCGGAGACAACAGACGGACGTTTTCTTCCTCCGGTCAGGTCCTCGCCCTTTCCGAGCAGCAGATAATCACCTAACGGGATCACTTCCGCGCAGTAAGCGAGCGTCGGCTCACAGACAAGACTGGCACGGAGTTTTGTCATCTCGCCCTCCGGCATGGACTCATAAGTGTGAAACAGAAAATCGCTGGAGATCACCTCGAGCACGGCATCGCCCAGAAATTCCAGGCGCTCATTGCAGCGCGTCTTATCCCAGTGTTTTTCGTTCGCGTAGGAACTGTGTGTCAGGGCGTGAGTCAGAAGTCCCGGATCTTTGAACCGGTAGCCGATCACTTCCTGAAGTTTTTCTAGTTTTTCTTTCATTCGATTTGCCTTTCTTCTGCCATGTATCGCAAAGAAGGTGTCCCTTTGCGGAGACACCTTTTCCTGCTACTAATTTAATGCGTTTTTGATCGCCTCAACAGCATCGCCGACACTCGCGATCTTCTCAGCTTCCTCAGTCGGGATCTCGATGTCAAACTCTTCTTCGATTCCCATGATGATCTGGAATACATCCAGAGAATCCGCGCCGAGATCGTCAACGAATGTTGTATTCATTGTGATCTCCTCCGGATCAATGTTGAGAACCTCTGCGATGATCTGCTGTAATTTTTCGAACTCCATAATTTCCATCCTCTCTTATTTTGCTTTTTACGGAGACACAAAACTGTGCCGTTCCATATATTTAATTTTTGCATCCGGACTGTTGCCGGTTGTCTTCTGATGTAATTTTATGCGGCGATGTGAACTGCCGCATATTGGTGTTTTTCAACCTGTCTATGCAGTTTCTTCCGGTGCAAGGCATTCCCGGATCTTATCCGAGATCTCATTCTCCTTGAAGGAGATGCACTGGATAATCGAATTCTTTACTTCTTTTGCCTTGGAGCTTCCGTGAGTCTTCACAACGAGTCCCTTTAAGCCCAGGAGCGGTGCGCCGCCGTACTGGCTCGCATCAAAGCTCTTCAGCGTGGATTTTAACGCCGGTTTGATCAGAAGAGCTCCGATCTTGCTTCTTAAATTGCTCATCAGGCCTTTCTTCACCATTGTCATCATCGTTGCGCCGACGCCCTCATAGAGCTTTAAGATCACATTTCCGACAAAGGCCTCGCAGACGATCACATCCGCGCCGCCGTGCGGGATCTCACGGGCTTCGATACTTCCGATAAAGTTGATATTTTTACATTCTTTTAAGAGCGGGAAGGTCTCTTTCACGAGAGCATTTCCCTTCTCCTCCTCCAGACCGATATTGACGATCGCCACTCTCGGATTTTCGATTCCCATCACATATTTCATATAGAGGGAACCCATCTGGGCGAACTGTAGCAGGTGGGACGGTCTCGCGTCAACGTTTGCCCCGCAGTCGATCAGAAGGGAAACTCCCTTTTCCGTCGGGATCAGCGGTGCGAGCGGCGGGCGCTCTACGCCTTTGACGCGACCAACGATGACCTGGCCGCCTACGAGGACGGCTCCTGAGCTTCCCGCAGATACAAAGCCGTCAGCCTCGCCGTTTTTCACGAGGTTCAGACCAACTACAAGGGAAGAATTCTTTTTCTTACGGATCGCATTGACCGGCGGTTCTCCCGTCTCGATCACTTCCGGGGCGTCAACGATCTCGATCTGCTCTTTTTTATAGGTATATTTCGAGAGCTCTTTTTCGATGACATCTTTCTGTCCTGTCAGACAGACCGTAATGTCGTTCCGCTCTGTGACCGCGTCAACGGCACCCTTTACGATCTCTCCAGGGGCGTTGTCTCCGCCCATGGCGTCTACTGCAATTTTTATCATGTATTTTCTCTCCAATTCCTGCCCGCAGCGGGAAGTTCTTCTAAATATTCCCCATACGCGGATCATCCCATCGAACACCGCAAAATGATACGGCTGCTCTCAGGGACTTTTATAGTAACTAATATACTAAATACCATTCATAAAATCAATACTTTTTTCGTGAACAGAATATGTTCCTTTTTTAACATTTTTCGCAGTCAGGTTTTTCCGAACGGGAAGTCCCCTGCAATACCGCTGCGGCTGCAAATTTTGACGATTCAGAATGCAAAGCACCGGAAAACTCATACATTCCGGCAACAAGTACATTATATATAGAAGAAACAGGATTGCTGCGGCTGCACCGCTCCGGAATGAACAAAAAGGGCCATGGCAGCTGCACCGGAGCTCCGGCCAGCTGTCATGGCTTCTTTTATTATCCCTGCACCAGTTTGCGGATCATCTCGCTCACCTGCGCCGGGTTCGCTTTTCCTTTCATCTCCTTCATAACCTGTCCCATGAGGAATCCGATGACTTTATCTTTTCCTTCCTTCAGCTCTCCAACCGCTTTCGGGTTTGCGTCCAGGATCTTTTTCACGGTCTCCTCGAGAAGACCGGAGTCGCTCTCCATCTTCAGTCCGTGTTCCTCCACATAGACAGACGGATCCACGTCGGACTCGAACATCGCAGCGAACACCTCTTTCGCAGTCTGGTTATTGATCACACTCTTTTCAAGGAGTTCGATCAGTGCTGCCAGATGCTCTGCGGAAAAGACGATCTTTGATGCCTCCATCTCCTTCTCCTTTAAGAGACGGAGTGTCTCCCCGGTCAGCCAGTTTGCCGCTTTTTTCGGAGCTGCTCCGGCTTTGATCGTGTTCTCAAAGAGCTCTGCAAGCGCCTTATCGGCAGTCAGGATATCGGCGTCATAGGCACTCAGACCGTACTCCGACTGATATCTCTTCGATTTCGCCTTCTTTAACTCCGGCTGTGCCTTGCGGATCGAGGCGATCCAGGCATCGGAGATATCGATCGGCGGAAGATCCGGGTCCGGGAAGTAACGGTAATCCTTTGCATCTTCCTTGGAACGCATCGCGTGGGAAGATTCCTTGTTGTCATCCCAGCGTCTCGTCTCCTGAATGACGGCACGGCCGTCCTCGAGAAGCTCGATCTGGCGTTCCCGCTCTCCCTCGATGGCATGGGCGATCGCCTTGAAGGAGTTTAAGTTCTTCATCTCGGTTCTCGTTCCGAACACCGGACTTCCCACCTCGCGGACAGAAAGGTTTACGTCGGCACGCATGGAACCTTCCTGGAGACGGCAGTCGGAAACACCGAGATACTGCATCGTGGACTGAAGATGTTCCAGGTACTGGATGACCTCGTCGGCACTTCTCATATCCGGCTCCGACACGATCTCAATTAACGGCACGCCGCTTCGGTTGTAATCGACTAAGGAACTGTCGGTCCACTCATCATGGACCAGTTTTCCGGCATCCTCCTCCATGTGGATCTCATGGATCCCGATCCGCTTTGTTCCTGCCGCCGTCTCAAGCTCCACGTAACCGTCATGGCAGATCGGCAGATACAGCTGGGAAATCTGATAGTTTTGCGGGTTATCCGGGTAAAAATAGTTTTTCCGGTCAAATTTACAGAACTGGTTGATCTCACAGTTTAACGCAAGTCCGGCGCGGAGTGCGAACTCCACAACCTGCTTATTTAATATAGGAAGAGATCCCGGCATACCTGTACAGATCGGGCACACATGTGTGTTCGGCGCAGCGCCGAAATCTGTTTTGCATCCGCAGAAGATTTTTGTCTTTGTGGCAAGTTCTACATGGACCTCAAGACCGATGACTGTTTCATACTGTTTCATGATAAGGTCTCCTTTCTGGCAAACGGAAGTGTCCATTCACCGCGGACATGTTCGATGGCGGATGCCGCTGCAAATAATGTCTTTTCCCTGAAGCAGTCGCCGAGAAGCTGGACGCCGATCGGGAGTCCTTTTTCGTTTACACTGCATGGAACGGTGAGTCCCGGAAGACCCGCAAGGTTGACAGCAACCGTATAGATATCGCTCAGGTACATCTTCATCGGATCGCTCAGGGAGGTTCCGATCTTCGGAGCCGCCGTCGGAGCTGCCGGTCCTAAAATGATGTCATACTTCGCAAATGCCTCATCAAAGGCTTTTTTGATCAGTGCACGCACCTTCAGAGCTTTCAGATAATATGCGTCATAATATCCGGAGCTTAAGACGAAGGAACCAAGCATGATCCTTCTCTTGACCTCCGGTCCGAAGCCCTCGGATCTTGATTTCTTGTACATGTCATGAAGTCCCTCGTAGTCCTTTGCCCGGTAGCCGTACTTGACGCCGTCAAAGCGCTCTAAGTTGGAGCTTGCCTCCGCGGCCGCAATGACATAGTAGGCCGGAATCGTATATTCCATGAGACCGAGATCAAAGTATTCGACCTCCGCCCCGCATTCTTTCAGGTAAGCCGCACACTGTTCCACCGCTTCCCGCACATCTGCGTCAAGACCGTCGGACAGATACTCTTTCGGGATCCCGATCTTCATGCCGCGGACATCTTTTCCGATCGCCGAAGTGAAATCCGTATCCTCCCGCTCCATGGAAGTGCTGTCCTTCTCATCGTGGCTTGTGATCGTCTCAAGAAGCGCTGCACAATCGGCCGCATTCTTTCCGACCGGTCCGATCTGGTCGAGAGAAGACGCATAAGCGACGAGACCGAAACGGGAGACGGTTCCGTATGTCGGCTTGATCCCCGTGACGCCGCAGTAGGAACTTGGCTGACGGATCGAACCGCCGGTATCGGAGCCGAGAGCCGCAAAGCACTCACCCGCAGCGACCGCCGCACAGGAGCCACCGGACGAACCGCCCGGAACGTGTTCCGGATCCCACGGGTTTCTCGTAACCTGAAATGCAGACGTCTCTGTCGTACTTCCCATCGCGAACTCGTCCATGTTTGTCTTTCCGAGGATCACCATTCCGGCATCCGTGATCCGGGTGACTGCCGTTGCGTCATAGAACGGGACGAAGTTTTCCAGGATCTTTGACGCACATGTCGTCTTCATTCCCTTTGTACAGATATTGTCTTTCACTGCGATCGGGACACCTGTAAGCGGCCCTGTATATTTTCCTGCGCGGATCCCCGCATCCACTTCTCTCGCCCGTGCCAGGACCTTCTCCTCATCCACGGTGAGGTATGCGCGGATCTTCTGATCTTCCTTCGCGATCTGTTCCAGGGACGCTTTCGCGGCTTCCTCGGAAGTGATCTCGCCTGCTTTTATCTTTTTTGCCAGCTCTGTGGCGGAAAGTTCCAGTATCTTCATATCCGTCTCCTCCTAACCGATCGTCTTCGGAACAAGGAACTGTCCGTCCTTTTCCTTCGGTGCATTTTTCATCAGCTCTTCCCTCGGGGTGCTCTCCAGGACAACGTCCTCACGGAACACATTTTTGATCGGGAAGATATGGGTCAGCGGCTCCACATCGGAGGTATCCAGCTTATTTAACATATCCACATAGTCCAGCATCTGCTGAAGATCGTTTCTTGATTTCTCTTTTTCTTCATCCGTCAGATGAAGTTTTGCCAGGATCTCGATCTCATCCATGGTCTTATCGTTGATCATCTCTGCCATAATTATCCGTCCTTCCTGAATGGTCTGCGTTTTTTCCATCACGGTTTTAATCTTGTCATGTCTCTCGGGAACAGGCACGCCTCACGGACGTTGTCCTCGCCGATCATCTTCATGGTCAGACGCTCAAGTCCAATCCCGAGACCGCCGTGCGGCGGCATTCCGTATTTGAAGCAGTCGAGGTAATCTTCCATTCCCTCTGTATCCATGCCTTTCTCCTCGATCTTCTTTAAAAGTGTCTCATAATCGTGGATCCTCTGGCCGCCCGTCGTGATCTCAAGGCCACGGAATAAGAGGTCAAAGCTCAGGGTAAATTCTTTGTTTTCCGGATCATCCATCGCGTAGAACGGACGTTTCTTTGACGGATAATGGGTAACGAACACGAAATCTGCACCGTACTCCTCTTTGAAGTACTCACCGATCAGTGCCTCTTCCTCCGGCTCCAGATCGTGCGGGCTTCTGATCTGTCTGTCATACTTCTCAGCGATCAGGCGCTTCGCCTCATCAAAGCGGACATACGGGATCTTTTCCACGTTCGGAAGTTCGATCTTTAAAAGTGCAATCTCTTTCGCGTAATCTTTCTTCAGAAGTTCTACCACATACTGGAGCATCGCTGTCTCCATTCTGCAGATGTCCATGAAGCTGTCGATGAATCCCATCTCAAAGTCAAGACTCGTGTACTCGTTTAAATGTCTCTTTGTGTTGTGTTTCTCCGCACGGAACACCGAACCAGTTTCAAAGACTCTGTCGAAAACGCCGACCATCATCTGTTTGTAGAACTGCGGGCTCTGTGCCAGAACTGCCGGTCTGTGGAAATACTGGAGCTTAAAGAGGTTTGCGCCGCCCTCTGCGGATTTTGCACCGATCTTCGGGGTATGGATCTCGGTGAATCCCTGGCTTGTCATAAATTCACGGAAGCCGCGGCAGATGCCTTCCTGGATCCTGAATTTTGCACGCTCACGGACATTTCTGAGGGCAATGGCACGGCGGTTTAAGTTCGCTTCCAGCGATGTCGGAAGTTTCCATTTGTCGATCGCGATCGGCATCGGCTCTTCCGGTTTTGAGAGGATTTCTGCGTCCGCAAGGTGGATCTCGATCCCGTGCGGTGCACGCTCTTCCCTGAATACGGTTCCTGTCACGCGAACCGCCTGTCCTTCACGGATCTCTTTGAGCGTCTCACTTCCGATCCCGTCCTGGACCACGGTCTGTAAAAGACCTTCCCGGCTTCTTAAGATCACGAAGGAGATCTCTCCCATATCGCGGATGCTGTGTACCATTCCTTCTGCGGTAACTTCGGTACCAACGGACTCTTCTCTTTCCAGTTCTTCAAGAGTTTTTACTTTGCTGTCTTTTAATCCTGTTACAAACTCCATAATCGGTTCCTCCTCGTTTTGTGGGGTAATTGAGGCTTTCAGAGTAAGCAAAAATCCCGCCCCGGAGAATTTTGCTCTTATCATTCTCCGGGACGGGATCTTTTTATTTCCCGCGGTACCACCCGCATTGCATTTTCATGCCACTCATGAGTCGCCGCTTTCGCTGTCGGACCATCATCCTAACGACTCGGCCGCGTAACGTGCGGCTTGCGTGCTGTCCTACCATCGGTTCCGATATCGAGCAGCCGGCTCCGGAGCGTTCCCGCCTTTCTCATCTCTTCCGCGCTCTCAGCTGTCACACGGTTCTCTGTAAAGTTCTTCGAAAGGGAGTTTCCTTCAACGCCTTTGTTTGATATTTTTTTGATGTCTCTTGTTTTATCAGAGATTTTTGATTCTGTCAAGTGCTTTTAAAGAATTTTCATAAGTTCCGAATGCAGTAATCCGGAAATATCCTTCACCAGACGGGCCGAAACCTGCACCAGGAGTACCCACGATTCCCGCATTGTCTAACAGGAAATCAAAGAAATCCCAGGACTTCATGTTATTCGGGGTCTTTAACCAGATATACGGGGAGTTTACGCCGCCGTATACGGTATATCCGGCATCCTTTAAGCCGTCATAGATCGTCTTTGCGTTCTTCATGTAGCGTGCGATCTGCTCAGCAACCTGTACTTTTCCCTCCGGAGAGTACACTGCCTCGCCGGCACGCTGGATGATATACGGAGTTCCGTTGTACTTGGAACCCTGACGGCGCATCCACATCGCATTTAAGCTCACATCGCCGCACTTTAAGTCCTTCGGGATCACGGCAAAACCAAGACGCATACCGGTAAATCCGGCTTTCTTGGAGAAGCTGCGGAGCTCGATGGCACATGTCTTTGCGCCCTCACACTCATAGATGGAGTGCGGAATGCCAGCCTCAGTGATATATGCCTCGTAAGCAGCGTCATAGATGATCACAGCGCCGTTCTTGTTTGCAAAGTCTACCCATGCCTGGAGATCTGCCTTCTTGATCGCCTCACCGGTCGGGTTGTTCGGGAAGCAGAGATAGATCAGGTCCACGTGCTCCTTCGGGAATTCCGGAAGGAAACCGTTGTCTGCAGTACACGGCATGTAAACGATCTTGTCAAAACGTCCGGTCTCGCTGTTGTAGAGACCGCTGCGACCTGCCATAACGTTGGAATCCACGTATACCGGGTATACCGGGTCGCATACTGCGACTACGCTGTCTAAGGAGAATAATTCCTGGATATTTCCGCAGTCACACTTTGCACCGTCGGATACAAAGATCTCATCTGCGGAGATGTCGCAGCCTCTCTCCTGGAAATCCTCTTTTGCAATGATATTTCTTAAAAAGTCATAGCCCTGCTCCGGAGCATAGCCGCGGAAGGTCTCCGCATGACCCATCTCATCGACAGCTTTGTGCATTGCCTCGATGATCGCCGGAGCGATCGGCTGAGTCACATCACCGATACCAAGGCGGATGATCTCCTTTTCCGGATGCTCTGCCTGGAATGTGGATACTCTCTTCGCAATATTTGCGAACAGATAGCTGCCCGGCAGTTTGGCAAAATTTTCATTGACTTTAAACATGGTCTCAATCCTCTCTTTCTGTCTGTAAATGCATTTAGGATATTTTTCATGAATAAATATACCACACAAATGCAGGAACTGCGATAATAATTTGGCTAACGCATTAACTTTTTTTAATGATAAACAGTTAAAGTCAAACCATTAATCTTCCTGGATCAGCATTGTGACCATATGGGCGCTCTCCGCCATGGTCCGTCCTGTATCCATGCTGGTCTTCTGAAGATACCGGTGTGCCTCCGGCTCAGAAAGATGGTTCCGCTTCATGAGAAGCTTTTTCGCACGTCTCAAAACCCCCTGCTCCTCAGCACTCTCAACAAAACCTGCAAAGAGCGGATGTGCATGGTTCGGTCTTGACTTGAATTCCGGATGTGCCTGGATCCCCACATAGAACGGGTGATCCGGGAGCTCGATCATCTCAACGATATGTCCGTCCGGGGACTGTCCGGAGAGCATCATGCCGTGAGATGTAAAGTCATCACGGTAGTCATTGTTGATCTCAAAACGATGTCTGTGGCGCTCGTTGATCATATCTGTTCCGTAGAGGGAATATGCTTTCGACTTTTTATCAAGGACACACGGATAGGAGCCGAGACGAAGCGTTCCGCCAAGGTTCTCCACGCCGTTCTGATCCGGCATCAGATCGACAACCGGATGGGTTGTCTCCGGATCCAGCTCGGAACTGTTTGCATCCGCATAGCCGAGAACATTTCTCGCAAATGCCACCATGGCCATCTGCATGCCGAGGCAGATCCCGAGGAACGGGATCTTGTTCTCTCTCGCATAGTTTGCAGCCAGGATCATGCCTTCGGTTCCTCTGGAGCCAAAACCGCCCGGGATGATGATGCCGTCAACACCGGCGAATGTATCGTCGAGAGCTTCCGGTTTTAAGAACTCGGAATCGACCCATTTGATCGTCACTTTTGTGCGGTTTGCGATCCCGCCGTGCTTTAACGCCTCCATGACACTCAAGTACGCGTCATGCAGTTGGATGTATTTTCCTACCAGTGCGATCGTGACCTCGCTTGTCGGATTCTTTAATGCATCGACCATCTGTTTCCAGTCACCAAGCTGCGGTTCCGGACACGGAAGATTGAGGCATTCGCAGACCACATGAGCCAGGCGCTCTTTTTCCATGGCAAGCGGCGCTTCATATAAATATTCTACATCCAGGTTCTGGAGAACATGGTCTTCCGGAACGTTGCAGAATAAAGCGATCTTGCTCTCGATACCGTCCTCGAGCGGAACCTCTGTACGGCATACGATCACATCCGGGGAAATTCCCATTCCCTGAAGTGCCTTGACGCTCTGCTGGGTCGGTTTCGTCTTTAATTCTCCTGACGCCTTTAAATACGGAACGAGTGTCACATGGATCAGAACGGAATTCTGATATCCGATCTCGTGGCGGAACTGGCGGATCGCCTCCAGGAACGGCTGGCTCTCGATATCGCCGACGGTGCCGCCGACCTCGATGATCGCGATGCGGTCCTCGTCCGGGGATTTCGCGCGGTAAAATCTCGCCTTGATCTCATTTGTGATGTGGGGGATCACCTGTACGGTACCTCCGCCGAAGTCTCCGTGGCGTTCTTTCTGAAGAACCGTCCAGTAGATCTTACCAGTGGTCACGTTGGAATTTTTGTCAAGGCTCTCATCGATAAAGCGCTCATAATGTCCAAGGTCCAGGTCGGTCTCTGTTCCATCGTCGGTGACGAACACCTCTCCATGCTGGATCGGATTCATGGTACCCGGATCAATATTGATATAAGGATCGAACTTCTGCATCGTGACCTGGTACCCTCTTGCCTTCAAGAGACGTCCAAGGGATGCGGCTGTAATACCTTTGCCGAGTCCGGAGACAACGCCTCCCGTGACGAATACGTATTTAACTGCCATACCTTACCTCCAAATGTATATTGTGAATGTGGGGAACTTGTAACTGTTCAGTATTTTTCACAGTTACGGGAACTTTTCCTATGATGTGCGAAAACTGTCTGCTTCATGCTCATGCAACATTGCATGAAAAAAGGTGACAGAAGTACTAAGACTCTGACACCTTTGTCTAATCAATCACATCATATGAAACTCATTTTTACGCAGGGATAATTGCTCATAGGTTTTGTTGCTGCGTTAAAAAAATATGGAACTACTATATTCCATTTTTTCGAATTTGTAAAGTAGTTTTTTTACAGTTTTCAAAAGTTTTTTATCCGGAATCACAGGACCACTTTCTTCTTTTTTATCCGGGTCTTGCGGCGTCATCAGGTATCCCGCCAGACTGGTGAAGCAGAAAAACTTAATAATAGGAACGCTGTCTGTGATCGGAAAAAATTTTAAAAAAATGTGTTGACAAATCCCGGAAAATGAGTATATTATACCACCATAAGAGCAAGGGCGCTTGGGTGCATGATACATACACCCCGGCGCCCTTCTCGCATTTCACGGATCTTCCCCACAACCCCCCATTTGGGATCCGCGAAATGATGACTGTCTGTTCCATACCCCGGAGCAGACAGCAAACTTTGTATAATTTCCCGCAGACAGGGAGCAAGGAGGTTCCCCAGCGGAGTTGAAAGGAGAAATATCTATGAGCAAAAGTATTCCTGAACTGTATGGCAGTCTTGTATTCAACGACTCCGAAATGAAAGCACGTCTCCCGAAGGATGTCTACAAAGCCCTTACAAAAACGATCAACAGCGGTTCCCATCTGGAGCTGGATATCGCGAACTCTGTTGCAGTCGCAATGAAAGAATGGGCGCTCGAACATGGTGCTACCCACTTCACTCACTGGTTCCAGCCGATGACAGGCATCACTGCTGAAAAGCATGACAGTTTCCTCTCTCCGACCGGTGTTGGCGAAGCAATCATGGAATTTTCCGGAAAAGAACTTGTAAAAGGTGAGCCGGACGCTTCCAGCTTCCCGTCAGGCGGCTTACGCGCCACCTTCGAAGCCCGCGGATATACCGCATGGGATCCTACCTCTTTCGCATTCATCAAGGGACATACACTCTGTATCCCAACTGCCTTTTGTTCTTACAGCGGCGAGGCACTCGATAAAAAGACTCCGCTGCTCCGTTCCATGGAAGCCGTCAGCAAAGAAGCTACCCACTTACTTCACATTTTAGGAAAAACAGACGTCAGACGCGTCAACACCACGGTAGGCGCTGAGCAGGAATATTTTCTGGTAGACAAGGAGTGCTACCGTTTAAGAAAAGATCTGATCTTCTGCAGACGTACCTTATTTGGTGCTCCGGCTCCGAAGGGACAGGAAATGGATGACCATTACTTCGGTTCCATCAAACCGAGAGTCGAAGCTTTTATGGAGGACCTGAACGAAGAGCTCTGGAAACTCGGCATCCCGGCAAAGACTGAGCACAACGAGGTTGCACCTGCTCAGCATGAGCTTGCTCCGGTATTTGAGACCGTCAATGTTGCCGTTGACCACAACCAGCTCGTTATGGAGATAATGAAGAAGGTCGCTGACCGCCATGGTCTTGCGTGCCTGCTCCATGAAAAACCGTTCGAGGGCATCAACGGAAGCGGTAAGCACAACAACTGGGCACTCTCCACAGATTCCGGCGAGAACCTGTTAAATCCGGGAAAGACACCGGCAGAGAACACACAGTTCTTACTGTTCTTAGCAGCTGTTGTTGAGGCTGTTGATGATTACGCCGATCTGTTAAGGATCTCCGTTGCTACAGCCGGAAATGACCATCGTCTCGGCGCAAACGAGGCACCGCCAGCTGTTGTATCCATGTTCTTGGGAGAAGAACTTGAGGCTGTTGTCGATTCCATTAAATCTGATACATATTTTGAAGGAAAGGGCGCTGTTCAGATGTCCATCGGACCGAAGGTGCTCCCGCACTTCACAAAAGACAACACGGACCGTAACCGTACCTCACCGTTCGCCTTCACAGGAAATAAGTTTGAGTTCCGTATGCCGGGCTCTTCCCTCTCCCTGTCCGGTCCGAACGTGATCTTAAATACAGCCGTTGCCGAGTCCCTCGCCGGATTCTGCAAAGTCCTAGACGGACTTACCGGGGAGAACCTCGATTCCGCAATTCATGAGCTCTTAAAAGATACCTTTAAGAAGCATGAGCGGATCATCTTCAACGGAAACGGCTACACAGACGAATGGCTTGCAGAAGCCGAGAAGCGCGGTCTTCCGAACTTCAAGTCCACACCGGAGGCTCTTCCGCATTTCATCGACGAGAAGAACATTGAGCTCTTCACAAAACATGAAGTCTTCACAAAAGAGGAGCTCTTCTCCCGTTACGAGATCCTTCTTGAGGATTATGCGAAGACTCTCCACATCGAGGCAAAGACTATGGAGGAGATGGTTCAGAAAGACTTCCTTCCGTCCCTGTTCTCCTATGTGAATGACCTTGCATGCACAGGAAGCTCTAAAAAAGAGCTCGTTCCCGGCATTACAACAAAGGCCGAAGAAAAGCTGATCACAAAGCTCTCCGGGCTCGCAGATGTGATCTCTGATGAGCTCGATACCTTAAAGGATATGATCGGTACCGCCGAAGGTATGGATGACTACTTAAAGGCTGGCACCTACTACCACGATACGATTCTTACCGAAATGGAAAAGATCCGTCTGGCTGTCAACGATGCGGAAGTCCTGATCCCGGAGGATTATCTCCCGTATCCGACATACGATGCATTGCTCTTCTACATTTAATTGTTTTGCTCATAGGGAAGACCGCCGGTTACCAGAGAAATCTGAACCGGCGGTCTTTTCGTATCACATTTTAAAAAAATTTCCAGCGTCACTTTCTTATCCGTTCTGACACCTCTTTATGAAAGTTTAACTTTCTTGAACTCTTCCATGAAATCAACAATATAGTTTGCTGTGGTCTCGAGCATTTCCTTGCCCCACTCTTCTGTAGCGGTACTTGGATGATCTGGTCCAATCCAGCCGCTGTCGGTAACATGCGGAGTTTTGCGAAGAATCTCAACGGTAACTCCCTTATACTCAACAGAACGGAAACCGGTTGTCTTCAGATTCTCAGACAGATGCTTAAACTGGAGTTCACCACCTATCTCACTCTTATCAACTAAAGACGGATCAATTCCAAGAATCGCAGCCGTTTCCTCACCACCGCCGTGGCCGCCTTTCCACGCCGGGTTCATATCCCATGCCATCAGCCACCAGTTAAGCATAGCAACCAGACAGCCCTTATCCTCGAATTCCATGCCAAGGCGCTGAATCATCTTGATGTTTCCGCCGTGTCCGTTCAGGAAAACGAATTTTCTTGCGCCGTGACGATACAGACTCAGGAAAACCTGACGGCAAAACTGATAGAGTACCTCGTCGTCAATATCAATTGTACCAGGATACGGAGCAAAATTGGGGCAGGAACCATATGGAATGGTGGGAGCAATCAAAACATCACTCTTCTTCTCAATTTTCTCCAACAAGTGCTCCGGAATCAGTGTATCGGTTCCAAGCGGCATGTGACGGCCGTGACACTCAATACTGCCGATAGAAACAAGTACCATATCATTTTTTTCAAAATATTCCTGAGCTTTCGACCATGTCAAATTTTCAAGTCTCATAGTTTCTTTCCTTTCATATATGATTTTATAATTTATCTTAACGGTTAATAATTTACTGTTCCTCTTTAGTATTGGCTTTATTATCTGACATTTTTGGGGCTTTCAAGCATTTCTTTATAAAACAAGTATAGTCTATGGTAATAGGATTGTCAATATTCCCAATCGACAACAATAGCTTAGCAGAAAACGAATCATAAATTTAGGATGTCGATTTGTGGTTTTTACGCCATCGACATCCTTAACACCAATACATATTTGTTTTTCAAAAAGCAAGAAGCCAGACACCGCAGGATCTGACTTCTTGCTGTAGGCGAAAAAATCCCCCGGTGGAAAACCACCGGAGGATCTCATAATTCTTAATTAGTCTTCAACTTTAACGATTTCACGCTTGTTGTAGCTGCCGCATGCCTTGCATACTCTATGAGGCATCATTAAAGCACCGCACTTGCTGCACTTTAC
This sequence comes from Clostridium sp. CM74B_53, assembly GCF_036318045.1. Taxonomy (NCBI): domain Bacteria; kingdom Bacillati; phylum Bacillota; class Clostridia; order Eubacteriales; family Clostridiaceae; genus Clostridium; species Clostridium sp. CM74B_53. Next base: position 15,961 of record NZ_JAWQDE010000016.1, on the reverse strand, counting down.
TAAGTTCATAGCGGACATTTTCCAGTTCGCTCTGCGGCTGTCTCTTCTCGCTTTGGAAGATTTATTCTTAGGACAGATAGACATGGTTACACCTCCTTAAACTGTTTGAAAATATCCTGGATGGCTGCCATCCGCGGGTCAGGAACCCATGTATCACAGCCGCAATCTCCCTTGTTGAGATTTGCTCCACATCTACTGCAGATTCCCTTGCAATCATCCTTGCAAAGGACCTTCATAGGCAGGTACAATGATAACTCATTGCAAACCAGCATATCGGCATCCAGATTATAACCAGATAAATAAGATTGTTCATCCAAGTCCTTCACTCTGTCCTCATCGGAAGCATTCATATCGATCTCCTGGTCAAACTCGATATCTGTGGTGTAATTCACCGGTTCCAGACATCTTGAACAGGGAATCGCAAGAGTCACGGAAGTATTTCCCGTAAGACTCAGCTTTCTGTTTCCAAGGTTTTTTACAGTGATCTTTACCGGGTTCGCAGAGACCACCGGATACTCAACTCGGGAACCCTTGTAAGCTTTCGCTTCAAACGGTACTTCCCAGGTTTTCTCTTTGCCTTCCAGAGTAAAAACTTCAGATAAATTAATCAGCATATTATGTTTCTCCTAATACGCACTAAGATATTATATATGAACAGGAACAATTTGTCAACAATTTTTCTAATAAAATATTAAATTTTAAAAGCTCTATTTTTCATGCATTTCTGCGCTCAAACCATATTCTTGTGACAAATTCTTAACCGCGCCAGAGCGCGCATTAAGAGCACCAGAAACGAATATTTTCGTACCTGGGATAAGAAACCCCAGCGTATGTCGTAAGAGTTCCAAAGCCGTCCTGAGGGCGTTAAAACCTCCAGACAGCACAGAAGCCAACCCGCTCATCTCCTGCTCTCACAGGGTTCTGAACGGGTCAGCGTCATTGCTAATCGATCAAACCGTATGCTGATTCAGATGAGAAAGCACTTATGCAAGCAGGCTTGCAGCCCATCTTTTCATCGAGACCGGCGCACGGCTGAACTGTACCCTGAATTATTTTACAAGAGCTAAAGTCTCTCTTGCAATCGCAAGCTCCTCGTTTGTCGGGATAACCATAACTTTAACTTTGGAATCCGGTGTGGAGATTACGATATCTTTTCCTCTTACGCTGTTAGCCTCGTCGTCGATCTTGATGCCAAGGTAGGATAAATGCTCGCAAACAGCTTTTCTCATGGACTTGCCGTTCTCACCAAGACCTGCTGTGAATGCGATCACATCTACGCCGTCCATCGCTGCTGTGTAAGCACCGATGTACTTAACAACGCGGTAGTTGTACGCCGCAAGAGCTTTCGCTGCGCGGTCGTTGCCAGCCTCAGCTGCTTCCTCGATGTCACGGAAGTCGCTGGATACGCCGGACAGGCCAAGAACACCGGACTTTTTGTTCAGAACGTTCATAACGCCTGCGATGTCGAGGTTCTCTTTCTTAGCGATGAACTCCATGATAGCCGGATCCATATCACCGGAACGAGTTCCCATGATAAGTCCCTCAAGTGGAGTGAGACCCATGCTTGTATCTACGGATTTGCCGTTCTTTACAGCGGAAAGGCTTGCGCCGTTACCAAGATGGCAAACGATGATCTTTAAATCTTCGTACGGTTTTCCGGCAACCTCAGCAGCTCTCTTGGATACGAAGCTGTGGGAAGTTCCGTGGAAGCCATATCTTCTTACTTTGTACTTCTCGTAGTACTCGTACGGAAGGCCGTAAAGGTAAGCCTCCTCCGGCATTGTCTGATGGAATGCAGTATCGAATACAGCTACCATCGGTACGTTCGGCATAAGCTCCTGGCAAGCGCGGATACCGATCAGGTTTGCCGGGTTGTGAAGCGGTGCAAGATCGTTGCACTCTTCGATTGCTTTCATAGCCTCATCTGTGATCACTGTGGAAGAAGTAAACTTCTCACCGCCGTGTACGACACGGTGACCAACAGCGCCAACCTCTGCAAGGCTTGCGATAACGCCGCTCTTCTTGTTTGTGAGAGCGTCTAATACCATCTGGATCGCCTGTGTGTGTGTCGGCATCGGGGAAACGGTAACTTCCTTCTCTCCGCCTGCCGGCTGGTATGTGATCTGGCTTCCTTCGATACCAATTCTCTCGCAGAGACCTTTTGCAAGAACTGCCTCTGTATCAGAGTTGATTAACTGGTACTTTAAGGAAGAGCTTCCGCAGTTGATAACTAAAATATTCATGACAGATAAAACTCCTTGTGATTATAAAATAGAATCTGTGTCTTCCGGTCTCCGGAACGAAGACTGGATATTACAGTTGTTGCCAAAAAGGGAACGCCGTTTCCTCTTGATCGATTTTGCGTCGTTCCCCATTGTTGTTAAGTAATTATAGATTAAGCCATCTGAGCCTGTACAGCTGTAAGAGCTACTACACCAACGATATCCTCAGCGGAGCATCCACGGGAAAGGTCGTTGACCGGTCTTGCGATACCCTGGAGCATCGGGCCGTAAGCTTCTGCTTTAGCAAGTCTCTGAACCAGCTTGTAACCGATGTTGCCGCAGTCAAGGTTCGGGAAGATAAGAACGTTAGCATGACCTGCAACTTCGCTTCCTTTTGCTTTTGCTTTTGCTACGGACGGAACAATCGCTGCATCGAGCTGTAACTCGCCGTCAAGGTCAAGCTGCGGGTACTTCTCGTTTGCGATCTTTGTAGCCTCTACAACCTTGTCTACAAGAGCGTGCTTTGCGCTGCCCTTTGTGGAGTGGGAAAGCATAGCTACGATCGGCTTCTCACCAACAAGTGCGCGGAAGCTCTTAGCGGAGCTGTCAGCGATTGCAGCGAGCTCTGCAGATGTCGGATCCTGGTTTAAACCACAGTCAGCGAATAAGAATGTGCCGTTTGCACCGTACTCGCAGTTCGGAACGTCCATGATGAAGAAACCGGATACAAGCTCTGTTCCCGGAGCTGTCTTTAAGATCTGAAGAGCCGGTCTTAATGTATCAGCTGTTGCGTGGCAAGCACCTGCAACAAGTCCGTCAGCGTCTTTTTCTTTTACCATCATAACGCCGTATGTGATGTAATCTGTCTTTAAGATCTCCTGTGCTTTCTCGAGAGTCATACCCTTTTTCTCTCTTAATTTGAACAGGGTCTCTGCGTAGTGGTCAAACTTCGGATCAGTATCCGGATCTACGACCTTAAGGCCAGTAAGGTCAACTTCCAACCAGTGAGCACCATCCATGATCTTTTCCTCTTTTCCGATCATGATCAGGTCAGCGGTCTTCTCCTTTAATACCTGTGCTGCAGCAATAAGAGTTCTCTTATCGTTGCTCTCCGGCAGAATGATTGTCATTACATCCTGTTTTGCCTTTTCTTTCATAAGATCAATAAATGCCATGATGATTGACTCCTTCCTCAATATGGGTTTTCATACGTATTTTTATTATATCGCAGCTAAATACTGGATACAAGACTATATTCTCCAATTTTTTGCACTTTTTTCAATACCTCTCGTTAAATTTAAAACAATGCGGTAAAAAAACGGGCACAGCGGAAGTTTGACCGGAAGCAGCTGCCTGCCTATCGGGAAATTTTATCGAACGTTCCGGTAACAAGTGAAAATACGCTTCGCGAGTTTCCCCTTGTTATCGCGACAATCGCCAAGGTCTCGCGCAAGCACGGATTTTGGCTCGTTGTTCGCGTAAACAAACAGCTCCGGTCGACCAGGAATACTGATTGCCGGAGCTGTTTGTATCTTTTATCTTTTCTCTGCAGGACCGCAGTCATATTTATTGTTCGCATTGCTGCAGCAGTCTCTGTCAGTATCATTTTTCGGTCAGATCTTCTCATACCGCTCAACATCTACAACAAAGATCGTCGCACCGCCGACATCGACCGACATCGGCATTGTTGCGCAGTGGACCATGGAGGAACCGGATACATACGGCATATTGATCGTGATCTTCTGGTGATGGCCGCACTCCTTTTTAATAATATCGATCGCTTCATCAACCCGCGCTTCTTCCGTCACGATCATCAGGGTCGTATTCCCTTTTTTCAGGAATCCGCCGGTCGTGGAAAGACGGGTCACGCTGAATTTGTGTTTTGTGAGTGACGTCGTCACATCGTCCTCGTTGTCATACCGGATAATTGCGTAGATCAGTTTCATATAGCATCCATCCTTTCTGCGTCTTATTTCGAAGATTGCGGTATGCGCCGCAAAGATATAACTGTAACACTAAGGCAGCCGCTCTGAATTCTTTCTGATATTTTTGAATATTCTTATCATCCTGGAACAATCAGTCTTTCACACGCTGCTTAGATGCAGTATATCACATTTTTTCTTTGAGAACAATAAATATTGCATTAAGATTTTGTTTCGACTATGATATTAGATAACGAATGCAGGCAAATGATCTGCACAAGTTGAGGAGATCTACTATGAAAACAGCTGCCATCATTGCAGAATACAATCCATTCCACAATGGCCATAAATATCAGATTGAAGAGACAAGACGCCGGACCGGAGCCGATTTCATCGCGGTCGTCATGAGCGGTGACTTCGTACAGCGCGGGGCCCCGGCAATCTACAGCAAGTTTCTCCGGACTCGCTCCGCGCTTCTCTCCGGCGCTGACCTCGTTGTCGAAATGCCCGTTTTCGGAAGTCTGAGCGCTGCCCAGGATTTCGCACGCTGCGGAATCTCTTTGTTTCATCATATGGGGATCATCGATGTGCTCTCCTTCGGCAGTGAAGCAGGGGAAATCAAAAAATTGCAGGGACTGGCAGACCAGGCCGGCACAGAGACGGAAGAACAGTCGGATCTGATCCGTAAAAGTCTCCGAAGCGGCCTTACCTACCCACAGGCACTGGCTCTTGCCAGAAAAGATTCTGTTCCTGTATCGCCCAACGATATCCTTGCGGTTGAGTACCTGAAGGCATTAAAGGAATTTTCTTCCGCGGTCGAACCCTGGACCCTGAAACGCTCCGATCCCGGGTATCACTCCGAAGGGCGGGACGGCTCTTTCGCTTCTGCAACAGCGATCCGAAAGGCGATCTCTGCGCAGGATCCGGATTTTCTCTCAGCTGTTCTCCCGGATTCCCACTTTGAAAGTCTGCAGGCCGAATCCGAGGTTCCATTATTTCCGGATGATTTTTCTCTCCTGATAGAACAGAAGATCCTGACTTCCGCTCTGGAAAAAATTCAGAGCATTTCCGGTATGCCGGAGGACCTCGCCGCAAAGCTCTATAAAAACCGTCTGGAATTTCTCCGGACCGATGCACTGACCGCAGCCAGAAAAGACCGGCAGTATACTTACGCGAAGGTCAGCCGCGCTCTTATGAATCTCATGCTGGATATCACAGACAAAGACCAACGGGGATTTGCTGCCTGCGATTACGCTCCATGGGTCCGGATCCTGGGATTCCGAAAAACATCCGCAGCACTTTTATCGGAATTGAAAAAGCATTGCGATATCCCTGTCATCGTCAAGACCGCTGATGCCAACGAGATTCTCTCCCCGGAAGTCTATCCGCTTTTTGAGAAAAATCTGACCGCATCTGAGATCTGCCGGATGGTGCGGGAGCTGAAATCAGGAAAGGTACAAAAAAACGAATTTACCCGTTCGCCGATCATGATCCCGTGAACTATATCGGCAATTGAATTACCGCGCATCTGCATTTTAGATCACCGTATCTACGATGTAGATGCTTCTTTTTTCCGGTTCCTTTTCTCCGCATATTTGGCTGACACTTCTTCCGACTGCGACGGACATTGGCTGGAATAGCTCTCTTCCTGCCGGATCTGCTGTCACGCACGTTTTCAGATCACGCCGTCCGATATTCTGACAGTGCTTCCCACGCCTTCCCGACCGCGTTTTTTTGTTATCACGATCTTTTTTTCAATCCTGTCTTTCAGCTCCGCAACATGAGAAATGATACCGACAAGTTTTTTTCCGTCCGCAAGATTTCCCAGTGCCTTTACCGCCTGGTCCAGCGCATCCTCATCAAGAGAACCGAATCCTTCGTCCACAAACATGGCATCCAGCTGGATCCCGCCTGCCATAGACTGGATCTCATCCGAAAGTCCCAGCGCCAGGGAAAGCGAGGCCTGGAACGTTTCGCCGCCGGAGAGCGTCTTTACACTCCGCTCACTTCCGTTATAGTGATCGATCACATTCAGTTCCAGTCCGCTCTTGTCCTTTTTGTTCCCCGATGTCTCACTTCTTTTCAGTTCATACTGACCGCTGCTCATCGTCATCAGCCGGATATTCGCCCGCCTCAGAATCCGGTCAAAATACGCCATCTGGACATAGGTCTCAAGTTCGATCTTCCGCTTTCCATTCAGTGTCCCGGCTGCCGTGTCCGCAAGTGAGTGGACCCAGATATATTCCTGTTCTGTCTGTTCCATGAGATTCTGCCAGGTGCAGACCTTCTCGTAGATCTTCCGGTTGTTCTGTAAAGCCGAATGGAGCTGTTCCCGCTGTTTTAATGTTCCTGTTTTTTTCGTCTCCAGGCGTTCCAGCATCTCTGAGAGTTCCGTTTCCTTCAGCTCTTCTCTTTTTCCGATCTGTTTTTCCAGTGTTTCCACCGCAGAATCCAAGCTCGCCATATCTCTCTGGTATTTTTCCATTTTAGCCTTCGCGCTGCTTTCTTCCAGCTCCAGCTCCCTTTTCTGCGTTTTCATCATTTTCAGGTTTTCTTCGATCTCTGCCGCATTTTGCCCTTCCAGCCTTTCCTGAAGCTCTTTCACCTGCACCTTCAGCATTGACAGGGATGTCAACAGGTTCTGTTCCGACAAGGCAAGCGCCGTATTTTTTGCTTTCGCCGTCTCCAGAGCCTTTTCCAGCTTCTTTATTGAATCTTCCAGCGTTTTTAGCTGTTTCAGCTGTTCTGCATTCGATCTGATACGGATTTCCAGTTCACAAAGTTCTTTCTCCGTCTTTGTTATCGCCAGTCTGGCTGCCGTCATACACTCCGCAGGATCCGATATCTCTGATATCCTGTTATACAGGTCTGCTTTCAAAACGGCAGGAAGCTCCACTATCCTCTTTATCTCGAGATCCAGATTTTCTTTTAAGTTTCCGGCTCTCTCGCTCAGCCTCTCAGACTTCACTCCTGCCCGTTCAGCTTCCTTCTTTCTTAGTTTCAGTTCTTCCTGATCCGGGATCTCTTCTGCAAGCTCAGCAGGAGCCGGGTGATGACAGGAACCGCATACCGGACAGGGGATTCCTTCCTCCAGATCCTGTGCAAGAATGCCGGCCTGGGCATTCAGAAACAGTGTTTCCAGGTGTCCATACCGTATGCGGCTCTCATCACGCAGGGAAATCGAGATTGCGTACTCTTTCTGCACATCTTTCAATTCCCTGTAAGTCGACTCAAGCCGCTCCAGGTGTTCTTCCAGTTCCTTTTTCTGTCGCAAAAGTGCTTCTTTCGCATTTGACAGCTGCTCTTTCTCCACCGGTGCTCTGGAAATCTTCTCTCTGTCCCCAGACCGGTTCTCCAGTTCTGTTTGCAGAAGATCCGTCTGTTCCTGCATCGACTTTCTATCTGTCTGAACGCTCAAAAGTGTCTGTTCTTTCCCAGCCGCTTCTCCTCTTTTCTGATCCAGTTCCAGAAATCTCTGACTATCCAGTTCCAGTTTCTGAACTTTCTTTGCCAGTTCTTCGCGAAGCTCCGACTTTTTCTCCACTTTTTTCCATTCTGCAAGGACCGCTTCATACTCCGGATTCAGTCGTTCCCGTTCCTGTTTTTTATTCTCCAGTTCTGCCTCGATCCGTCTGATCTGGGCCGCCTTTCCCTTTTTTTCATTTACCGCGCGGATCTGCTTTTCCAGGCTCTGCACAGATCCATCCAGCGTTTCCAGATGTACCTTTTCTTTTTCTGTCTCACTGCGCAGCAGCTCGATCCCCCGCATTGTTTTTCCTTCAAAGTGTACCTTTTTTAAGGAATTAAATTCCTGTTCCGCCGCCGGATCTTCCTCAAAGCAGGCATCCTCCAGGTACTGGGTAATGCTCCGGCGCAGATCATCATAATCTTTTCGTCTGCGCTTTTCCTCGTCCCGCAGACGCCACTGGATCTCCTGAAAGATCTCCGTGTGAAAGATCTGACGGAAGATTTCTCCGCGTTCCGCAGTCCCTGCGATCAGAAGTTTCTGGAAATCCCCCTGGGCGATCATCGCAATCTGAGTAAACTGTTTATAGTCGAGACCCATCAGCTCCGTCACAGCCTTTGTGACCGCGCCCATCTTTGCCACTGGCTGACGTCCGTCGGGATAGATCAGTTCCGCATCCGCTTTTTTCGTTGTAAATCCGGTTCCTCGCTTTTTCGGGCATTCATATTCCGGATTTCTTCTGACGATATATTCTTTTCCCTGATAGGCGAAAGTCAGCTCCACAAACGTCTCCGTCTCTGCTTTCGCATATTTGCTCCGGAACATTCCGGCTTCCCGCACAGTTCCGCTTGCCTCACCGTACAGGGCAAATGTGATCGCATCAAAGATCGTCGTCTTACCGGCGCCGGTATCTCCCGTGATCAGGTAAAGACCATGTTCTCCAAGTTGTTCAAAATCGATCGTGTTCTCCCCCGCGTATGGGCCGAAGGCACTGATCACCAGTTTTTCAGGTTTCATTCTTTTATCTCCCGGATCAATTGTTCTGCAAAATCCTTCTGTTGTTTCGTCATAGGCTGATTATTCTGAAGTTCATAGAACTCATAAAACAGTTCGATCTCTGTCTTTTTTTCTACGGCCTGCGCTGCATCGACCTCCTGAGTGGTTTTTGTCCTCTGATTGTCATACAAAAGCTGCATGATATTCGGGTAGATCACACGCAGTTTCTGAAGACCGTCCGGCACATCATCCTCGTCCGTCAAGGTCACCTGGATATAATCTTCACGGTTCATATCTCTGTAAAAAGAGCGGTCGGTAAGTTCCAGATAAGTGCCCCGGAGCTTCCTCATATCCCGGAGAGGTTTTAACGGCAGCAGGCTGGTCCTTACTGTTCCTTTTTTCTCCAACTCCACGACTGTAATTGATTTCTCCTGGTCCACCTCCGAAAATGAATATTTTAAGGGAGTCCCGCAATAGCGAACCCGGTCAGTTCCTACGTTTTGGGGACTGTGGATATGTCCAAGTGCTGTATAATCAAACGGTGTAAAGACCGCTGCGTCAATGTTGTCGAGACCACCGACCTGAACATCCTCCGACTCGCACCTGGAAGCTCCCGTGACAAACTGGTGTGCGACAAGGATGTTTCTATCCTTCAGATCGATCTCCATATGGCGGATCACCGTCTCCGCCGCAGTCTGGACATCCGTTACCAGATCCGCCTCATTCTCAAATACATGCCGCACAGTCGAAGGGCGGATAAACGGGAGCAGGTGGATCCAGACTGTTCCGTATTGATCCTTCAGCGGAATCTTCGTGACACTCCCATCATATACAGGCGAAAGGTAGATCCCCCGGCTGTTCAACAGTCTTCCGCCGAAAGCCAGCCGTTCCGCCGAATCATGGTTCCCGCTGATAATAAAAACAGGAATCGCTCTCCCGGCAAGCCTTGTGATAAATTCGTCGAACACCTGGACCGCCTCCGCGGACGGGATCTGCTTGTCATAAATATCACCGGCCAGGATGATCCCGTCCGGCTTTTCTTCTTCCGCCAGATCAAGAATTCTTTTAAGAATATATTTCTGGTCTTCGATCATCGAAAACTCATTGACTCTCTTTCCGATATGAAGGTCCGATAAATGGAATAATTTCATTGGTTCCTCCTATTGCTCTCTCTTCTGCTCCTCCTATTGTACCGTTTTATCCCGGCAATAGCAAGCAAGGAACTTTTGGCCGCCGGTCAGCTGGAATGCAAGTATCCCGGAGAAAGAACAAGATCCCCGGACATCATTCTGCCCAAAGGATCTCGTTTGCAGCCCGGAGAGTCTTTCTCTCCGCATCCTCTCTTCTGTATCTTTCTGTCTTATATCATCACTTTATATACGGGTTTCCCGGCGTCTCCGCATAATACTCCACGGAGATCATATCACCGGCACGGAGTTCGTCAGAAACCATTCCGTTGATCAGTTTCAGCTCATATACATATTCCCGCACGGACATACCGGAATGATGATAATAAGTTTTTGCAACAGACCAGAGGGTATCACCTTTTTCCACCTCGATCGTCGTATAATAGCGGTTATAGACGGCATCATCCTCGTCTTCATTCGCCATAACCAGGGTCTTTCCAAAAAAGCAGGACATGATCATCACGATCATCACAAGAGCGATCAAATACTTCTTCATATTGGTTCCTCCTCTGTATTCAGTAAGTGCAAACTCATGTTTGGGAACATCTGTTCTGGTTTAGATTCTATCACGCGAACATATGTTTGTCAATTCTTTTTCTCCGTTTTTTCGAACAAAGGTTTGCTTTTTTTCGCAGTTTATGATACTATGTATGCAGAGAAGAAATATTCTTTTGCAGATTATTACAGCGGTCGTCAAATGTCTCCCCGTGTATGCGCGGTTGCCATTTTCCTAATCGCCGTGACGAATAAAAGGAGGGGTCTCATGAGTCAAGGAAAAATTACTGATAAGCAGAAAGAAATACTTGAATATATAAAAGAAATGATCTTAAAGAAAGGATATCCGCCGGCTGTGCGCGAGATCTGTGAGGCGGTTCACTTGAAATCCACCTCCTCGGTCCACTCCCACCTGGAATCCCTGGAGAAGAATGGATATATCCGCCGGGATCCGACAAAGCCGAGAACTATCGAGATTCTCGATGATGATTTCGCTCTTACAAGACGTGAAGTTGTAAATGTGCCGGTGATCGGTACGGTCGCCGCCGGAACTCCGATCCTCGCGGAGCAGAATATCGAAGATTATCTTCCGATCCCTGCCGAAATGCTCCCGAATAAAGAAGTATTTATGTTAAAGGTAAAAGGAAACAGTATGATCGAAGCCGGGATCTACAGCGGTGATAAAGTCATCGTTGCAAAGCAGCCGGACGCCGAGAACGGCGATAAAGTCGTTGCGCTCGTTGATGACTCCGCGACCGTAAAAACGTTCTACAAAGAGAACGGTCACTTCCGTCTCCAGCCAGAAAACTCCACGATGGACCCGATCATCCTGGATCACGTAGAGATCCTCGGTAAAGTCATCGGTCTTTTCCGCATGATGAGCTGATTTGTTTATAACAAAAGAAAAATCCCCGGCAGTCCGCTGTGTTTTTGCAGTGGAACTGTCGGAGATTTTTTCATATCTTCCAGGCTGTGCTCTTGCGCTGTTGTCCCTTTCCCTATTTCGAGAATACCAGTCGAAATGTCTTATGCCCGAAATGAGATGCAGCCGTTTGTCGGGTTAAATATTATTTCATGATCTGGGCATGCCCCAGTGATATATGGAATTTACTTTTAAAATTTTCATTTCGCCGGCAGAAATAAAATTTTACTGTTCAATCCGCTACAGTCGTGATAAAATGGAAACAAGTGTTTCGGGATGGTACAGAATCATGGAGGGATGCAAATGGAACCGATGTATTTGTCAATCCAGCCCGTGGAAACCGGGAAGCGGATCAAGCAGCTGCTTTCGGAGCAGAACTATACGATCCGCGAGATCCAGGGTGCGTTCGGCTTTGAGAACCCGCAGGCAATCTATAAGTGGATCGCCGGGAAATCACTTCCAAGCCTGGACAACTTTATCATTCTCAGCAGACTGTTACATACCAGCATTGAAAATATCCTCGTCATTGACGGGGATATTCCTCATTTATGGGCTTCTTTAAACCGCAGGTTCAATGACACCTTCCCTCTCCTGTCTTATAATCGTGTCATAAGGAATTGATGCGAAGGAGGCGAATACATCATGAAAATGACTTCGGCTTATGCCAATAAACTGCTCAAAAGCCTGGCGGACGAAAAGTCCTACTGGGAAGCCAAGGAAGCGACATCCCGTACATACGTTGCCGCCGTCGGCGAGGAACCGGTCATCCCGGAGTATGACTACTCCGCCGTTTCCGAGACGTTGAAAGAAATTGATCGAAAAACCGTCATTATCAAGCACGCCCTGAACCTGGCCAACGCAACAGCAAAGATCATGGTAGGAGATACGGAAATGAGCGTCGACAGCATTCTGGTAAGGATGGCACAGCTCAACTCCCGCAAAGCGACCCTGGACACCATGCGGAAATGCCTTCCGAAAATGAGGGAATCTTCCCATGCATTCAGCTCCAGGAATGCCGTTCCTGAGTATCGCTATACCAATTACGATCCGGAACTGGTAAAACAGGATTACGAACATATCTCCGGCGAAATCATGGAAATGCAGATTGCCCTTGACCAGTACAATCAGACGTTCCTGTTTGAAGCGGACATGTGACATACTCCCACCACTTAGCTCACGCTTGAAGTGGGGGTTTCTCGTTCGATTACCCCGTTGGGCAAAGCATTCACGAGCGATCCCCGTGTGTCCCACGGTTCTTTTTGGCTGATATCTTTTTATGATGCTTTTTCGCTTTTTTCTAATATGATCCCGGATATTCTCAGACCTTCCCGGCAGATATTGACCGCCGCATTTTCATCACGGTCCATCCGGTTTCCGCAGCTGCAAAGATATACCCGATCTTCCAGTTTCAGATCATGTTTTATTTTTCCACAACAACTGCATGTTCTGGAACTGGGATACCAGCGGTCGATGCGGACAAGCTTCTTTCCTTCCCGTTCCAGTTTATACTGCAAAAAATCTGTGAACATTCTCCATCCGCTATCATGGACATTTTTTCCAAAATGATGTTCCCCGCTCATCGTCTTCAGATCCAGGTCCTCAATGCATACGATATCATAGAAATTGGTTATCTTTCTTGATTCTTTATGCAAATAATCTTTTCTCTGGTGAGCGATATGCGTATGGATCCGCGCCACTTTTTTCTGCTGTTTTTTATAACGATTGCTTTCTTTCCGGCAATGGCTCAGTTTTCTCTGCGCTTTCGCCAGTTTTTCCTCGCTGTTTCTGAAATAGTGCGGATAACCTGCATGTTTTCCATTGGAATCTACATATAGTTCTTTCATGGAAAAATCGAGTCCGACGACCTGCCTTATGTTCCTTATTTCCACTGGCTTTTCTTCACAAAAATACAGAAGAGAAACATAATACCGCCCATCAGCTTCCAGACAGACGGATGCACCTTTCAGGCAGGCATCTTCCCGGATCTTACGATGCTGCCGGATCCGGATCCAGCCTGCCTTTGGGAGCTTCAGCTTCCCCTCTTTTAATAGGATATTTCCATTGACACTGTTTGTGGTATAGCTTTTAATAGGATTCTTTTTTGACTTGAATTTTGGAAATCCAAACGATGGATCCTGGAAAAAGTTTTTATAAGCAGTCTGCAGATGCAGCTGGGCATTGCACAGAGCAAGGCTGTCCACTTCTTTTAGCCATGGAAACTCTGCCTTATATTTTGCCGGAGTGACCTTCAGGTTTTTTCCGGTCTTTTCATAGCATTCCTTCTTTTCTGCCAGCATCCGGTTATATACAAACCTGACACATCCAAATGTTTTTGCAAACAGTTCCTGCTGTATTTTATTGGGATAGATCCGAAACCGGTATACTACATTCATGTTTTTTCTCCCCCTGTGTCTCGATGTACTGACGGATCACTTCGATCGGAGCTCCGCCGGCACTCAGAAGACAGAAGCTCTGACTCCAGAACATTTCCTTCCAGAGCTTCTGCCGGATCTCCGGATACTCTTTTTTGATCAGACGGCTGCTGGCACTTTTATAGGCATTGATAAATTTACTGAGTTCCGACTTCGGATGTGCACGGAACATGATATGGACATGGTCCTCATCGTGATTCCACTCTTCCAGGGTGATATGATATTTGGGCGCGATATATTCAAAGATTTCTCGTGCGCGATCCGAGATCGGATCATTCAGGACCTTTTTCCGGTACTTTACAACCAGGATCAGATGATAATAGAGCAAAAATACTGAATGCGCATTATTGTCAAGTTCTCTCATATTTATCAGCCTTTCTTTCTATTTCGACTGATTTAATTATATCACAAATGGAATCATTTGTCTATTACATTTCAGAACATTTGTTCTGTTTGATCTGCAATCTATTTTCCCTTCAGGCTTCAGGCTTATTCATTGTATTCAGAATTGATGATATAGCACGACTATAAAAATCAATATATGAGAAGTTTACAATACACAACACAGCTATGTGCAATAATCTGATATCTACATACCAACTATCGCACTATGCAAGAGATGACAATTCATCTCACCACCTATAGAGGTGGGAGAATTCTTGCTGATTCTTGTTAAAGAATTTTCCGTACAGGGTCTTTAAAAATGCAGATGGGATTGTTAACGTTCAGTGACATGGATTGTTTTGTTATTTTTTATCCGTTGTATCTTTCGGTTCATGGTACGCTAATTCAGCAAATATCAATGGTAAATAATCCCCCTGTAGAAAACCCGTGAGCGATCACGCTGGTGCCGGGGTACGGTTTCAGGCACCACGGCTGCGGAATGTGAATTTCGCAGCCTTTTCCAAACAGACAGCTATCACAAAGGAGGAGCCTATGAAAAATTTTCTGGGACTGGACGGCCTGTCCATCCTGTCCGTCCCATATATGTACATCGACCACAAGGACTATCTTGCGGATTCCCTGCTCGCACAGAACCATGTTTCCGTGCGGTTAGGAAACGAATTCTCACGGGACGATTCCCCGTACCGTATCATTCTCTGCAAAGTCAGAAAGAAAGATACGGCGGAATTTGAGAAATCCATGGAGTCCTTACGCAACAAGATGCTTCTTTTCGGGCACAACGATTTCATGGAATTCTGCAACGGCATCATGGAAACACTGGAACAGAATCGAGGTGCTGCATGAAGAAATCATTTGTCCCGATCAGCAAACAGACTAAGAAAGCACAAAAAGCATACCATTCCTTACGGCGTTCCACCTGGGGCATCCTGAACCCGGCAACGCGGACCATACCGAACGGCAGGGCATACAACCGGAAGAAACAGAAAGCCCACGACAGAAGCGGCAGGGAATCCTCCTTCGACTCCCCGCCGCTTTTTTGCCCGTCCATGCCTATCAATCCCACAGGTTCCAAAAATATTTCGTCATAAGCTCCATGCCCTGCTTCAGGCACCGGTCCCGGTACTCACGCAGTTCTCCCTCGGCCGCCAGCCACTTTTCCGATATCTCCGCATATTTCGGAACATCGCTCATCGTATACAGACGATGCGTATGCTCCCGCTTTTCCCTTGCAATCTCCTCTTCCGTTTTCAGTTTCTCTCCGAACATGCCGTATTTTGCCGTGAATTCTTCCCGTGCCAGGTCATGTTCTTTCTCATACGGATTTTTCTTTCTGCACGTGCCCTCTTTTGCTTCCCGGAACAGAAATTCCATTCTTCCCAGAATACGGTCCCATTTCCGGATGTTTTCTTCTTCCGCTCCTTTAAAGGAGCCGGGGTAGCCATGACTGTTAACACGAAGGTCATGGATCATGTTCGAAACAACCGTAAGGAACCATTGGTCGATCGACCAGGTGTCACGGTAACAGTATCCGTACCTCAGTCTCTGATAAATGCAGACAATGTCCTCTCTCCATATGGAAATCCTTTCCCATAGCGATTCTCTCTTACGGTGCGACAGAAAAACGGAACATTCTTCCTTCCGTCTCTTTCCGTTTTCCTTCGGACTCATTCGCTTTGTAATTCTCTTTGCGGTTTCATCCATTGTGCTTTCTCCTTTCCCGTAATATCCCTGATACGACAGTTATATCACTGCACAGGAAAGACTGCATTGAACCTCTGGGTGAACTACCCATTGTCTTAAGCCAATGGGCTTCCTGCTTCATCGACCTCGTAACCTACTATCTCCACAGGCGTTAATTTGGGCAGTCCCTGCCCTATATATTTCTTTATGCTATTTGTCTTAATCCTTCTGTCA
>NZ_JAWQDE010000015.1:0-83901 GCF_036318045.1 Clostridium sp. CM74B_53 | reverse complement strand
TTGCCTGGGATATATTTACTCATAGTCAAACTCCTTCTACTGCTGTCAGAAGGACGATTAAAGTATCATATCAGTATGCATGAGTAAATATCAACTGTGCAAGAGTAAACTCCACCGCCCTTTGGAGGAGTGGAATTTAAATTTTCATTTTAGGAATGGGCAAAAAACCATAGAAATATAGACATTTTTTTCCAAAAGTGGTAGCATTATGTATCATGGGATACTTATAAACAGAAGTATGTGAAAAAGCTTACAGATATGTCCCCAGCATAATCAAGAGGTGAGAAAAAATGTCGAAATACGGAAAACTGATTGCGATCGGTGCAACAACGCTGTTTGCCGCCGCAGGTACATTATCAGCCGGGTGTAAGTTATCGAATAACCTGCAATAATGGGAACCAACGAACCCTTATAAACCCTTAAAGTCCCTTACATGGCGAGAAATCCCGTGATTAGGGGCTTTTTTAGGCTTATAAGGTATTTTTAACCCTTAAAATTTTAATGGGAACCAGAATTCCTATTGAAAAACTTAAAATGGGAAGAATCCTTGAAAATAAGAGTGGAGAGGGGCCGATGGAAAGTGGATGTTTAAAGCCTTTTAAAACTTTTTAAATTAAAAAGATGAAATGGGAGAAAGTATTGATAATTCAAGGATTTTCTGCGTTTGAAAGGCTTTAAAAGACCGTTTAAAACAATAAAATTTAAAAGCAATTATAAGCGAGTGCTGCGGAATCCATGATCAACGTGATCGCCGGGGAGATGAAGAATCTACGCTTCGCTGATATTGCGATCAACAACGGAACGAAAGCGGGAACCGGTTTTGGTATTGTCTCCACAAACCAGGGTAAGATCGAGAACTGCGAGTTCGAGAAGGTAAAACTTACCGGTTATCAGGCATCCCAGGTCGGTATGATCGGAACGAACACAGGTACGATCACGAATGCTTCCTTAAAGAATATCGAGATCTCGGTTTCCTCGACATCGAGTTATGTCGGTGGTCTTGCCGGTTACTCGACCGGTGCGATCAGCAACATCATGGCGGAAGGAGACGCGGTGGACTATACGTCCCTCGACGGTCTTCCATCGGACACACTCTTTACCTACCGGATCGTTGCACCGTACAGTGAGGGCGTCGGCGGTATCGTCGGCGGAACAAAAGCGACGATTACAGATGCTTCGGTCAAAGGAATCTATGTCAGTGGTTATAGTTATAACGGCGGTATCGCCGGACGTCTCGCTCAGGGCGTGCCGTCCGGAAACCTTACGGTCGGTGAGAGCGGATATCCGGTCTTTGTAAGCGGCAAAAACTATACCGGAGGTATCGGCTCCCTGTTCTCCGAGTCGACGAGAGACAGTGCACCGATCACGAACACGAAGGTGCAGTACACTTATGTCTCCGGCGGAGGAACCACCGCAGGTATCCTCGGAATCGGAAGCTGGTGGACGAGGATCGATGATGCCATGGTATACCGCTCCTATATTAAGGGAACCGGAAGCTACACGATGGGAATCATCCAGAGTGGAGCGAAAGTGAACCGCGCACTCGTAAAAGAGTCCGTGATCACCGGAACTTCCTACGTTGCCGGTATTTCAAACGGGCAGAGTGGCGGTATCTACTACTCGAGCGTCGTTGATTCAACGGTCGAGGGAAGCGGAAACTATATCGGCGGCATCATGGGTAATACATCTGCTCAGGAGGGGATCTCCCAGGTTGCGGTTGTCGGATGTACAGTTCAGGGAACCGGAGCAACCTCGATGGGTGTCGGTGGAATCGCCGGAAGAAACGAGGGAACCGGAACGGCCGCCAGCTTCTTCGTTGTCAATAACACAAAGGTCAAAGGCGTCACGGGGGTTGGCGGTATCACCGGAATTGCGATCGCCGGAAGATATACGTATATGAACTGTAATGCGGATGTCGAGGCGACCGGTTCTGCAGCCGGTGCCTTTGCGGGAATCCTCTACGACTACAAATACGATAACCGTGGATACATTTCAAGAAACCGCGCGATGGTGAAGGAAGGTATCTTCGGAGGAACGGTCAAATCTGTTGAGCAGGCAGGCGCTTTTGTCGGACGTCTCACCTACAGCAATCCGGAGAGAGATGCGACGGGTGCTGTCGTTGCTCACGGAAATGACTATCTGAGCAGCGAAAATTATAATAATCTCGTTCTGACTTCGGATGTAACCGTGACGGGCAGATCGAGTACACCGACCGTCTGGGGTACTTTCTATCTGGACACGACTGAGTACACAGATACGGATTCAACTTATTTAAGACCGACAAGGACTCTTGACGATGAGGGGATCCGGACCGTGAACGGGGCAGCTCCGAAGGCAGCTGTCTGGGGCGGACTGAAATTAAACGGCACACCGCTCTGGGGCGAGAACGGTTCGAAGATCCAGGATTACACCGGAAGCGGAAAACCGTATGCGGAACTTAAGCTGAATGCAAATGCGAAGGATCCGACGAAATTCGATGATCCGGCAGCCGTTGCTCCGTACCAGTATTTTGTTACGGATGCGAATGTGTTTGGTACCAATGCGTTCTACACGAATGTTTTGAGCCTGAATTCCAGCTACTGGGATTATAAGAACCTGAAGCCTGGAAATAATGATACGTATACGGCACATTTCCCGTATGTAAAGACGGGGGAGAGCTTCTACCCGTATCCGGATCAGACACAGACAAACCTCATCAACTATGAGGATGGCTCCTACGGCTTCTGGGGAGTTCCGATCCCGACAGGCGCGATGACTTCGATGTTGTCACTTCGGGATCTTACTGACGAGCAGTACCTCTGGGTATCCGCTTCGGGACCGGCGTCCATCACGTTTGAACTCGCTTCCGACGTTGTCGGAGTGACGATGACGGTTGCAGATGGATCCGGGGAAGTCTTAAGTGTCAACACGACCGACCGGATCTATACGATGCCGTACAATTACAGTACGCCGCTTACCGTAACGCTCTCGGCACCGGAACTCGGATTTACACAGACCTATGATGTTCTGGCGACGGACCTTGTGTCCTCCGTCATGGCATGGAACGGGGATCAGTATTACCTGACCGGTTCCGGGATCCGGAGTGCATCCGGAAAGCAGATCGCGGGAAGCTTCCTGAACCTGCGCGACGGAAAAGCGCTCGACTTAAACGGCGATGTCTGGGATGTGGAGAGCGGAAGCGTCGTATCGCACTGCGATTTCTCTGACATTCAGTGGGAGGAACCGAAGGCAGTCCATACCTTTACATACGATGGAAAGAAGCTTTCCGTCTACCACCAGTTCATCCACTACGACGGGGAGGACCTCGACAGGCTCGCTTATGTGAAGAACGGAATCCTGTTCGGATTGGAGACGGATCCGGAGCTTGTCTACGGGGCAGTGCTCGCAGATACATATCAGGACAGCCAGTATCTGACAGTTCTCGGAACCGATGGAATGCTTCATGACTTAAATGAGTCGATCCATCTTCCGGAGAGCTTCACAAACCGCGGGATCGTGGAGCTGGCTGATAATATGAACGACAGCAGCCATGTCGCGATCGGCCGGTTTGAGGACGGAAAGGTATTTGCCTTCAACTTCCTGACCGGAACGGAGCTTACGCTTGAGGAGACGGATTCCTGGGAGAACGGCGAGGATCTGACACTTGCGGATTACGCGGGTCAGTATATCGAGAGTTACTTAGGAAGCTGGTTCGGAATCAACAATTCCGGATATCAGGCATCCGTGAACCTCATGACGAACTTAAGCAACGGAAAACTTGGAAGTCTTGACGATATCCTTTCCTACAAGGGAACCGCCTCCGGAGACGGGGATGCGGCTGTTTCTTCCGGAAAGGCAGGAGGAGACGGATCCTCATCCGGTGATCCTGACAAGACCGAAAAGAACGGAGAAAACGACAGAACGGCTGACAAGACGGAAACGACAGACGGAAACGGAAATATCTCCGACAATACGGAGAAAAATACTGTTTCCGGAACATCGGTGAAGGATCGTGAGGCGGATACTTCTGAAAAGGATGTAAAAGCTTCCGAGAAGCCGGATTCCGAGAAGAAGACGACTGACAAAAAGGATGGCGGAAAAGAGAAAGCCGCTGTATCTGAGAGCGCGGCTGAGAAGGAGAAATCCGGAAACAGCAGTATCGTGGATAAGATCAGGAGTCTCTTCGGAAAGGCGAAGGACGATGTGAAAGCCGATGCGGCCGATGCGAAGAGCAAAGATGCATCAGAGAGCACGGATGCAGCGAAGAAATCCGGTGCAGCCGATACTCAGATGAAGAATGCAGCTCAGAATGCAGAATCTCTGACAGTGCAGAAGGAAGACGCAGAGAAGACTGCAGACGGATCAGACAAAGCACAGAACGCGCTGCCGGAGAACCGTGCAGACGGCACAGAGACCGGAAATACGGACAATTCCGGTGCAGCAGCTTCCGACTCTGCAGGATCGGAGAATGATTTTGAAGATGCAGATTCGAATGCTGCCTCTGAGGATACGACCTCCGGAACATCTGCAGAAGGTTCCGCGGATGAAGCCGGAAAGGCAGCAGACGCGGCAGCTCAGACTGACGGAGAACAGGCCGGAGAGTCCGCTGGAAATTCTTCTGAAGCTTCCGGACAACAGGCTTCTGAGGCCTCCTTCGACGGAACATCTGCGGAAGCAGCCGATGGAATGACCACCGATCCGACATCCGGCTCTGTGACGGAAAGGAAACTGATCACTGTCTATAATCCGGCAGACGGATCTTACAAGGTTTACACAGCGAAAGATTACCTGTCTCAAAAGAGCAGTGATCTTACAAGTGTGGACGACAAGGTGAAGGAGATGGCATCTCAGGGACTGATCGCCGATCAGGCACAGTTAAAGAGCAACGATTTCGTGAAAGACAAGAAATACGGAATCATGATCTTCGGTGCGTTCTCTGCGATGGGAGTCCTCTTATCCCTTGGTCTTCTGTTCAGAAAGAGAGAGGGGAGGAAATAAGATTCCATGAAACAAAAAAAAGGCTGGAAAGTATTCTTTCTGTCGCTCCTCATGTGCCTGACGTTTTCGTCAGGCGCGTGGGCGGCAGAGGGAGATCCCGTGAAGATCGAGCGGGTGAAACTGAAGCTGGAATCCCAACTGACAAAGACCGGGGAGGTCAAGGTCACAAATATGGGAAAAGGCTACACAGTTACCGGCTGCGAGGTCATCAACGGTGCGGATGTTGACAACTGGAATTCTTCCTACTGCGCACGTGTCCAGATCGGGCTTGTTGCGGACAGCGGGTATGAGTTCCGGAAAAAGGGAAGCTCCTATTTCGACCTCAAAGGGTCCGATGTCTATCGCTTTGTATCGAGAGAATACGAGGGGAATGAAGAGGTCTGGCTCTATGTGGACATGATCCCGATGAATAAAAAGATCGGGGTTCCTCTGGATCCGGACTGGAGTGGTACCGGGACAGCAAAGTGGAGCCAGGCATATAAGGCGGTTTCCTATCATGTAACCCTTTATGAGAATGGAAAAAAGAGAACGAGTGAGACGGTAAAACGTGGAAATACGATCGATTTTTCCGGTCAGATGAAGGAAGGAAAGCTCTACACCTTCTTTGTGACAGCAGAAAACAGCGATGGAAAGAAGAGTAAAGCGGTTGCCGGACCCGGGATCGTCTATACCGGAACCAGATTCACATCACAAGATGGAGGTACTCCGAAAGATCAGGCATTTTCAGGTGCGTGGATCGAGGAAGACAAAACCGGAAAGTGGCGTTATGTGATGAATGCCAGAGGGACTTCTTGGTGTCAGAACCAGTGGAAGGAGATCGGCGGAAGCTGGTACCGGTTTGATGCGGACGGCTACATGGTGACCGGCTGGTACCAGTCTCCGGATGGAACCTGGTATTATCTCGATGAATCCGGTGCGATGGTAACCGGAGAGAGAACGATCGACGGAAAGACGTATCGTTTTGGAAATGGTTCCGACCGGGAAGCCGGAGTCTGGATCTCCTGAGCATGTGATCCGGGAAGACTCCTGACCGGTTTCAGAGCGGCATGAAATTTTTCACGGATGTGCGGCAGCAGAGAAAATGGCGGCTGGGAAGACATGCTCATATGACATGTCGTCCCAGCCGCTTTGTTCACTTGTTACCTCAGACGCCCGGCGAGGCGGCGGATCATTTCGGCTTTCTGACGCTCCGGCGGGGAGAGGGATTCACACAGGACATCAAAGAGAAGTCCTTTTTCGTCTGCCGAAAAGGAGATGGCCTCTTTCTGCAGCTTCTGATTCAGGCTGAGAAACGCATGCATCCTCTCATTTTCGGGGGTGCTTGCAAGCTCATCCGCAAAGGATGCGAGAAGCGCGATCTTCGAGGCGTCCATGGCGTGAAGTCTCGGGTCGGATTTCCATGTGGAGTTGTTCATGCGGAACCTCCCGGCGCGAAGCTCTGGATCACCATCTGCAGGGTCTCAAACTGATTTTTCACATCCGGCGGCAAAAGTGCGAGAAGCTGATCCGGTGTGACTCCGGCATTTGCGGCGCCTTTCCGGGTCTCTAAGAACCGGGTCATCATATCGATCATCTCCTGCTCCTGATGGTTTGCGTAGGGGCGGACGGCTGAGAGCATGGATCGCGGAGAAGTGTGTTCCGCATCGAGCGCACAGATCTTCATCATGCCGTCCTCGTTGTCCCGGAAAAATTCCATGGTCCGCAGAAGCTCTTCGACTTTTACGAACATGGAAAGATTTCTCTGCCTGCCGATGTCGAGGTAGGGGAGTGCGGCTTTCACCATCTGGAGATGATGATCACCGGTAGCGTAGTCGAGATCGGTCAGTTTTAATTCTTTTTCACTCATACTTGTGGACCTCCTGTATGTGAAAATATATGAGAGGAAGTTCCGGCTCATGACGGGAAAATCCGGATGAAAGAGGAATGCGAAAGGTTACAGTACACGGTCACTCCATGCCCGCGTACTGTAACAGGATTTTGCCGATGCTTCGCATTCCAAATCGGCAAAATCCGCGACCACAACGGTATCATACGGAATTTTCAGTTCAGAAAATTCCTACCCGTGAAAAGTAACTGCGAAAGCACTGCTTCTCCGGGTTCACAGTGAAAGAAGTTCCGGAATAAAATAACAGTAAAAAGACGCAGATGGAAAGAAATGGTGCAGCTGCGGACGGAATCCGGATGGAAGAAAATGGGAAGACTTGTCATAGATGGAAACAGTGTGTATGAGATCGATGAGGAATGTGAGAGAAAGAAGATGATGGAGGAGTTGAAACGTGCAGAGGAAAACCATCCGACGGGAAAAAGCGGATGGAACAAAGATGGAACGAAGGTGCCGCTAAGGCGCGGTTAGGAAATATTGGGCGAATCTTAACAGGAGGGCGGGAAGATCTCCCGCCCCATGAAAGAGATGAGACTGCAAAAGGATCAGCAGCCAAAGCCGCATCCGTTTCCATTGCCCCAGCCGCCGCAGCAGCAGAGGAGCAGGATGATCCAGAGACAGCTGTTGTCACATCCGCATCCATTTCCACAGCCATTGCCGCAGCCGTTATGTCCCCAACCGCCGCAGCAGCAGAGAAGCAGGATGATCCAAAGAGAGTTGTTTCCGCATCCGCATCCGCCGCAGCCAGGTGCCGGGCTGTCACATCCACATCCACAGTTTGTAGCAGCTAAATCACTCATGTTATTTCCTCCGGAAATATCTTTACACTTTAAGTATATGCAGGATGGCATGTCAGAATTTAACGAATATCAGCAGAAATTTTCTATTGCCGTGTAAGGGGCATTTCCGTATGCGGCGAAAATGCAGGACCATGGTACGGATCTAACTCACAATATATGAATTCTCGCCGCCTTAAAGGGCTGTGGGATTTATCTGATCGAGATAAAATTAAGGAGGAACAGGTCAGTATGAAAAAGAATCAGCGAAAGCTCAGACAAGCAGGTTTTATTGCGGGGATACTCCTCTGCGCAGGGATCAGCGTTTTCCCTGCATCGGCAGCCGGGCGGATCCAGAAAATTTCCCTTTATCTTGAGGGGGAGGCGGCAAAGCCGGGACAGTTTCTGGATGATACGCTTCCGGAGATCACTACGTCTGCGGAAAAATATACGATCCATTCTTACGATTATGTAAATGACCGAGTCAGATGGGACCGGATGGACACACCGGAGCTCATGATCGATCTTTATTATGACAGTGGTTACAAGCTTTCGAAGGAGACCGTCGAGAAGATCCAGCTGCGCGGTCTGGAGTGTACCTACGAAAAGTGCGAATGGCTGAGAAAAGATGATCTCGAAGAAGACGGAGTCCGGGGTGTGCGGATCTATCTGAAATTCCCGGCATTCAGTACGCCGGGAGAAAGTGCGAAGGCGAAACAGGAGGTGATCGAGGCGAAAGCAGCGGAGCTTGAGAAAAAGTCAAAGAAGAAAGCAAAGCGGCTGCGCGATACTTCTGTCGCTAACGGATGGTATCAGGATGCGAATGGCTGGTGGTACCTTGAGGATGACGGCAAGTGGCATACGAACGAATGGAAACAGACCGATGGCAGCTGGAGTTATCTGGATGCCGACGGTTATGCAAAGACCGGCTGGTTTGAGGTCGGCGGGACCTGGTACTGCGCAGACAAGACCGGCACGCTCTATGTCAACACAGTTACTCCGGACGGGTATCATGTGAACGGGGACGGTGCATGGGTGTCATAACATCCCTTTTCGCAGACAGAGATTTTTTGAACTGAAAGTTTATATGACACAGTAATAGATGGGGATTTTGGCGATTTCGAGTGAGAAACATCGGCGAAATCCCCATCTTGTCATATGGGAAGCGAGATGGTAAAATCAAGATACACTGGGACGTTCGGCAGCAGGGACCGCAGCAGATGGTTCCGGGAGTACGGCTCCGGAGAGGAGACAGGATATGACAGGACGGAAAAAACTGTCAGTCAGGCTTGATGATTTCCGGAAGATCCGGGGAAATTGAGAGACAAAGAGGAGAAAGACAGTAATGAAAAAATTATATTATAATTCAGCATATATCCGCACATTCGAGGCGAAAGTCCTTTCCTGTACGGAGGGAAAAAAGGGATATGAGGTGGTCCTTGACCAGACGGCATTTTACCCGGAGGGCGGCGGACAGCCGTATGATACGGGAATCCTCGGCGGGGCGCATGTGACGGCGGTCCATGATGTGAAAGGGGAGATCGTCCACTATACGGACGCACCGCTTACCGTCGGTGAGACCGTGACTGGCGAGATCGACTGGGAGAGAAGATTTCGGAATATGCAGGGACATTCCGGTGAACATCTTGTCTCAGGGCTGATCCACGAGAAATACGGATATGACAATGTGGGATTCCATATGGGATCGGAGGAGATCACGATCGATCTGAACGGAACGCTCACATGGGACGAGCTTCTGGAGATCGAAAAGAAAGCGAACCGGATGATCTGGGAGAACCTGGAGATCTACGCGGGATTTCCGTCCCAGGAAGAGCTTGCAAAGATGGACTACCGGAGCAAAAAGGAGCTGACCGGGGACATCCGGATCGTCAGCATCCCGAACGGTGATACCTGCGCCTGCTGCGGGACACATGTGGCGAAAACCGGTGAGATCGGGCTCGTGAAATTTTTAACCATGATCCACTATAAGGGCGGTGTCAGGATCTCTCTGCTCTGCGGGGAAGAGGCTGTGATGGATTATGAGAAGAAAAGGGAAGAACTTCAGAAAATTTCTGTATTCCTGTCCGCAAAAGCCGGAAAGACTGCGGATGCCGTGGAAAAACTGAAAAATGAGCTGATGCAGACTCAGGCAAAATTGTCTGAGACTTCAAGAAAACTTATGAAATTCCAGGCGGATCAGTTAAAAGAGGGAAATGAGAAGATCTGTTACCTCGGAAATGATCTCGATATGACGGAACTCCGTCACTTTGTGAACTTCGCGCTCGAAGGAAAGAAGGGGAAAATTGTCCTCGCCCTGTCAGAAAGTGTGAATGGGGGATTCTCTTATGTTCTGGGGAGCCAGAGCGAGGACATGCGCGCTCTCTCGAAGGAATTAAATGGGGAACTCTCCGGGAGAGGCGGGGGAAGCAGCCAGATGGCACAGGGAACCTTCTTCGCAAAGAAGGAAGAACTGCTCTCCAATCTGGCCGGTAAAGGGTTTGTTATGGCTTAAATGGATCAGCAGCCCTGAACCATGTACTGGATCAGACGCTTGGAATCCTCATCGTTGTGTGTGGTAAGGCTTAACTCCTTGATGTTTCCGTTGGAAAAAACGGTAGCCATGGAGAAGTACTGGCTGAGTTTGGACTTTAAGTTTACGCTTCCGCCTTCCGGAAGACTTAACTCAACAGCACCGTCACACTGATTGATGGCTTTGAAAAATGTATCAAGATTGGAAATATTTCTCATTTTTAATTTCATAATGATTACCTCCTTAAAGGTTGCTTGTAACTGCCACAGTTACTCATGTTTTACTTTGTCACTTCGTTTTTCTTTTAACGATTTGAATTCTACCAGATGAGTAGGGAAAAAACAATCGACGGAATAGATAAAAATTTAACAATCTAAACTGGATTTTTATGGAATTTATGGGGAACATCGGGCGGAAGCTGGACGGACTGTCGAAAATGCACCAAAAACAGGGAAAGGATCAGGAAAAATGGCATATTTTCCATTGTTTGTGAACCTGGAAGGGCGTCGTGTCCTCGTAGTCGGCGGCGGAAAGATCGCTGCAAGGCGGATCCGGACGCTGTTGGAGTTCGGATGTGAGATCACTGTTGTGGCACCGGAGGTGGGTGAGGAGCTTCTGGAAATGCTGGAGCTGGATGCCGGGACCGTGTATGCGGAAGAGGAAGGAAAATCAGGAAAGGTGACCCCGGGGAGTTGCCGGATCATCTGGAAAAGGAAAAAGTATGAGATCAAAGAGCCGGAAGCAATTTCAGCAGATCCCATGGAGACAGATAAATTCACATTCGTTCTTGCCGCCGCCACCCCGGAGGTAAACGCACAGGTCGTCCGGGAATGCCGCAAAAAAAATATCCCGGTCAACAATGCGTCGGACCGGGATCAATGTGATTTTTATTTTCCGGGGATTGCGAAGGATGGCGACACGGTCATCGGAATCACATCCGGTGGGAGAGATCATAAGCTGGCGGCGAAGATCTCGCAGGCTGTGCGGAACGTGTTACATGTCTAAGATCTTCCGATTCCGGCCATAAACATAGAAAGCTTGATGTCGTCCAGGTAAAGCGCCGAGACCCGCAGCCCGCCGCGTCCGGATCCGATCTCGATATCGGGCTTTGCGGCACCGTGGAAGTCGGAGCCGCCTGTGGGTGCAAGAGCGTATTTTTTTGCAAGCTTCCGGAGCTTTCCGCTTTCATCCTGATTGTTGGAGGAGTGAAAACATTCGAGACCGCAAAGACCATGCTCTTTTAACATGGAGACAAGCTCTTCTGTGCCTGCCCAGCCGAGCTTATACTGGAGCGGATGGGCGAGGACCGGGAAACCGCCTGCGGCCTGGAGAGCGTTAAGGACTTCCTCCGGCGTGATGAGCTCTCTGGAGCGGTAGTACGGTCGGTCCGGGTTTAAGTATTTCCGGAACGCCTGATCGACGGAGGACACATATCCCCGCTTTAAAAGCGCTCTCGCAAAGTGGGCACGAGTGATCACGGTTTTCGGATTCCCGCAGTGGAGATCTTCCACAGTGATCTCAAATCCATCTTTATTGAAGGCGGCGAGCATTTCCATATTGCGGTCATATCGTTTCCGGGAAGCTTCTTTTAAAAAGGAGAGAAGCTCCGGGTTCGTATGATCAATGTAGAGACCCAGGATATGGATCTCTTTTTCTTTATAGATACAGGAGACCTCGATCCCGGGAATGACCTCCATATCGAGGTCCTTTGCGGCTTTTAACGCCTCGTCGATCCCGGAGACCGTATCGTGGTCCGTGAGAGCCATGGCGGTGAGCCCGAGACCGGCTGCACGGTTTACGACCTCGGTGGGAGTCAAGGAGCCGTCGGAGGCGGTAGAGTGAACGTGAAGGTCGATGAGTTTCATATATCAGAAGTTCCTTTCTTGATCTGTAATTGCGATGCTGTACATCAATGACGAACAGCAGACTGTTACCTTATTTTAACATATCTGAGACAAAATTGTGAATAAAATTTAAGATTTCTGTTATACCATTTTTCTTAAATTATGCTATACTACTACCTGTATATCTGCGCGTTTTGCGGAAACGATGTCCCGATACATTTTCTGTACCGGGATCGGCTGCCTGTAAGAGCCGGAAGCTTCGCGCGGATTCGGATTCAGAAAAACGGATGGATAGAGAGAAGATCCGTCCTGAAAACAAAAATAAAAGGTGAGAGCAATGAGTGACACATTCAGAAACAGCAGAGCGGGCGGAAGATCCCGCCAGTCCAGCGCGGCAGACCGCATCATGGCGGTACAGAATGCCCGGAATAAGGGAACCGGGGCAAGAAGAGGAGGCTCCGGAAGAAGACGGGGCCGGGGAAGAGGAAGAGGTCAGGGACCGGATATGGCAAAGATCGTCCTGATCGCGATCGGCGTCGTGATCTTTCTGATCTGCGTGGCAGTCGGACTCCAGAGCTGTGCAAGGTCCGGGAAACAGGACGCGGGATCCGAAACATCCACGGAGGAGACAACGACGGAGCCGGAGACAGAGATCGAAGCGGAGATCACGGTAAACGGGATCCAGATCCACGGTCTCACAAAATCCGAGGCGATGGAGAAGGTCCTTGCAGATATGGGATGGAAGATGAAGGTGACCTTCGGTGACAGCACGGAAGAACTTCCGAACCTTATGGAAGCAAATGTAGATGCGGTGATCGAAGAGGCACTCGCAAAGAAGGAATCCGGCGACTATACTGTTCAGACGGATGACCTTGATGACGCGGTCCAGGTCGAGGTAAAAGCGCTGGCCGCAAAGTGGGATGTTGAGCCGAAGAATGGTTCGATCGCTTCCTATGATAAATTGACCGGCAAATTTACATTTGCAGGAGCCCAGACCGGAAAGAAGATCGATCAGGAAAAACTTGCCTCCGATATCACGGCGGCGATGAAAGCGGGAGAGTACGACAAGACGATCACGGCGACGGCGAACGAGGTACAGCCGGAGATCACGGAAGCTCAGGCCCGCGACAATTTCAAAAAGATCGGAACATATACGACGACGACAACGACAAATAAGGACAGAAACGAAAATATCCGTCTCGCCTGCGCGGCGATCAACGGCACGATCCTTCAGCCGGGAGAAGAATTCTCCTTTAATAAGATGACAGGCAACCGTACCACAGAAAAAGGATACAAACCAGCGGGTGCGTACTCCAACGGCGTTGTGGTTCAGGAGCCGGGCGGCGGTGTCTGCCAGGTATCCTCAACTCTCTACAATGCGGTCGTATTTGCCGGACTCAAGACGACGGAACGCCATGCACACACATATGAACCTTCCTATGTCACACCGGGCGAGGATGCGATGGTAAGCTATGACGGATATGCGGGTCCGGATCTGCGGTTTGTGAATAACGGAAAGACAGCGATCGGCATCAAAGCGTCCATCTCCGGTCAGACCCTGACGGTTTCCATTTACGGAAACCCGATCTTAGAGGACGGCGTGACCGTGTCGATGCATTCCGAAAAGATCAAGGAACTCGACGCGCCGGCACCGACTTATGTCGAAGACCCGACTCTCCAGCCGGGTACCGAAGTTGTCGCAAAGGCGGCAACACCGGGAAGCAGATGGCAGACGAACCTGATCACGAAAAAGAACGGGCAGGTCGTGAGCGATGTCCTTCTCCACAACAGCACTTATAAAGGAAAGGCGGCTACGATCAAGAGAAATACTTCCGGAACGGTTGCGGCGACGGAAACGCCGTCCACAGAGTCAGCGGCAGCACCGTCTGAATCTGCTGGGGAGTCAACGGCAGCGGAGACGACGGCTGCAGAGACAGCAGCACCGACAACGGCAGCGGAGACAACAGCAGCGCCGACAACGGCAGCACCGTCCGCCGGATCCAACTACGGACCGGGGTATACGCCGGAGACAACGGCAGCGCATGCGGAGACGAACCAGGCTCCGTCCGATATGGGGCTGATCGCTCCGAACGGACAGTAGCGGATCTCCCACTCCAGGACAGCAGCGAAGGTCCTGCTTGAGAGCGGGGAATGGTCGGACCAATAAAAAGAATACTTTATATAAAAAAGCGGTGAACAGGAATCAAAATGATTTCCTGCCTCACCGCTTTTTATTTAAAAGAAATCATTATCTGTAAAAGAGAGAAGTGCTCCGGAACGGGAGTTTGTCAAAACTAACCAAATGCACATTCTCACAATGCGGATAACATTCCATAATATGAAAAGATAATGCAAAAATTTTAATATTGTTTATGATTTGGTACATGATTCTGCCGTTTTTGATTTGCATTTTAGGGAAAAATTGCTATAATAATTTATAGATGTTCTGATAAACGCGGAACACATAAGTTTAATAAATATTTACATATTTATACACTTTACAGGAGGAAATCAACTATGGCAAGAAAAATGAAAACCATGGATGGTAACCATGCAGCCGCTCATGCTTCCTATGCATTTACGGATGTAGCAGCCATCTACCCGATTACCCCTTCTTCTCCGATGGCGGAAGCTACCGATGAATGGGCAACCGATGGAAGAACAAACATGTTCGGACAGCCGGTACAGATCACCGAGATGCAGTCCGAGGCAGGTGCTGCCGGCGCCGTACATGGCTCCCTTGCAGCAGGTGCATTAACAACAACTTATACAGCTTCTCAGGGTCTTCTTCTTATGATCCCGGATCTCTATAAGATCGCTGGTGAGCAGCTCCCGGGCGTATTCAACGTATCCGCTCGTTGTGTAGCAACTCACGCTTTAAATATCTTCGGTGACCACTCCGACGTTTACGCCTGTCGTCAGACCGGATGCGCAATGCTCTGCGAATCCAGCGTACAGGAGGTTATGGACTTAACACCGGTTGCACACCTTGCAGCATTAAAGGGTAAAGTTCCGTTCATCAACTTCTTTGATGGTTTCCGTACTTCCCACGAGATTCAGAAGATCGAGACATGGGATTACGAGGATTTAAAAGAAATGGCTGATATGGACGCCATTGATGCATTCCGTAAGAACGCTCTGAACCCGAACCATCCGGTACAGAGAGGTTCCGCTCAGAACCCGGATATCTTCTTCCAGGCAAGAGAGGCATGTAACCCATACTACGATGCTCTTCCGGCAATCGTACAGGAGTACATGGACAAAGTAAACGCTAAGATCGGTACAGATTACAAACTGTTCAACTACTACGGAGCTGCTGATGCTGAGCACGTTATCATCGCTATGGGTTCCGTAAACGATACAATCGAAGAGACGATCGACTACCTTGCAAAACAGGGCAAGAAGGTCGGCGTTGTTAAGGTTCGTCTGTACAGACCGTTCTGCACAGAGGCTCTTATCAACACAATCCCGGATACAGTTAAGCAGATCTCCGTACTCGACAGAACAAAAGAGCCGGGTTCCATCGGCGAGCCGTTATACCTTGATGTTGTTGCAGCATTAAAGGGCTCCAAGTTCGATAAGGTTCCGGTATTCACAGGTCGTTATGGTCTTGGTTCCAAGGATACAACACCGGCACAGATCGTTGCTGTATACGAGAATACAGAGAAGCAGAGATTCACAATCGGTATCAACGATGATGTGACACACCTTTCCTTAAAGTTAGGTGCTCCGCTTGTTACAACTCCGGAAGGAACTACAAACTGTAAGTTCTGGGGTCTTGGCGCAGACGGTACTGTAGGTGCCAACAAGAACTCCATCAAGATTATCGGCGACAACACAGACATGTACGCTCAGGCTTACTTCGATTATGACTCCAAGAAGTCCGGCGGTGTTACAATGTCCCACTTACGTTTCGGACATACTCCGATCAAGTCCACATACCTGATCCACAAAGCAAACTTCGTTGCATGCCACAATCCGGCATACATCCGCAAGTACAACATGGTTCAGGAGCTTGTTGACGGCGGTACATTCCTCCTCAACTGCCCGTGGGATGCTGAGGGTCTTGAGAAACACTTACCGGGACAGGTTAAGAAGTTCATCGCTGACCACAACATCAAATTCTACACCATCGACGGTGTTAAACTTGGTATCGAGACAGGCATGGGCCCGACCCGTATCAACACGATCCTTCAGTCCGCATTCTTCGAGCTGACAAAGATCATCCCGGCTGACAAAGCAAACGAGCTTATGAAAGCAGCTGCAAAGGCTACTTACGGTCGTAAGGGTGAAGATGTTGTTATGAAGAACTGGGCAGCGATCGATGCAGGCGCTAAGGGACTTGTAGAAGTGAAAGTTCCGGAGAGCTGGAAGAACTGTGAAGACGAAGGTCTTGACATGGTTCACGCTACAGAGGGCCGCGAGGATGTTATCAACTTCGTAAACAACATCCAGGCTGCTGTAAATGCTCAGGAAGGTAACAACCTCCCGGTATCCGCATTCAAAGAGTATGTTGACGGTACAACTCCGTCCGGTTCTGCTGCATACGAGAAACGTGGTATCGCAGTAAACGTACCGGTTTGGAATCCGGACAACTGTATCCAGTGTAACTTCTGTTCTTATGTCTGCCCGCACGCAGTTATCCGTCCGGTAGCTATGACAGAGGCTGAGGCTGCTAACGCACCGGCTGGTACAAAGACAATCCCGATGACAGGTATGCCGGAGTACAAGTTCGCTATGACGATCTCCGCACTTGACTGTACCGGATGTGGTTCCTGTGCGAACGTATGCCCGGGCAAGAAGGGTGAGAAGGCTCTTACAATGGTTCCGCTTGAAGGAAACGCTGCAGAGCAGGAAGTATTCAACTACGGTCAGAAACTTGACATCAAGCAGGATGTAATCGATAAATTCAAAGAGACAACTGTAAAGGGCAGCCAGTTTAAACAGCCGCTCCTTGAGTTCTCCGGCGCATGTGCTGGTTGTGGTGAGCCGCCGTACGCAAAACTGATCACACAGTTATTCGGTGACAGAATGTACATCGCAAACGCAACAGGATGTACTTCTATCTGGGGTAACTCTTCACCGTCCACACCTTACACAGCAAACAAGGCAGGCAAAGGACCGGCTTGGTCTAACTCCCTGTTCGAGGATAACGCTGAGTTTGGTTATGGTATGTTACTCGCTCAGCAGGCAATCCGCGATGGCTTAAAGGCTAAAGTTGAGGAAGTTGCTGCAAACGAGAACGCAACAGCAGAAGTAAAAGCTGCATGCCAGGAGTGGTTAGACACATTCGGTGTTGGTGCTACAAACGGTGCTGCAACTGACAAACTCGTAGCTGCTCTTGAGAACGTTGACTGCCCGACATGCAAGGACATCGTCAAGAACAAAGATTTCCTGGCTAAGAAGTCCCAGTGGATCTTCGGTGGTGACGGTTGGGCTTACGATATCGGATTCAACGGCGTTGACCACGTACTTGCAAGCGGCAAGGATATCAACATCATGGTATTCAACACTGAGGTTTACTCCAACACAGGCGGACAGTCCTCCAAGGCTACTCCGACAGGTGCTGTTGCTCAGTTCGCTGCAGGCGGTAAAGAAGTTAAGCAGAAAGACCTTGCTGCAATCGCTATGAGCTACGGCTATGTATACGTTGCACAGATCTCCATGGGCGCTGATATGAACCAGACCATCAAGGCAATCGCTGAGGCTGAGGCATATCCGGGACCGTCCCTGATCATTGCTTACGCTCCGTGTATCAACCACGGTATCAAGAAAGGTATGGCAAAGGCTCAGACAGAGGAGAAACTTGCTGTTCAGTCCGGTTACTGGAACCTCTTCAGATTCAACCCGGCAGCTGAGGGCAAGAAGTTCAGCCTTGACTGCAAGCCGGCTACCGTTGATTATCAGGAGTTCATCAAGGGTGAGGTTCGTTACACATCCCTCGCACTGAAGAACCCGGCAAGAGCTGAGAAGCTGTTTGCTAAGGCTGAGCAGAACGCGAAAGATAAGTACGCTTACCTTGAGAAGTTAGTAAAGCTTTACGATGACAACGAGCAGTAATCTGCAAAATTGAATCAGATCGTATTGAGATCCCGGGAACAGCTTTGGCTGTTTTCCGGGATCTTTTTGCAGTGCGCTGCATTTGCAGCGGCTTCCGCTTCATCGTAAATAAATCGTAAGAAAAAAGACCTGTGATATTCCTTGATTTCACAGGTCTTTTTCTCTATACTAACTGTATTAAGAGTGTTGATACACTTAGAAAGAATAAACAGACAGAAATTTTTCTGCCCCAGGGCCCGGAAATCAGGAGTGTATCACGCAGAGAATCGGGAAAGGAGGAGGCTTATGATCCTGTTAGACTACAAAGACCGGCGGCCGATCTATGAACAGGTGGTCGCGAAACTCGAGGAGCTGATGCTGCTCGGCGTGATGAAAGAGAATGAACCGCTGCCGTCCGTGCGCAGCCTTGCGATGGAACTTTCGATCAATCCGAATACGATCCAGCGCGCGTATGTGGAGCTGGAACGGCAGGGATACATCTATACAGTGAAGGGAAAGGGAAGTTTTGTGGCAGACAATCAGGCAATGAAAGAGAATAAGAAGAAAGAGGTTCTCCTGAAGGTGAGCGATATGATCGATGAGGCGATCCGTGTCGGGATCCCGGGAGAGGAGATCAAAAACATGGTGGAGATCCAGTATGAGGCGGCAAGAAAGAACGGAGGTGGAGACGAATGATCGAGACAAGCGGACTGACCAAACGATTTGATGACATCACAGCGGTGGACCATATCGATGCGAAGATCAAAGAGGGCAGCGTGTTCGGGCTGATCGGGACGAATGGCGCCGGAAAGAGCACATTTCTCAGGATGGTCAGCGGGATCTTAAAACCGGACGAGGGAACCGTTCTGATCGACGGGGAGAACGTCTATGAGAATCCGAAGGTAAAGTCGAAGTTTTTCTATATCTCCGACGACCAGTATTTTTTCGCGAACGGAACCCCGGTGGAACTCATGAAGTTCTACAAGACGATCTACCCGGCGTTTGATGAGCCGAGATTTTTCCATCTCCTGGAGTCCTTCGACCTTGGAAAGAAGAGAAAGATCTCCACGTTCTCAAAAGGGATGAAAAAGCAGCTCTCGATCATCTACGGGATCTGCGCGGGAACGGACTATATTTTCTGTGACGAGACCTTCGACGGTCTAGATCCGGTGATGCGCCAGGCGGTAAAGAGCCTGTTCGCGAACGATATGGCGGAGCGGAACCTGACACCGATCATCGCCTCCCACAACCTGAGGGAGCTGGAAGATATCTGTGACCATGTCGGACTTCTCCACAAGGGCGGGATCCTGCTCTCAAAGGATCTCGATGACATGAAACTGAATATCCATAAGATCCAGTGCGTCTTAAAACCAGGAGTGAAGGTGGAGGACCTTACCAGTCTCGATATCTTGAAGACAGAGTACCGGGGCAGCCTGGCGACGATCACGGTGCGCGGGACGAGAGAGAATGTGGAGCAGCAGATGGCGGCGTGTGAACCGCTGTTCTTTGAACTGATCCCGCTCTCACTGGAAGAGATCTTTATCAGTGAAACGGAGGTGGCAGGATATGACATCAAAAAGCTTATTTTTTAAACTTATGAAAGAGGACATGAAACGAAGACTCTGGGCGGTCGCTTTTTCCCTGCTCACATTCTTCTTTGCAATGCCGATGGCGGCGGCCATGGGGATCGCGAGCATCGGAAAAGAGTATGAAAACTGGCTCGTGAACGGGACCGGATATGCGGAGATCGGGGCAGATGCCCTGAAACACACGAAGATCCTGCGCCTCGTCGGAGAAGTTCTTGGATTTGAGAATGCGTTCCTGTGCGTTTTGGTGGCAGCAGCGGCTATGATCCTCGGACTGACCGGATTTCTGTATCTGCATTCCAAAAAGCAGGTTGACTTTTACAACTGTCTCCCGGTCAAAAGAGAGCAGCTGTTTGCCGTGAAGTTTCTGGACGGCTTCCTGATCCTCTTTGCGGCATATTTGATCAACATGATCGCTGCATTTGCGATCTTCTGCGGAAACGGGATCCAGGGAGGCAGCATCGTGAAGATGATGCTCTCTGCGTTCGCCACTCATATGGTAGGATTTTTACTGATCTATGCTGTGATGGTGATCGCGGTCCTGCTCACGGGAAACCTGTTCATCTCGATCCTCGGTGCAGGTGTTCTGTACGGCTATGCTCCGGCCATTTCCCTTTTACTCAGTGTCCTGAAGGAATTTTTCTTTGTGACGACCGGAAGAAATAGCGATATGGGATGGATTGCGGAGTACGGATCCCCGATCGGATATTATGCAAAACTGATGGAAGCGGGACTCCGGATCTTCCATTCAGATCAGTTTTTTGATGATATCGATTATGGATATTCCAGGATCCAGATGAGTATCGGAAGCACGGGAACGGGCATGGGACTCTATAAGCTCTGTGTGATCGGCCTCCTTGCTGCGGTGCTCCTCACCGTCCTGGCGCTAATCCTCTATAAGCTCCGCCCCTCAGAGTCTGCCGGAAAAGCGATGGCCTTCAAAAAGACGCAGGCCCCGATCAAAGTCCTGCTCCTTGTGCCGGTCACAACGGCAGCGACGATCCTGCTGTGGAGTATTTACTACAGCCTGTCCTGGGCAGCTATCGGCTTTATCCTGGGACTTGTCCTCATGAGCTGCATGATCGAGATCATCTATCATTTCGATTTCTCGAAGCTCTTTTCGAATCTTGCCCAGACAGCAGCAGGGGGAGTCCTTGCCATTCTGCTGATCGGGATCTTCTGGACGGATGCGATCAGTTATGATTCGTATCTTCCGAACGAGAAGAACTTTAACTATGCATCGATCAATGCCTATCTTGACGATCTCGATTATGGGCTTCCGTACCGGAACGGAACCTCCTACGGATGGAAGTATCTGGATTACGGAAATTATGCGGATGAGAACATGAAACTTACCGATTACGCGAAAGTCCTCGCCTTCGCGGAGCACGGTGTGGAAGAGGCGAAGCTGCAGAGGGAGGCGAAGATCAAAGGAAATTCGACTTCCATCTATGATGACAGCGAGAGAATGATCTATGCGCAGGTCAGTTTCCATATGAAAAACGGAAAAACCGTTTACCGCTCCTACATGATCCCGCGCTCGGTACTCGGAAGTAGTCTCGATGAACTCTACGCATCGAGAGAGTACAAAGAGGGCATTTATCCGGTAATGTCCTACACACCGGAGAATATCACGGGGATCTACTGGATGACGGATGGAGACATCTCGGAGCTCAGGACGGACGATTCCATGAAGGCGGAGATCTTATCCGCCTACCAGGATGAGCTTGCAGGTCTGACGTTAAATGAGAGAGCGGTAAATGCACCGGTGGCTGCGCTGCGCTTCCTCACCACGGCTGAGCAGGAATACCTCACCGTGATCAGCAAACAGCGCGGAAATACTTCCTCTGGATTCCGCCTTGATGATATGAATAATGTAAACTTCTTCCCGGTCTATCCGTCCTTTACAAAGACGATCGCCCTTTTAAAACAGGCGGGTCTCGATGTGGAGCAGAGAATCTCCGTGGATGAAGTGGCTGCTGTAAAGATCCTGTATCCGCTGGACTATGAGACGGAGCAGACCGGGACAGATCCTCAGACAGGAGAGTCTGTCTTAGCGGCAGATATGGTGGCTGACGAGAGCGCGGTGCAGGCGGAAGTTTCTTCGGACGAAGGAATGGCGATCGCGACGAGAACGTACGATGACAATTACCGGGCGATCACGATCGTAAACGATGGATCGGAGGAAAACAGAAAGAAGATCGAAGAGGTCCTTTCGGCGAGTGCCTCGGATAACCTTCTCCAGAGAAACCGCCTCTGCACATATGAGAGCGGGATCGAGATCTATGTGGAACTGAAACCGTCGGGAGATGAGGTTCTGACCGGAACTCCGGAAGAACGCCTGTACCGGTTCGTTGGAACGACAATCCCGGAATTCCTGGATCAGACGTTAAATTACGATCAGATCGTGAATAAATCTGTAAACCAGGGGATCGGAGTCAGCGAAAGTGATTGATGGAATGGAACGTATCGTGTATAATCAGATCGTCTGAATGAAACAGGATTTACCACAGACCAGGCAGAGACGCCGGATACACCGGCAGCTGCCTGGTCTGTCGGGCGCATGAGACACCCGAACGTTCCCGGCAGATCGCTGCGCTGTGTGGAAATGGAGAATGGGATCATCCGGACAAAAGATTTATGGAGGTTTATCATGAAATTTTTTGGCAATATCATAAAGGGAGTCATGATCGGGATCGCAAACATCATTCCCGGCGTTTCCGGAGGAACGATGGCGGTTTCCCTTGGCATCTACGATCGGCTGATCGGTGCGGTTTCAGGTCTGTTTAAGGAGTTTAAGAAGAACATCGCATTCCTGATCCCGATCATCATCGGCTGCGGGATCGGGATCGTGGGATTTACCTATGCGATCGAATATCTGCTCGACAAGCACACATTTGTGACATGTATGGCGTTCGTGGGTCTGATCCTCGGCGGACTTCCTGCGATCATTTCCTCCATGAAGTCAAAGATGACTTCCGGCGGGATCGGCGTGTTCGGGATCCTGGCGTTTGTGATCGCCTTCGTGATCTCCGGTGGAATGCCGCTCTTAAAGGAGAGCAAGGACGCTCTGACCGTGATCGCAGTGACTCCGGTGAATATGGTGATCTTATTTATTCTCGGAG
Source organism: Clostridium sp. CM74B_53 (assembly GCF_036318045.1). Lineage (NCBI taxonomy): Bacteria > Bacillati > Bacillota > Clostridia > Eubacteriales > Clostridiaceae > Clostridium > Clostridium sp. CM74B_53. The sequence goes on along the minus strand of NZ_JAWQDE010000015.1, from coordinate 61,142 downwards.
TTGTGGCTTCTGCGACGATGGTGATCCCGGGCGTATCCGGATCCATGATGCTCATGATCTTCGGATATTATTACGCGATCATCAATACGATCAAGACATTCCTCGACAATCTCCGTGCGTTTGATCTCATGGGAATGAAGGATGGGATCCTGCTTCTGGCTCCGTTCGGGATCGGCGTGATCCTCGGGATTTTCCTGATCGCAAAGCTGATCACGTTCCTCTTTGAAAAATACGGGGTTCAGACATTCTGTGCGATCCTGGGACTTGTGATCTCATCCCCGATCGCGATTTTTATCAACACGGGTCTCGTATCGAAGCTTGGTTCCCTGTCCATCTGGGAGATCTTATTCGGGATCGTTCTCATGGGCGCGGGTGCGTTTGTGACGGTGTTTGTGGGAGAAAAATAATAAAAGAAAACCGGCGCTGCTGCTAGGATCCGTGGAAAGGGATTCCTGCAGACATCGCCGGTTTTCTTTCTGTCAGATGGTTTATTCGTGATCTTCGGTCACATTTGCCGTAGTCTCGGCGGATCCGTCTTCGAATTTCTCATCCGGAACCGCTTCGCAGGCGCAGGTATCATTGGATGTTTCGTTTTCGGCTGTCTCAGCTGTTTCGGCAGTATCGACAACGTCGACAGGAGCATCCTCCGGCATCACTTCCGCGATCTTAGCACCGCACTTGCTGCAGAAAGCGGCGGTCTTCTCGATCCTTGCACCGCATTCCGGACAGTGGATAAATCCTTCCAGGGTGGAGAGCTTGTCCTGGAGTTCATCGATCGTCTTTAAGCTTTCACGGATCAGGGCAAATTCTGCGGAGTAAGCTTCCTCGTCGGCTGTGTTTGCGGCTTCGAAGACTTTCTTGCCGATCTGGGCGTACTGGCGGTTCACCGCCTCTTTTTCTCTGGAGATCTGTGTTTTTAACTGAACGGTGTCGGAAACTTCCTTCGTTTTCTGAGCGACCTGTTTTCCGGCCTCCGTGAGACTGCGCTTCATATCTGTAAAAAATGCCATATGCAATAGACTCCTTTCTGAATATGGATCGTGAGCGGCTGTGTGAGAACAGACGCTGGATATTATCTTTATTTTAGTCTTTTTTGTGGGAGAAGTCAATCATTATGCTGGCAGCGTAACGACTTTGGTAGGTTGAAGCGGAAGAGAAAGTGTGCTATGATAATAGTCAGTTTACACATCGGACCACAGTCCGGGGGAAAGAGAGGAATTATTATGGGAGAGAAGAGAAAACCAGCAACGATCTGTATCCAGAGCGGCTGGAAGCCGAAGAACGGGGAACCGAGAGTTCTCCCGATCTATCAGAGCACGACCTTTAAATATGAGACGAGCGAGCAGATGGGGCGTTTGTTCGATCTGGAAGAGGACGGATATTTCTATACAAGACTCGCAAACCCGACGAACGACGCAGTCGCAGAAAAGATCTGCGAGCTGGAAGGCGGTGTCGCTGCGATGCTGACTTCCTCCGGACAGGCTGCAAACTACTACGCAGCCTTCAATATCTGCAACGCAGGTGACCATATCATCAGCGCGGCAACGATCTACGGAGGAACCTCCAACCTGTTTACCGTTACGATGAAAAAACAGGGGATCGATGTGACGCTCGTTGATCCGGATGCACCGGAGGAGGAGATCGAGAAGGCGTTCCGACCGAACACAAAGATGGTATTCGGCGAGACGATCGCAAACCCGGCGCTAGTCGTTCTCGATATCGAGAAGTTTGCCCGCCTTGCGCATAAACACGGCGTACCGCTGATCGTGGACAACACGTTTGCAACTCCGATTAACTGCCGCCCGTTCGAGTGGGGAGCAGATATCGTGACACACTCCACGACAAAATATATGGATGGCCATGCGATGACTGTCGGCGGCTGTATCGTTGACAGCGGAAACTTCGACTGGAATGCCCATGCGGACAAATTCCCGGGACTTACGACACCGGATGAGTCTTACCATGGAATCGTATATACAGAGCGTTTTGGAAAGAAAGCGTACATCACAAAGGCGACAGCCCAGCTGATGCGTGACCTCGGATCGATCCCGTCCCCGATGAATTCCTTCCTCTTAAATGTCGGACTGGAGACTTTACACCTCAGAATGCCGAGACACTGTGAGAATGCACAGAAGGTAGCAGAGTGGCTGCTTGCGAGAGAGGATGTTGCCTGGGTCAACTATCCGGGACTCAAAGACAACAAGTACCATGCGCTCGCGGAGAAATATATGCCGAACGGAAGCTGCGGCGTGATCTCCTTCGGCTTAAAGGGCGGAAGACAGGCAGCAGGCGAATTTATGGACAAACTGAAATTCGTTGCGATCGTTACCCATGTCGCTGACGCGAGAACGTGCATCCTTCATCCGGCGAGCCATACCCACCGCCAGCTGACCGATGAGCAGCTTGTGGAGGCCGGAGTCGATCCGTCCCTGATCCGCTTGAGCGTCGGGATCGAGGATGTGGATGACATTATCGAAGATTTAAGACAGGCACTGGAAGATTAAAAACAGTTTTGCAGATCAGCCGACTGATCGGAGACTGATATGGACGAGATAAGTTGAGGCATAATATATGATGGAAATGGATGAAATGAAGGGAAAGGGAAAACGCGGACTTTTGAGAGTCGTATTCGGACGAACTGCGTTCTTCCTCTTATTTATCGCGCTGCAGCTGGCAGTGCTGTACTGGGTCTATGTGTGGCTGGACAAGCGATACCAGGCATGGGGATATGGTTCCTTTGCTGTGATCAGCGCGATCCTCACGATCCATATCCTGAATGAAAAGCAGAATGCGAGCTTTAAGATGGCCTGGCTGGTCCCGGTCCTCCTGTTCCCGGTATTCGGAACCCTGTTTTATGTGTTTGTCCAGCTCCAGACAGAGACGAAGATCTTTGCGAGACGGATTGAACAGGTGAAAAAGAAGACGGATCATTACCTTGATCAGGACCTGGATGTCTGTAAGAGACTGGAACTCAGGAGCCGGAGCAATTCTAATCTCAGCCATTATATGAAGGAGAGCGGCGGCTATCCTACCTGGGACCGGACGAATTTCAAGTATTTCCCGCTGGGAGATGACTTCTATGAAGATGTTCTCCAGGAGCTTCAGAAGGCGAAGCGCTATATTTTTATCGAGTATTTTATTATCGCAAAGGGAGTTATGTGGGACTCCATCGTGAAGATCCTGGAGCAGAAGGTGAAGGAAGGTGTCGAGGTGCGGATCCTCTACGACGGAATGAACTCCTTCTCAAATCTGCCTCATGACTATCCGAAGGAGCTGGAGGCAAAGGGGATCCACTGCCAGATCTTTAATCCGATCCGCCCGGCGATCTCGACAAGCCAGAATAACCGCGATCACAGAAAGATCCTCGTGATCGACGGCCATACGGCATATACCGGAGGAGTGAATCTTGCGGATGAGTATATCAACCGGAAAGTCCGCTTCGGACACTGGAAGGACAATGCGATCCGCTTAAAGGGCGATGCGGTGAATAATTTTACCGTGATGTTTCTCCAGATGTGGGACGTCTGTGTGAAAAAGCTGGACTCCGATTTCGATTACAGCAGATATCTGGACACCGGCGATTATTTCCACGCCCCGGAGCTCAACATGGACGGCTTTTCCATTCCGTTTTCCGACAGCCCGATCGACGGGGAGCCGGTCGGACACCAGCTCTACCTGGACATCATCTACCAGGCGAGAAAATATGTGTACATCATGACTCCGTATCTGGTTCTGGATGACGATATGATCACGGCGCTCACCTATGCGGCAAAGCGCGGTGTGGATACAGTGATCATCATGCCGCATATCCCGGACAAGAAATCGGCGTTCATGCTGGCACATTCCTACTATACGGAGCTGATTGAGGCCGGTGTAAAGGTATATGAGTATCTTCCGGGCTTTGTCCATTCCAAGACATTCGTCAGTGATGGGGAGAAGGCAGTCGTCGGATCTGTAAACATGGACTTCAGGAGCCAGTACCTGAATTTTGAATGCGGTGTTTATATCTATGAGAATCCGGTCGTGAAGGATATCCGGTATGATTTTGATGAGACATTAAAGAAATGTGTCCGGATGACGAAGGAGAGTGTGGATGCACTTCCGACACTCCATAAATTCTGCGGAAAGGCGATGCGGCTCATTGCACCGCTGATGTAAAAAGAATCAGACGAAAAAATGGAGCAGAGAAGATCTGCTCCATTTTGTTTTCACTTGTTGAAATCCTGTGACGCAAAAGACCCTGTTATTCGTTTCCGCTCTTATCACTGAGCGGATCTGCAGAGGCTGTATTGACGGATGCTTCCGCGCGTTCCCTGAGACTTACTGAGGCATTTTCTTTTTTGTAAGCGGAGATGGCCTCAGCGATCCGTTCTTTAATGTACTGATCCTTTTCTAGTTTTCGTTCCGCTTCGTCCGGATTGTCGAGGATCGGCACAAAGAGAAATCTGCGGACAGCAAAGAGGATCGCGACGGCAATACAGCCGATGAGCGCCTCTTTTATGGCAAGGTGATCGATGACCATCTGTCTTGCGACAGAGAAGAGAAGAACTTCGACGATAGAGTCGATATCATGGCGGCAGAACATCTTCAGAAGCTCGACACCGATGACGAGATCAAAACTTTTCTTCATAAAGTCTGAGAGATCAAAGCCGTTGTCAAGATACAGACTGTACAGGTTTTGCGGGACCGGTATGAACGCGATACAGATCGCGACGATCAGGATCAGGGCACAGGCGATCTCAAGATAAGAGGAGACTTTCATGAGAAAAAGCTGTGCCCGCTGGATCCGTGGGCTGGTGTAATGTTTCATGTGGGGTACCTCCTGGGTGAATTTATCTCAGTCTGATAAGATCCCGGCTGCGTCCGGCCGGTAAAAAGCATCAGACTTATATACAACGTGAAAGCGTTCAGAAGATCCGATTCCATATGCCGGAAAAGTCATGACTTTTGTAACTTTAGACAATATGGACAAATAATTAAGAATATTATACAAAAATTTAGCAATGTTTTCAATTATAAATGTCGCTTGTGCAAGAAAAAATACAGGATCTGTTTTCCGGCTGACGACAGTGCCCGGGGAAGGAGCACCGTGCACAGTCACCGGGTGACGCCATGTTCACAATTTTTTAATAGAAAATTTTTTGCTTTTTGATTACAGATATGTTACACTAATGTTTGTATGTGCATGACAGGGACAATTGTCCCTGCCCACAAAACGCGCTGCTTCGTCTGATCGGAACGTGACAGACGGGGAGCGGAAATCGGAAACAGCATGGAGAGAAACATATGAATGATGATAAAGATACGGTAAACTATATGGATTCAATCAATAAAGCGAGCAGAAAGCGGAGAAGAAAACCGTCTTTCTGGGAACACTACGGGATCCTGGTGATCGGCGCAGCAGTTCTTGCGGTGATCGCTCTGGCGGTATTGTTCGGAGGAAAGGCTGTGACTGCGGTCCGCTCAAAGATGGCGGCAGCACAGGCGGCTTCCGAGTCGGCGGCGGAGAGCGAGAGTGCGGAGGAGTCTTCCCTTGCGGCGGAAGAGGAGAGCCGCGCTGAGATCGAATCAGAGTCTGAGGCGAGAGATGCGAAGATCCAGGAAGTGATCGATTCCTATTCAAATCTCGGGATCGCGAAGGTGACAGGATACCTGAATATCAGAAAAGACCCGGACGGAGCGGCGAATGTCGTCGGAACGCTCTCGGACGGAAGTGCCTGTGAGATTTTAGAGACTCTGGATGGCTGGGTAAAGATCAGCTCCGGGGAAGTTGAGGGATATGCAAGCTCCGAATACATCCTCACCGGGGATGAGGCGAAAGAGGCTGCGAAGGACCTCGTGAAGGAGCGCGCCTATATTACGGCGGATAACCTGAATATCCGTGAGACTCCGTCCACAGACGGACAGATCGTCGGAAAATGCCTGCAGGGAGAGCTCCACGAGATCGTCGGGGAAGAGAACGGCTGGTATAAGATCTCCGGCGGTTACATCTCTGCGGATTATGCGGAGAAACGCTTCTGTATGAATGAGGCGAACAAGCTGGATATGAAAGCGATGGTCTTAAATTTCTATGACCGTCCCGGTGTTTCCAATGTCTCAAACTATCTGAATATCCGTGCTGGTGCCGGGGAAAATGAGAAGATCATCGGAAAACTCCCGAGCTATGCCGGATGCGAGATCCTGGAGGATGCGAACGGCTGGTACAAGATCAGTTCGGGCGGGATCACCGGATATGTAAAGAGCGATTATATCCTCACCGGAGACGAGGCTAAGCAGGCGGCGATGAACCATGCGGAGTTAATGGCGATCGTCCATGCGGACCGACTGAATGCGAGAACGGAGCCGTCCACCGATGCGAAGATCTGGACACAGATCTCTGAGAACGAGCGCTACCATGTCGCAGAACAGCTTGACGGCTGGGTAAAGATCGAATTTGATGAGAGTGGCGAGGGAGACGGAGATGATGAGATCTCGGCGGCCTATGTATCTTCCGAGTTCGTAGAGGTACGGTACGCCCTTTCCGAGGCGATCAAGTTCTCGCCGACGGAGGAGAGCGCGTCCTTAAGGAGCCGGATCGTAAACTACGCGATGAAATTCCTTGGAAATCCGTATGTATGGGGCGGAACGAGCCTCACAAAGGGAGCGGACTGCTCCGGATTTACGATGTCCGTTATGAAAAACTTCGGAATCTCCCTCCCGCATTATTCCGGATCCCAGGCAAAGAGCGGAAAACGGATCAAGTCGAGCGAGATGCGTCCGGGTGATCTGGTATTCTACGGAAACAGCCGTGGAAGGATCAATCATGTTGCAATGTATATCGGAAACGGGCAGGTCATCAATGCGGCGAGCCGCCGGAGCGGGATCAAGATCTCGACCTGGAATTACCGCACACCGATCTGTATCGTGGATGTGATCGGAAACCGTTCTTAAAACGGAGAATGACTCAAAACAGAATATGATTTCCTGAAATGGAATGGATAGGAAAACTCCTTTCTGTGCATACTGGGGATACCTGGTATGTCGGAAAGGAGTTTTTTGATATGAATGAAAAGGAACAGAAGGGGATAAAGGCGGAGGAGGAACGGATCCGGGAGAACGGTCAGGCGACGCTTGAGGAGAACGGAAAGAGGATCCATCTTTTGTCGATCATCGGGGAGATTGAGGGACATGAGAACCTGTCGGGAAGCACAAAGACGACGAAATATGAACATATCCTGCCGGAGCTCGCCAAGGTGGAGAGCGATGAGACGATTGGCGGTGTCCTGATCCTTGTCAACACGATCGGCGGAGATGTGAGCTGCGGACTGGCACTGGCGGAGATGATCGCCTCCTTAAGCAAGCCGACGGTGTCTCTTGTCATCGGGGACAGCCATTCGATCGGAGTTCCGCTTGCAGTGGCATCGGATTATTCTTTTATTGTGCCGACCGGAACGATGCTGGTGCATCCGGTGCGCATGAGCGGGATGGTGATCGGAACGGCACAGACGTATGAATATTTTGAGATGATCGAGGAGCGGATCATAAGTTTTGTGTCGGAGCACAGCCGGATCGACAGGGAAAGACTGAAAAAGCTCATGCACAATACAAAAATGCTGACAAAGGATCTCGGGACCGTACTTGTCGGAAAAGAGGCGGTGGAGTGCGGCCTTATCGACGGGGAAGGCGGGATCCGGGACGCGATCGGGAGATTAAACAGGATGATGGAAGAAAACGTTGTTTCCCACAGGTAGAAAATCTGAAATCGAAAATATGTTCGGTTTGTGATTTCTTACGGTTGCATTTTGAAAATTTTTTTTGTATACTATACTTTGGGGTACTTGCCCTGTAAAATAAAAGGGGGAAAAGCACTTGGCTGGAACCAGGAAACAAAAAGAAACGACAAAACAATCACAGACGTCTGTGAGAACGAGATCATCATCAACAGCGAAGACAACAGGAAGATCCGCACAGGCGTCTAAAAATAAGACAGCAAAAAATCAGACAAGATCCACGGCAAAGAAGAGAGAGCCGGAACCGGAGTACGAGGAGGACACCGGATTTTTACAATCCGAAGCGGTGATCCTCGGAACATTCGCGGTATGTGTGCTGTTATTTTTAAGCAACTTCCATATCTGCGGATTTCTCGGGAATTTCTTCAGCCAGATCATGCTGGGTGTATTTGGCTGTATCGGCTATCTTGCACCGCTCCTGCTTTTCGCGGAGCTGTTATTTTACGCCTCAAATAAGGGAAATATCCGCGCGGTCTACAAGATGATCGCGGTGGAGGTCCTGCTGATCGTGCTCTGCGGACTTGCGCAGCTGATCTTTGGAGGCGGATACCAGGAAGGGCAGACGATCCTCGATATCTACCAGTCTGCCGGCGCGAGCGGACTCGGCGGCGGTGTGATCGGCGGCGTCCTCGTCATGATCCTTCACACAGCGGTCGGAACGATCGGAGCCTATGTGGTCCTCATCATGTTCATGATCATCTCCCTGGTATGCATCACGGAGAGATCGTTCGTGTCCGCGGTGAAGAGCGGAAGCGGGAAAGCCTACCAGTACGCGAAGGAAGATTACAGCAGAAGAAAAGAGATCCATGAGGAGCGCCAGGCTGAAAAGCGCAGACTCCGGGAAGAACAGCGCGTCCAGGGTGTAAACCTTGCGGCGACGGATTTCTCGAAAAATCCGGATTTCGGCGGGATCGCCGGCGGATATATGGGGGTTGTGGATGCCGAGGCGGTTTCTGAGACGGACGTGACGGAGGAGAAACAAGCAGCCTCCGGTACATATCATGAGGAAAAACAGGGTCAAAGATCAGAGGCGAAGCAGATGCAGCCGGATCCGGCCGATATCTTCAAAGGAAAGATCACGATGGGCGGACGTCCTCTTGAGGAGGCGGATGTCTCCCGGGAAGAGAGAACGGCGGAATCCCGTCCGGCGGAAGAGACTGCAAAGAATACAGAACGAGTTCCGTTTGCGGAAGCTCCGGCATCGGCCGGAACCCGTGAGGACGAGGACGTGTTTATCCGTCATGGGGAGAATGCCTTTGATGATCCGGATCTTTTCCCGGATGAAAAGAAGAGGGAGACGGAAGCCTGGGAGAGAAAACCGAAGGTGTCTGTCTTATCCAACATTCCGGATATCCCTGTCGGGGAGTCTGGGGAGGACGGTGAGATCCTCGCCGCGATGAGAAGAGACGCAGAGAGGAAAGCAAAGATCTTCCGCTCAGAGACTCCGGAGCAGAATGAGAGCGCAGAGAACCGGGAACCTTCAGAGATGCCGGAGACGGTATCCGCAGAGGGCGGACAGAAAATAGAAGCGGAGACAGGAGCAAAGAGCGGGGAAATGACCGCTGCCGCTGCTGAAAGCGAACCTGTATCCGTATCTGAAACCGTGGAAACTCCGAAAACGTCCCGGATTTCAGAAGAAAAGTCCGTGATGGATCTGACAGATGATGAACTTCTCGATACGGAGCCGTATGTGGAAAATGACGATTACTGGATCCAGGCGGCTGCGGAGCCGGGAAGCCGCGCTTACAGAGCGGCCCATCCGGAGAGTGCGGAGCACGATGGTCCTGTGACAGAGTTCCATGACGACAGCGAAACGGACGAATGGGCTGAGGAAACCAGTCCGTCAAAAGTACAGGAGATCCCGGAGCCCGGACCAGGACCGGCGGATCCGATCGTGGAACCGGCGCCGGCTGCATCCGGACAGTCAGACATGGAACAGCCGACGTACCAGGAAGATCGTTCACCGGACCGTCCGGCAGCCCGCGAATCTGCAGACGACAGGCGCAGGGTCGTGACCGCTTCCGGCAAGGTGATCGAAACGGACACAGAAGAGATCATAAAGAAAAAAGCGGAAGCGAGAAAGCGGGAAGCTGCCGAGAGAGAAGAGGCAGGAAACGAAGTCTTAAAGGAGATCAAACAGACGGAGGAAAAACCGAAGAAACCGTATGTGATCCCTCCGCTTGATCTCTTAAAGAAAGGTGTTCCTGTGACGGGACAGTCGGGGCAGGAATTTAAGGATACCGCGATCAAACTTCAGCAGACACTCCGGAACTTCGGCGTTGGGGTCACTGTGACGAATATCAGCTGCGGCCCGACGGTCACCCGGTATGAGCTTCACCCGGAACAGGGCGTGAAGGTGAGCAGGATCCTGTCTTTAGCGGACGATATCAAGCTGAATCTCGCGGCGGCGGATATCCGTATCGAGGCGCCGATCCCAGGAAAGGCGGCCGTCGGGATCGAGGTCCCGAACAAGGTCAACAGCATCGTATATCTGCGTGATCTTCTGGAGAGCCCGGAATTTAAAAACCATAAGTCAACGCTGGCGTTCGCCGTCGGAAAGGATATCGGCGGCCAGGTCGTCGTTGCGGATCTCGCGAAGATGCCGCATCTTCTGATCGCAGGACAGACAGGTTCCGGTAAATCCGTGGGGATCAATACAATGATCATGAGCCTCATCTACCGGTCGTCACCGGATGACGTAAAACTCATCATGATCGACCCGAAGGTGGTGGAACTTTCTGTATATAACGGGATCCCGCATCTTCTGATCCCGGTCGTGACCGACCCGAAAAAGGCGGCCGGCGCGCTCAACTGGGCAGTTGCGGAGATGATGGACCGCTACAACAAATTTGCGGCCTCAAATGTCCGTGATCTGAAGGGATATAACGCGAAGGTTCAGACTCTGGCGGAGAGCGGGGATATCCCTGCTGATCAGATCCCGAAGAAACTGCCGCAGCTCGTCATCATTATCGATGAGCTGGCGGATCTTATGATGGTCGCTTCCAATGAGGTGGAGGACGCGATCTGCCGTCTAGCACAGCTCGCCCGCGCTGCGGGGATCCATCTTGTGATCGCGACCCAGCGTCCGTCCGTCAACGTCATCACAGGCGTGATCAAGGCGAACGTGCCGTCACGAATTGCCTTTTCTGTCGCATCCGGCGTGGATTCGAGAACGATCCTCGATATGAATGGCGCGGAGAAACTGTTAGGAAACGGCGATATGCTGTTTTACCCGTCCGGCTATCCGAAACCGCTCCGTGTTCAGGGCGCTTTCGTCTCGGACGGCGAGGTATCAAATGTAACCGAGTTCTTAAAAGAACAGAACACGGATGCAGGATATAACACGGAAATCGAAAAGAAACTGAGCCAGTCCTCCTTCGGAGGAGGAGCGGGCGGACAGAATGAACGGGACGCGCTCTTTACGGACGCGGGCAAGTTCATTATCGAAAAGGATAAAGCGTCGATCGGTATGCTGCAGAGAATGTTCAAGATCGGCTTTAACCGCGCTGCCCGGATCATGGATCAGCTTGCCGAGGCCGGTGTTGTAGGTGAGGAAGAAGGAACGAAGCCAAGGAAGATCTTAATGTCCATGGAAGAGTTCGAAGAATTCCTGGAAGCAGGATACTAGGAACTGCGGCAGCTGTGTGGATATCAGACGGCTGCCGGACGCGAACTGCGCAGATCCACTGAAAAGTTATGCTACTACAAAAGGAGGATACCGATTATGAAGACCGATATCGAGATTGCACAGGAGACAAAGATGCTCCCGATCACTACCGTTGCATCCCAGTATGGAATCACTGAGGATGACCTGGAACTTTATGGAAAGTACAAGGCAAAGATCTCCAATGAGCTCTGGCAGGAGATCAAAGACAGACCGGACGGAAAACTCGTTCTGGTGACAGCGATCAACCCGACTCCGGCAGGAGAGGGAAAGACGACCACTAGTATCGGACTTGCCCAGGCGATGGCAAAATGCGGAAAGAAAGCAATGCTTGCCCTCCGTGAACCGTCCCTCGGACCGTGCTTTGGGATCAAAGGCGGAGCTGCCGGCGGCGGATATGCCCAGGTTGTTCCGATGGAGGACTTAAACCTTCATTTTACCGGTGATTTCCATGCGATCACAACGGCAAACAACCTTCTGGCTGCTCTCCTGGACAACCACATCCAGCAGGGAAATGCACTTGGGATCGACCCGAGACAGATCCTCTGGAAGAGATGCCTGGACATGAATGACCGTGTGCTCAGAAATATCGTTGTCGGCCTCGGTGCAAAGGCGGACGGCTTTGTCCGTGAAGACCACTTTGTGATCACGGTTGCCTCCGAGATCATGGCGATCCTCTGTCTGGCGACGGATATGAAGGACTTAAAGGAACGTCTCGGAAAGATCATCGTAGCATATAATTTCGCGGGAGAACCGGTGACAGCGAAGGACCTCAACGCAGTCGGCTCCATGGCAGCGCTCTTAAAAGACGCTATCAAGCCGAATATGGTCCAGACCCTGGAGCACACAGGCGCCCTTGTACATGGCGGACCGTTCGCGAACATCGCCCACGGATGCAACAGCGTTATGGCAACAAGAACCGCATTAAAACTTGCTGACGTTGCGATCACGGAGGCAGGATTCGGCGCGGATCTCGGAGCTGAGAAGTTCTTCGATATCAAATGCCGCAAGGCCGGCATCCATCCGGACGCAGTCGTTCTCGTTGCGACCGTGCGCGCATTAAAGTATAATGGCGGTGTTCCGAAGGACCAGCTCTCCGAGGAGAACCTTGACGCGTTAAAGAAGGGAATCGTAAACCTGGAGAAACATATCGAGAATATCCAGAAATACCACGTTCCGGTCGTAGTTACCTTGAACTCCTTCCTCACAGACACCGAGGCGGAGTACGAGTTTATCCGGAATTTCTGCGAGGAGAGAGGATGTGAGTTCGCTCTGTCCGAAGTATGGGCAAAAGGCGGCGACGGCGGTATCGAGCTCGCAAAGAAGGTATTAAATACTCTGGAGACAAAGAAGAGCGATTTCGCTCCGTTATATCCGGATGAGATGGGAATCTCCGACAAAATCGAGACGATCGCGAAGGAGATCTACGGAGCCGGAAGCGTAAGCTATTCCCCGGCGGCGAAAAAGGCAATCGCAAAGATCACAGAGATGGGATTCGGCGATCTTCCGGTCTGCATGGCGAAGACCCAGTATTCCTTATCTGACGACCAGAAGAAGCTGGGACGTCCGGAGGGATTTGATCTGACGGTGCGCGACGTCTATGTGTGCGCGGGTGCCGGCTTTGTGGTTGCGCTCACAGGTGCGATCATGACAATGCCGGGACTTCCGAAAAAACCGGCGGCGGACAATATCGACGTGGATGAGAACGGAAAGATCACAGGACTGTTCTAAATTATAAAAGTGAAAGAAAACTTGCAGGCGGGCGCTTTTTGTTCCCGCCTGTGCGGGTTATGGGAAAGGATGACGACAGTGGTAATTGGAGATTGGTTAAAACGCATGAAATATGTTCTGGTTTCCGGCAGTCTGGATCAGAACGTGGATGAAGTGATCTATGATTCAAGAAAGGCGAGACCGGATTCTGTGTTCGTGTGCATTCAGGGCAGCACCAGGGATTCCCACGAGTTTATCCCGGATGTGTTAAAGGCGGGCTGCAAGGTCCTCGTGATAGAAAAAGAAGTGGAAGTCCCGGCAGATGTGACGGTGATCCGGGTAGAAAACGGAAGACTTGCACTGGCGGAACTCTCCGCGGCGAGATTCGGCTATCCGGCGGAGAAGCTGATCACGATCGGGATCACCGGGACAAAGGGAAAGACCACGACGAGCTACATGATCAAGGCGGTCCTGGAAGCCGCCGGAAAGAAGACCGGGCTTATCGGAACGAACGGAGCTGTCATCGGGGATGAGAAATTCCCGACCTCCAATACGACTCCGGAATCCTATGTGGTGCAGGAGTATTTCCACAAGATGGTGGAGGCCGGCTGCGAGTGCTGCGTGATGGAGGTTTCCTCCCAGGCACTGATGCTGCACAGAGTCGGCGGGATCATGTTTGATTACGGCCTGTTCACAAATATTTCCCCGGACCATATCGGGCCGAAGGAGCATAAGAGCTTCGAGGAATATCTTTTCTATAAATCAAGACTTCTGACTGTTTGCAAAACAGGTGTCGTGAACCGTCTGACCGACCACTATGAGGAGATCACCCGTGATGCATCCTGCAGACTGGTGACATACGCGCTGGGCGGGAATGCAGATTTTACAGGTGATGACATTCACTATGCGTCAGACCATGATTTCGTGGGGATCGAATTCTCCGTCCACGGACCGCTCAACGGCAGAGTCCGTGTGGGAATGCCGGGAAAATTCAATGCGGACAACGCTCTTGCGGCTCTCGCAGTGTGCTCTCTTGCGCTCTCCGGCGGAAGCGGAAACCTGGATGAAAAAACGCAGAAAGCAGTCCTTACTTCCCTTGAAAATGTCCGCGTGGACGGCCGCATGGAGATCGTCTATGTGTCAAAAACGTGCAGCGTGATCGTCGATTACGCGCACAATGCGGTCAGCATGGAAAGCCTGCTCTCGACACTCCGGGATTATCATCCGAAGCGTCTCGTCTGCGTCTTCGGCTGCGGCGGAAACCGTGCGAGGGACCGCAGATATTCCATGGGCGAGATCGGCGGAAAGATGGCGGATCTCTGCATCATCACAGCCGACAACCCGCGGTTTGAGAAGAATGAGGACATTATCAAAGATATCGAAGTTGGTCTTGCAAAGACGGACGGAAAGTATATCGTGATCCCGGACAGACGGGAAGCGATCTTTTACGCGATCCACAACGCTGAGGAAGGCGACATGATCGCGATCATCGGAAAAGGCCATGAAGACTACCAGGAGATCGAGGGAGTAAAGCACCATTTCCTTGACCGGGAAGTTGTGGAAGAGGCAGTAAAGGAGATTGGAAAGTAATGGAGAACGTAAGTGTTCAGGATATCGTTCGTGCCACCGGGGGCGTGCTGCTCTCCGGAAACAACGATGCCCTGTTAAATAAGATCCGTCTGGATTCCAGACAGGTGGAGGCAGGAGACCTCTTTGTGCCGATCATCGGTGAGAAGGTCGATGCGCACCGTTTTTTACCGCAGGTGGCTGAAAACGGCGCCGGCGCTGTCCTCACAAGTGAGCAGAACGCGAAGACAGAGGAGATGGAAAAGACTTCCTGCGCATGGATCGCTGTGGATGACACGAAGAAAGCGCTCCAGGCAGTGGGACGTTATCTCAGAAAGCGCCTGACATTGCCGATCGTCGGCGTTACAGGAAGTGTCGGAAAGACTACGACGAGAGAGATGATCGCAGCGGCCCTCTCTGCCCGTTACCATGTATACAAGACTCCGGGAAACAGCAACAGCCAGGTCGGCGTCCCGATCACTGTGTCCGAGATCACAAAGGCGGATGAAGTCGGTGTCCTGGAGCTTGGAATGAGCGAGCCGGGCGAGCTCACCGTGATCGCGCAGATCGCAAAGCCGGATATCGCAGTGATCACAAATATCGGGATCACCCACATCGAGCAGCTTGGATCGCGCGAGAATATCTATAAAGAAAAGATGACGATCCAGGACGGACTTTCCGACGGCGGCGTTCTCGTCTTAAACGGCGATGACGATATGCTGCAGAAGACAAAAGGAAAGGACGGCGTGAAGACCGTCTACTACGGAACCGGTGAAAACTGTGATTACCGCGCGGTGGATCTCGTCCTCACGGACGGAAAAGCTGAATTTACGGCGCTCCACGGCGGAAAGACACAGAAGATCCGCCTGAATGTCATGGGCATGCACAATGTGATGAATGCCATGGCGGCCATCGCGGTCTGCTGTGAGCGCGGCATGACGATGGCGGAGGCAGCGGAGGGACTTTTAACGTTCCACGGCTTCAAACACCGCCAGCAGGTCTATGCGGACGGACGCTTCACGGTGATGGACGATTCCTATAATGCAAGCCCGGCATCCATGAAAGCGGCGCTCGATGTATTTAAGGGACTCACCGGAAAGCGCCACATCGCT
Source organism: Clostridium sp. CM74B_53 (assembly GCF_036318045.1). Taxonomy (NCBI): domain Bacteria; kingdom Bacillati; phylum Bacillota; class Clostridia; order Eubacteriales; family Clostridiaceae; genus Clostridium; species Clostridium sp. CM74B_53. The sequence goes on along the minus strand of NZ_JAWQDE010000015.1, from coordinate 45,321 downwards.
GTCCTTGCGGATATGAAGGAGCTCGGAGAAAATTATCTGGCCTACCACAGGGAGGTCGGTGAATACGCGGCAAATTCCGGGGTGGATCTCGTTGTGACACTCGGAGAGGCGAGCAAGTGTCTTGCGGAAGGCGTCCGTGCGGTGAAGGAGATCCCGGTCGTGGAGTTTTTAGACCGCGACGAGATGGTGAAGTATCTGGAGCAGGAAGTAAAAGACGGAGACTGTATCCTCTTTAAAGGATCCAACTCCATGGGACTTTCCGCTGTCGCGGACAAATTTGCGGAACTGGAAGAGAAGTAACATAAAAACTGCTATAAAGCTTCTCAAAGAAAGGAGGGACCCGGATTGGAACAGTACGCGGACATTATCATTGATCTTTCTGTAAAAAATGTGGACCGGATCTTCCAGTACCGGATCCCGGCCCATCTGAGAGAAGCTGTAAAATCGGGGGTACAGGTAAATGTCCCGTTCGGAAAGGGTGACACGGTGCGGAAGGGCATCGTCGTCGGGCTCTCGACGGAGACGGACTACGACCCGGAAAAGATGAAAGAGATCATGTCGGTGGAGGAAGGTGCGGTCCCGATCCGTACCCAGATGATCTGTCTGGCGTTCTGGATGAAGGACCGCTATGCGACCACGATGAACCAGGCGTTAAGGACGGTCCTCCCCGTGAAGGTGAAAGTGACGCCCAGGGAGGAGCGGGTGATCGTCTCCTTAAAACCCCGGGAGGAGATCGAGACGCTGCTCATAGAAGCGGAAAAGAAGAAATTCCGGGCAAGAGTCCGGCTTTACCGGGCGCTCCTGGAAAACGATGAACTGCCGTTAAAGCTCACATCGGAGAAACTCGGCGTCACATCCGCTACATTAAAACCGCTGGTGGAAAAAGAGATCGTCGAATTAAAAGCGGCGCCGAAGGAACCGGGACACCTGGGAAGCTTTTCATCCGCGCGGAATATTTCCCTGAATGAGGAACAGAGACGGGCAGCAGAGACTGTGATCCGGGACTATGATTCCGGACTGAGAAATACCTATCTGCTCTACGGGATCACGGGAAGCGGAAAGACGGAAGTCTATATGGAACTCATCGATCATGTCCTGCGGGAGGGCAGACAGGCGATCGTTCTGATCCCGGAGATCTCCCTGACTTACCAGACCGTGATGCGCTTTTACCGGAGATTCGGAAGCCGGGTCGGGATCATGAATTCCAGGCTTTCGGCCGGTGAGCGCTATGAACAGTCGGAACGGGCGGCAAACGGGGAGATCGACATCATGATCGGTCCTCGTTCCGCTCTTTTTACACCGTTCCCGGATCTCGGCCTCATCATCATCGATGAGGAACATGAAGGCGCATATAAGAGTGAGACGGCGCCGAGGTACGATGCGAGAGAGGTGGCGCGCGTCCGGGCAGATATGAGCGGGGCGGTCCTTGTTCTCGGATCTGCGACTCCGTCCGTGGAGAGCTACTACCGGGCGGAACGGGGGGAGTACCGGCTTCTGACACTCACAAAGAGAGCGAAGGAGAACAGCCGCCTGGCGGGAGTCCACATCGTGGATCTCAGGGAAGAACTCGCAGAGGGAAACCGCTCGATCTTCAGCCGGAAGTTAAAGAAACTGATCGAAGACCGGCTGGAGAAAAAACAGCAGGTGATGCTGTTCATGAATCGGCGAGGATATGCGGGCTTTGTGTCCTGCCGTTCCTGCGGAAAAGCGATGAAATGCCCGCACTGTGACGTGAGTCTTACCTACCACAGAAACGGCCGGTTAAAGTGTCACTACTGCGGATTTGAGCGCCCGCTCCCGGATCGATGCCCGTCCTGCGGATCCCCGTTTATCGCGCCGTTCGGGACCGGGACTCAGAAGCTGGAAGAGTTCACAAAGCGGGAGTTCCCGACTGCCCGCGTGCTTCGGATGGACGCGGACACGACTGCAAAAAAAGGGGCTCATGAGGAGATCCTCGCCACCTTCGCGGAGGGGGGCGCGGACATCCTGATCGGGACCCAGATGATCGTAAAGGGACACGATTTCGAAAATGTGACGCTTGTGGGTGTCATGGCGGCGGACCTCTCCCTCTATGCGCCTGATTTTAAGAGCGCGGAGCGGACCTTTGAACTCCTGACCCAGGCGTCTGGCCGTGCGGGCCGCGGGGATCTTTCGGGGGATGTGGTGATCCAGACCTACGCGCCTGACCACTATGCGGTCTCCTCGGCAGCCGAACAGGATTATCTGCAGTTCTACCGGCAGGAACTTCTCTACCGGAAGATGATGGGATATCCGCCGCTCGTGGGACTCCTGACGATCGGTCTTTCTTCAAAGAGGGAGGCAGATGTTGTCCGGGCGTCGGAGGACTTAAAACGCGTTATCCTGCGGGAATACGCTCTGGACGGGCTGAAAGTCATCGGCCCTGTGGAGGATTCCCCGTATAAACTTAATGATAATTACAGAAAAATTTTATATATGAAACATGAAAGTTATGATATACTATTAAAAATCAGAAATTCTGCCCGGAAACGGGAGACCATCCCGGATCTCTTCCGGAATGTGTTTGTGCAGTACGATCTGACGTGACATCATGTTTCGGCAAAAACAATGCGGGAGCCTTTCTGGCCCCGGTATCATAAATATGAGAGGAAATAAGATAAAATGGCAATCAGACAGATTAGAACCATCGGAGATGAGATCCTTACAAAACCGTGCAAACCGGTAAAAGAAATGAATGAGAGAACGATCGAACTCATTGAGGATATGTTTGAGACAATGTACGAGAGCAACGGCTGCGGTCTTGCGGCTCCGCAGGTAGGTGTTCGCAAGCGCATCGTGGTCATCGATGTGGATGACGGAAACCAGTATGTACTGATCAACCCGGAGATCCTTGAGACGAGCGGCAGCCAGACAGGACAGGAAGGCTGCTTAAGCGTTCCGGGAAAATGCGGACAGGTGACCCGCGCGGAGCATGTAAAGGCAAAAGCGCTCAATGAAAATATGGAGGAATACGAGATCGAGGCGGACGGACTTCTTGCCAGATGCATTCTCCATGAGTGCGACCACCTGGACGGAAAACTTTATGTGGACCTTGTAGAGGGCGAACTTCAGGACACAGTCGGAGAGGAAGAGGAATAATATGCGTATCGTATTTATGGGAACGCCGGACTTCGCAGTTCCGACGCTGACCGCTCTTGTGGAGGGCGGACATGAAGTGATCGCTGCGGTGACGCAGCCGGATAAACCGAAAGGACGCGGAAAATCCGTTCTTATGACGCCTGTAAAGGAAAAAGCGATCGAGTATCAGATCCCGGTATACCAGCCGGTGAAAGTGCGGGATCCGGAATTTGTGGATCTCTTAAAAGTGATGGCACCGGACGCGATCGTCGTTGTTGCCTTCGGACAGATCCTGCCGAAAGTGATCCTGGATCTGCCGAAATACGGCTGTGTGAATGTTCATGCGTCCCTGCTCCCGAAATACCGCGGAGCTGCCCCGATCCAGTGGGCAGTCATCGACGGCGAGAAGGAGAGCGGTGTGACCACGATGATGATGGATGTGGGACTCGACACCGGAGATATGCTCGAGCAGAAAGCGATCCCGCTCGATGAAAAAGAGACGGGCGGAAGCCTGTTTGACAAGCTCTCTGCCCTTGGCGGATCAATGATCTTATCGACGTTAAAAGGACTCGAGGACGGAACGATCACGAGAACTCCCCAGGGAGAATCGGAGACTTCCTATGCGAAGATGCTCACGAAAGAGATGGGACATATCGACTGGACAAAGGATGCGGCGTCCATCGAACGCCTTGTCCGCGGCTTGAATCCGTGGCCGAGTGCCTATACTTCCTACGCAGGAAAAACCATGAAGATCTGGGCAGCGGATGTGGCTGACCTTCCGGGCGAGAGGACTCCGGGAAAGATCCATGTGACAAAAAATCAGCTCTTTGTGGAGACCGGTGACGGCGTCCTTGATGTAAAAGAGCTTCAGCTTGAGGGAAAGAAGCGGATGGATACGGCTTCCTTCCTGCGCGGCTTCCAGATGGAAGACGGAAGTTTCTGCGAATAAGGCCTGTGGCAGGATCACACTGCAGCGCTCAGGCAGAAAAGTGACTGTGAAGTCAACACGGGAACGGCAGAAACGACATCGAAAGGAGAGATGTTTATGTACGGAATGTATGGTTACGGTTATGGATACGGGTTTGACCCGACGATCATCCTTGTACTGATCGGAGTTGCCCTCTCACTCTGGGCGCAGGGACGTGTGAATTCCACGTTCTCCAGATACTCGAGAGTCCGCAGCATGACCGGGATGACGGGTGCTGAGGCGGCGAGACGCCTTCTGAATGCCCAGGGAATCTATGATGTGACGGTCCAGCCGATCGCAGGAGAGCTGACAGACCACTATGATCCGCGGACGAAGACCGTAAATCTGTCCCAGTCCGTATACGGGGCAACTTCCGTCGCAGCGATCGGTGTCGCTGCCCACGAGTGCGGACACGCGATGCAGGACAATGAAGGATACGCTCCGCTGCGCTTCCGGAGCGCTCTGGTCCCGGCGGCAAACTTCGGCTCTAAACTTTCCTGGCCGCTGATCCTTTTAGGACTTGTGTTCGGCGGACTTGGCTCCCCGCTCGTTGAGATCGGGATCCTGATGTTCTCCCTTGCGGTGCTGTTCCAGCTCGTGACGCTTCCGGTGGAGTACAATGCGTCCGCCAGAGCAGTGAGACTCCTGGATTCCCAGGGGATCCTTGCGGGCGAGGAAGTAAGCGGAACGAGAAAAGTTCTGAATGCGGCAGCCCTCACTTACGTGGCAGCGGCGGCGACCTCGATCCTGCAGCTTCTTCGTCTCATTATTCTCTTTGGAGGAAGAAACAGACGTGACAACTAATACGACAAATATCCGGGAGGTCGTCCTTGACGTCCTCCTGGAAGTCCTTGAAAACCACAATTTAAGCCATCTCGTCTTAAAACAGGCACTGGAAAAGTACCTGTTTCTGGAACGCCAGGACCGCGCATTTATCACAAGATGCGTGGAGGGAACGCTGGAATACAGGATCCAGATCGATGCGGTGATCGACCGCTTCTCAAAGGTAAAGACTGCGAAGATGAAACCGGTGATCCGCGAGATCCTCCGGATGTCGGTCTACCAGATCCTCTATATGGAACGTGTCCCGGATTCCGCTGTCTGCAATGAGGCGGTAAAGCTTGCAAAAAAGAGAAAATTCCAGGGACTTTCCGGCTTTGTAAACGGTGTGCTGAGGACCGTCTCAAGAGAAAAAGAAAATCTGTCCTGGAAGGATGCATCCATCCGGTATTCGATCCCGCAGTGGATGCTGTCCATGTGGGAGGAGATGTTTGGAAAAGAGACCGCGGAGACGATCGCGGCATCGTTCCTGGAGGAACGTCCGCTCACGGTGCGGTTTAACGAGAGTATTGCCCCTGCGGCGGAGACCGTCGAAGAACTGAGAGCCCAGAATATCACGGTGGATCTGTCAGATGTATTCCCTGGGATCGCTTCGATCCGCGGATTTGACTACTTAGACCGAGTCACCGCGTTCGCGGAGGGAAAGATCACGGTCCAGGATCCGAGCTCCTCTCTGGCAGCCCGGATGGCATCCATCAAGCCGGGAGACTTTGTCCTTGACGTGTGCAGCGCCCCCGGAGGAAAGGCCATGCACGCGGCAGATCTCCTGAGGGGGACCGGAATGGTGGAAGCGCGGGATGTGAGTGAGAGAAAGACGGACCTCATCGAGGAAAATATCATGCGCTGCGGATTTCCCAATATCCGGACAATGGTCTGGGATGCGACGTTCCTGGATCCGTCCATGATCGGACAGGCAGATGTTGTCCTCGCGGATCTTCCGTGCTCCGGGCTCGGGATCATCGGCAAAAAGCCGGATATCAAGGAGCGGATGACGAAAGATGAGATCGTGAAACTGGCTGGACTTCAGAGGGAGATCCTCTCTGTGGTGTCCCAGTATGTGAAAACGGGCGGAACGCTTGTTTACAGCACCTGCACGATCACAAAAGAAGAGAATGCAGAGAACGCGGACTGGATCGAAAAAAATCTGCCGTTTGAGAAAAAAGAGATCCGTGACCTTCTGCCGGAGGCGTTAAAAGCTTCCTGCGAGGAGAACAGGATCCAGCTTTTACCGGGAGTCCATCCGTGCGACGGATTCTTTATCTCGGCATTCAGAAGAAAATAACTGTGCAGATATACCGGACAGTTACAGAAAAAATAACAGAACTGCTGTTTTGGAGAGTGGAGAATGGAAAAGAAAGACCTGAAATCAATGACGTTGGAGGAGCTGACAGAGTTTGTGAAGGAACTCGGCGAAAAGCCGTTCCGTGCGAAACAGCTGTACCAGTGGATGCATGAAAAACTGGCCGCATCCCTGGACGAGTGCACAAACCTGCCGAAAGCGTTTAAGGAAAAACTCGCGGAGAACAGTACATATACGTCTTTACGGACCGTAAGAATGCTGGAATCAGGGATCGACGGGACGAGAAAATATCTGTTTGGTCTCGATGACGGGAACGTGATCGAGAGCGTCCTGATGAAATACCATCACGGAAATTCCGTATGCATCTCATCCCAGGTCGGCTGCCGCATGGGCTGCCGGTTCTGTGCGTCGACTCTGGACGGACTTACGAGAAACTTACGTCCTTCAGAGATGCTGGATCAGATCTACCGGATCCAGAGATCCACGGGAGAGCGCGTTTCCAATGTGGTGGTCATGGGAAGCGGAGAGCCGATGGACAATTATGACAACCTGGTCCGCTTCATCCGGCTCCTCTCCGACGAAAACGGCCTGAACATCAGCCAGAGAAACATCACGGTCTCCACCTGCGGGATCGTCCCGAAGATCTTAAAGCTCGCGGATGAAGGTCTTTCGATCACCCTGGCACTTTCTCTTCATGCGCCGGACGATGAGACGAGAAAGACCCTGATGCCGATCGCCAACAGCTACTCCCTGTCGGAGGTGCTTCCGGCATGTAAGGAATATTATAAAAAGACAGGAAGACGCCTGACCTTTGAGTACAGCCTGGTCCAGGGAGTCAACGACAACCTCGATGAGGCAAAGCGCCTGACAGCGCTCTTAAAGGATATGCAGGGCCATGTGAACCTGATCCCGGTCAACCCGATCAAGGAGCGTGACTTTAAACAGTCCAACCGGGACGCGATCGACGCGTTCAAAGGCTACCTTGAAAAACACGGGATCAACGTTACGATCCGCCGGGAGATGGGCCGCGACATCGGCGGCGCCTGCGGGCAGCTTAGAAAGAGTTACCTGAGTGAGGAGGGACTGTCATGATCTCTTACGCGAAGACAGATACCGGAATCGTGAGAAGATCCAATCAGGATTTCCTGTTTGCATCGGATCAGCCGGTGGGACCGCTCCCGAACCTGTTCATCGTTGCAGACGGAATGGGCGGACATAAAGCAGGGGATTTCGCATCCCGGTATGTCGTGGAACATATGAAAGAAAATATCGAAAATTCTGACGCTGTGAGTCCGGTGATGGTCCTGAGAAAAGCGCTTGAAAAGACGAATCTCGGCCTTTATGAGGAGTCCATGGAAGATCCGGAGCGGGAAGGAATGGGATCCACCCTGGTGGCGGCCACCATCGAGGACGATATGATGTATGTGGCAAACGTGGGGGACAGCAGACTCTACCTTCTGCGGGACAGCCTGGCCCAGATCACGCGGGATCACTCCCTTGTGGAGGAGATGGTCGCGAGAGGGAAGATGGAGCGGGACAGTGAATCCTACCGGAACCAGAAGAATATCATCACGCGCGCTGTAGGGATCGGAAAGCGTGTGGAGGCGGACTTCTTCGAGGTGCCGCTTCTCGAAAGCGACTGCGTTCTGCTCTGCTCCGACGGACTGACAAACATGGTGGATGACGCAGAGATCAGCCGCGTCTTAAAGACGACGAATACACTGAAAGAGAAGACGGACGCCCTGATCGATGAGGCAAACCGGAACGGAGGAAAGGACAACATTGCGATCGTCCTTGTAGAACCTCAGATAAGTGAGGTGAATGTATGATTCTATATCCTGGAACGATGCTCCAGGATCGGTATGAGATCCTGGAAAAGATCGGATCTGGCGGAATGTCAGATGTGTATAAGGCAAAATGCCATAAGCTGAACCGCCTTGTCGCGATCAAGGTTCTGAAATCGGAGTTTACTTCCGACGCCACTTTTGTCAGCAAATTTAAGATGGAAGCCCAGGCGGCAGCCGGACTTTCCCACCCGAATATTGTCAATATCTACGACGTTGTGGATGAAGGAGACATCCACTTCATCGTTATGGAGCTCGTAGAGGGAATTACTTTAAAGAGCTATATCACGAAAAAAGGTCATCTTGAAGTGAAAGAAGCGATCGGGATCGCGATCCAGGTTGCCTCCGGGATCGAGGCTGCCCACGAGCAGCATATCATCCACCGGGACATCAAACCGCAGAATATGCTGATTTCCATGGACGGCAAGGTGAAGGTCGCGGATTTCGGGATCGCGAGAGCCGTCTCCTCCCAGACCATGAATGCGGCAACGGTAGTGGGATCCGTCCACTACATTTCCCCGGAGCAGGCGCGGGGCGGATACAGCGATGAGCGGAGTGATCTGTATTCTCTCGGTATCACGATGTTCGAGATGGTCACCGGTCATGTCCCGTTTGCGGGAGACAACACCGTGACAGTTGCGCTGGCACATCTGGAAGATCCGATGCCGGATCCGAGAACACTGAATCCGGAGGTTTCCCCGAGTCTTGCCCGCATCATCTTAAAATGTACGGAAAAGAGACCGGAACGCCGCTATCCGAGCGCGGCAGCCGTGATCAGCGACCTGAGAAGAGCGCTCTTAAACGACGATGATCCGAATGTCGGTGTGATCGAGGAGGAAGACCACAGCTCCGATACGATCGTGATCAGCCCGAATGAGCTGAATATGATCAAGACCAGGAGTGGAGAGCGGATCCGGGAGTCAAAGCCGGTGAAGGAGATCCGTGAGCGCAGGGAACGGCGTGATCTGGAAAAACGTTATGAGCAGCCGGAGGGCGCAAAGAAAGACCAGAAAAAGAGCAAAGAGAACGACGAAGCGACCGGGCTGGAAAAGATCCTGACCGGCCTGGGTGTTGCGGCAGCCGTGATCATCGTGGCGGTCGTGATCGTATTTATCCTGAAACTCGGCGGCCTCTTCAGGAGCAGCACGCCGGAAGATCCGACGGAGCAGGTCTCCCAGGAGGCGACCACGGAGGAGGCAAAGACCACAGCGGTATCGGAGACAACGATCAGCCAGAAAGAGGTCTACATGCCGAAGCTTGTGGGACATTCACAGGATGAAGCTGAGAAGATTCTGCAGGGACTCGACCTTTCCATGCAGGTGGAGCAGGAAAATTCCGACGGTGTGGAAAAAGGCATGGTCATTTCCCAGAAAGAGGAACCGGATACCGTGATCCCGCGCTTTTCCAAGGTGACTGTCGTCATCAGCGCCGGATCTGACAAGGTGGATCTCGCGGAACTCGGACTTTCCGGAATGACTCTTGAGACGGCAGTGCGCCTCTTAGAGGGAAAGAACCTGAAAGCAGATGTGCAGGAAGAATCCAGCGAGGATGTCCCGTCCGGAACCATCATCCGCTATGAGCCGGAGGACAAAGTGGCACTCGGAAGTACTGTGACTCTGTATGTGAGCACGGGGCCGGAGGAAGAATTTGTCTCTGTTCCGAATCTCTACGGAAAGACAGACGCGGAGGCATCCGTACTTCTTTCTGCGGCAGGACTTGTGGCGGGCGAGATCTCAAAAGAGTATGACAGTACGATCTCGGCCGGTCATGTCATCAGCCAGGGCGTTGAGGCAGGAACCCAGGTCGCACCCGGAGAGACCGTGGATTATACCGTGAGTCTCGGACCGGAAGCACCGAAAAAACAGTTTATCGCCTCCCTGGATGCAAGTTATCCTCTTCAGGTCTCCTACGGACCGGGGGCAGCGTCCTCCGAGATCCAGATCCTGATCCGTTTAAAACAGACGGTAAACGGAAAAGTGACCTACACGAAACTTGCAGAGCCGAAGTCCTACAGCGCGGACACGACCTTAAATATCAAGCTTGACAAGATCCGCGGCGCAGACGGCGTGCAGACCGGTGAAGTGGAGATCGTGGATCTCACGAACAATGTCGTTCTGACCTCGTACAACGTAACCTTTACGGAAGTTGACAGCTGATAAAAGGCGGCAGAGAGCGGATACGAAACCTGACTGCGGAGCATACGGGCAGTCAGGATGAGATATGGGAGAGTGTATGACTGGAAAAATCATTAAGGGGATCGCCGGATTTTACTATGTCCATGACGGCGTTTCCAAAGTATATGAATGCAAGGCAAAGGGCGTATTCCGGAACAGGAAGATCAAACCTCTTGTGGGTGACAATGTGGAATTCGATGTGCTCTCAGAGGAGGAATGCCTCGGAAACATCGTGGAGATCCTCCCGAGAGAGAATTCCCTGATCCGCCCGGCCGTCGCGAACATTGACCAGGCGATGATCGTGTTCGCGGTCGCTGATCCGGAACCGAACTTAAACCTTCTGGACCGGTTCCTTGTCACGATGGAAGCCCAGAATGTGCCGGTGGTGATCTGTTTTAACAAGACGGACCTCGGAAAAGAGGGAGAGGCTGACCGGCTCGCTGAAATCTACCGGAACGCAGGATATGAAGTTCACTTATCCTGCGCTCTTGAGGGAGATGGGATCGAGGCGATCCACGATCTTCTCCGGGGAAAGACGACAGCTCTTGCCGGTCCATCCGGTGTCGGGAAATCGTCCCTGACGAACCGCATCCAGCCGGAGGCGGAGATGGAGACGGGTGCTGTCAGCGAGAAGATCAGGAGAGGACGCCACACAACGAGACATTCCGAGCTGTTTTTCGTCGAGAAGGAAACCTTCGTGATGGATACGCCCGGATTCAGCTCGATCTTTGTTGACGATATGAAGCCGGAGGAATTAAAAGACTATTTCCCGGAGTTTGAAGCCTATGAGCCGGAATGCCGGTTCCTTGGCTGCGTCCATGTAGGAGAGCGGGAATGCGGTGTCAAGGATGCCGTAAAAGCAGGAAAGATCGCAGGATCCCGGTATGACAATTACCGGTTGATCTATGATGAACTTAAGAATAAAAGGAGATATTAAGATCATGTATATTTTAGCGCCATCGATTCTTTTAGCAGATTTTTCAAAACTTGGAGAGGATGTAAAGACTGTTTCCGACGCCGGAGCGCAGTACATCCATCTCGACGTGATGGACGGAGCGTTTGTTCCGAGCATTTCCTTCGGTATGCCGGTGATCTCTTCCCTCAGAAAGACGACAGACCGTGTGTTTGATGTCCACATGATGGTGGAGGAGCCGGGAAGATATGTAAATGATGTGAGAAAGGCCGGCGCGGACCTCATCTGTGTCCACCAGGAAGCCTGTCTTCACCTTGACCGTACGATCAACCAGATCAAGGAGACCGGCGCGAAAGCGGCTGTCGCATTAAACCCGGCGACACCTGTGGAGACTCTTTCCTGCATCTTAAAAGAGGTCGATATGTTCCTCATCATGTCCGTCAATCCGGGATTCGGCGGACAGAAATTTATCCCGTACACCTTAGAGAAGATCAAAAAGCTCCGCACCATGTTAAATGAGGCCGGTCTTACCACGGATATCGAAGTGGACGGCGGCGTCAATGCGGCAAATGTGAGAGATGTTCTCGACGCCGGTGCAAATGTCATCGTTGCCGGTTCTGCGGTATTTAAGAATGATGCGGCAGCGAATACGCGGGAATTTTTAAAGATCTTTGACGAGTATTCTGCAAAATAGAACCGGCAAAGTCTGCGGTCACTGTGGTATCATACGGAATTCCCGCTTCAAGAATTCCCGGATACGAAGAGTAACGAAATCATTTCATCAGCCATGCGTTTCCTGTATGCCATGAAGATCATGGAACAGGAAACGTCATGGCTGGATTTTTATCTCAGTCAGATAAGATCCCACCTGATCGGATCAAAAGGAGTGTGACAACGAAAATGAGTTCAGATATGAAAGAAGCTGCGGACACTTGCCTGATCGTGTCCGGCGGGCCGACAGACCGGGAGTTTGCGGCAAAATTTGTAAAGGAGAGGAAGTACCCGTATGTGATCGCGGTGGACGCCGGACTGGCTGTCTGTGAGGACCTGGGACTTGTCCCGGATCTCGCGGTGGGGGATTTTGACACCTTTGGTCTGGAGCGGATGGAGGAGCTAAGGAAGAAGGAAGGCTGGGCAACGGATGTCCACAAACCGGAAAAGGATGAGACGGACACAGACCTCGCAGTCTGCTCCGCTCTCCGCGCCGGTTTCCGCACAGCCCATGTGCTCGGCGCTACGGGCGGAAGACTGGACCACGAGCTCTCCAACATTCACCTGATGAGGGCTGCGAAAGACGCCGGACTTTTTATGGAGATCTATGATGCAAAGAACCGGATCTTTCTCCTGACGCCGGACGATGAAGAACATTCCGTCTTTCGAAAGACAGACCTCTACGGAAAATACGTCTCCTTTCTGCCGCTCACGGAGAAAGTTCTCGGGATCACGCTGGATGGATTTAAGTATCCGCTCCATAATAAGGATATCTCGATCCTGGAAAACCCGAGTCTCTGCGTCAGCAACGAGGTCCCCGGGGAGTCTGCAAAGATCTCATTCCGTGAGGGGATCCTGATCTGTGTGGAATCCGGAGACTAAGATGCGGGATCAGGAAAACGCTGCAGAATGAAAAAGATGAAAGACTGAGCGCAGGACACAGGCAGAAGGCGGGACCGGAAGAGTGGAATAAGAATCTACTGGACTGCATAAAAAAACCAAAACTGGACATTTTGCACAATCCACATGCGTGCTACTATGGATGACAAGACAGAAGAGACAGCTCCTGCATGACCTGTCGGAATGGCTCCGGAAGCTCATATTCACGAAGAGCGATTCCTGATGCCGGACGGCATGCATCTGAAGAGAACTGCCGGATGGACTGTCAGTAACACACGAGGGGAGACTTAATTATGAAAGAAAAGAATGACCAGTTAATGAAAATCGCGCAGGCGGGCCTGATGGCGGCGCTCTGCTATATCGGATATGCGGTGTTCCCGGCGATCTCAGCCAGCGGAAGCAAGATCCACATCGGAAATGCGTTCGTCGTTCTTTCCGCGTACCTCCTCGGAGGTGTCTACGGAGGTCTTTCCGGAGCGGTCGGCTTATCGATCGCTGATATTGTCGGCGGTTACGCGGCATCTGCACCGAGAACCTTTATCACAAAGCTTGTGATCGGCCTGATCGTCGGCTTCGTAGCTCATAAGATCGCGAAGCTTTCCGATGAACATGACCATGCGTATGTGATCCGCTGGTCCGCGATCGCTGCAGTCTGCGGTCTCGGCTTCAACTGCTTCTTCGAGCCGGCGTTAAAGTATGTATGGTACACCTTATTATTCCCGAATGCTGACAAAGCCGCATCCGCGATCAAGGCGCTCCTTGCGATCACAACGTACACGACGATCATCAATGCAGTGATCAATTCCGTGATCGCCGTGATCCTCTACGCAGCGCTCCGCCCGGCTTTAAGAAAAGCGGGGTTGATTGCTGCAGAGAGAGTGTAAAAGATCAGGATTCAGGGAAAATAACTGAAAGATATGAATCAAAGTATTTTCCGCAGAATTTCTATTTGTCTATGTGCTGATGCCCGTGTGAACAGGAATCCCGGGAACGGCAGTGTATAAACGAGGGGGATTGCGGAAACACAGAAAGACTGGAAGAAAAATTATGCAGAAAAAAATTGCTGTGATCAATGATCTTTCCGGGTATGGCCGCTGTTCATTAACAGTGGCTATTCCTGTTTTATCGGTCATGGGCCATCAGTGCTGTCCGGTACCGACAGCGATCCTCTCGAACCACACGGAATTTCCGGTGTATTTCTTCGATGATTACACGGAAAAAATGACAGCCTACACTGACAAGTGGAAGGAACTCGGTCTCTCCTTCGATGCGGTGGCGACAGGATTTCTCGGCTCGGAGGCACAGATCGAGATCGTCATGGACATGATCCGGAAACTGGAGTCGGAGGAGACGTTTGTCGTCGTCGATCCTGTCATGGGAGACCATGGACATGCCTATGAGACCTACACGCCGGAGATGTGCGAGCAGATGAAGGAACTCGTCTGCATGGCGGATATCGTCCTCCCGAACGTGACGGAGTGCTGCATCCTCACGGATACCCCCTACAAAAAGGAAAACTGGACGCGGCGGGAGCTTTTAAATATGGCGATGATGCTTCGGCTCATGGGTGCGAAGTCAGTGGTCATCACGGGAGTCCGCGAAGGCAGCTATTACACGAACGTGGTCCTGGAACGCGGGCAGATGGAAGCAAAATTTATCAGGACAAGATCTTCCGGCGGCGAGCGCCCGGGAACCGGAGATGTTTTCTCCTCCGTTGTGGCGGGTGCACTCCTAAATGGAAAGTCCCTTCCCGAGGCAGTCGCTCAGGCAGCAGGTTTCGTGAAAGAGTGCATCAAAGTCTCCGACGAGGAGCAGATCCCGCACGCGAACGGCGTCTGCTTTGAGAAGATTCTGGGGAAACTGATAAAAAAGTAAGAGAAATCCCCTTCCTTTTCTCGAAGAAATATGATATATTTTTACCAAAGCGTGTTTTACGCAGAAAAGCCGTCAGATATCGGAGAACGTGTATCAGGAAAACTCCGGGTCCACGGACGGCACCGGATCTGATAAAGCCGGAAGAGAGAAAATTTACGCGGCGTTTCCGCAGATCGACCGGAAATGAGCAGGCCTGATCCTGAAATGTTGGAATTGCTGCAAAAATAAGGAGAAAAGCGATGTTAGATTTAAGATTTGTAAGAGAAAATCCGGAAGTCGTAAAGCAGAACATCCGGAATAAATTCCAGGATGCGAAACTTCCGTTAGTAGACGAAGTGATCGAGCTGGACGAGGAGAACAGAAAAGTAAAGAAAGAGGCTGATGATCTCCGCGCAAACAGAAACAAGATCTCCAAACAGATCGGTGCGTTAATGGGACAGGGAAAGAGAGAAGAAGCAGAAGAGGTAAAGAAACAGGTTACCGCAGCTTCCGATCACCTTGCTGAACTTGAGGAGAAAGAAAAAGACCTCGAGGAGCGCATCAAAAAGATCATGATGACGATCCCGAACATCATCGATCCGTCCGTTCCGATCGGTAAAGATGACAGCGAGAACGTGGAAGTACAGAAATTCGGTGATCCGGTCGTTCCGGATTTCGAGATCCCGTACCACACAGAGATCATGGAGAGATTCAACGGAATCGACCTTGACTCTGCAAGAAGAGTTGCCGGAAACGGTTTCTACTACTTAATGGGCGATATCGCAAGACTTCATTCTGCAGTGATCGCATATGCAAGAGATTTCATGATCGACCGTGGATTCACATACTGCGTACCGCCGTTCATGATCCGCAGCGACGTTGTTACCGGCGTTATGAGCTTCGCAGAGATGGACGCTATGATGTACAAGATCGAGGGCGAGGACCTCTACCTCATCGGTACAAGTGAGCACTCCATGATCGGTAAATTCATCGACCAGATCATCCCGGAGGAGGAACTTCCGAAGACCTTAACAAGCTATTCTCCGTGCTTCCGTAAAGAGAAAGGCGCACACGGCATCGAGGAGCGCGGTGTATATCGTATCCACCAGTTCGAGAAACAGGAGATGATCGTTGTCTGCAAGCCAGAAGAATCCAAGATGTGGTTCGACAAGTTATGGCAGAACACCGTAGACCTGTTCCGTTCCATGGACATCCCGGTTCGTACCTTAGAGTGCTGCTCCGGTGACCTCGCTGACCTGAAGGTAAAATCTGTCGATGTTGAGGCATGGTCCCCGAGACAGAAGAAGTACTTCGAGGTAGGAAGCTGCTCCAACCTTGGCGACGCTCAGGCAAGACGTTTAAGAATCCGTGTAAACGGAGCGGACGGAAAGAAATATTTCGCCCACACCTTAAACAACACGGTTGTAGCTCCGCCGAGAATGCTGATCGCTTTCCTGGAGAACAACTTACAGGCAGATGGTTCCGTAAGAATTCCGGAAGTTTTAAGACCGTATATGGGCGGCAAGTCCGAAATCAAATAAATAAGGAATTTCATAAAGCTGTGGCGAGTCATTTTGTCACAGCTTTTTTCCGTTTTGTAACTGTTCAATACCCTCACGATTGCGGGCAGACATCCATTCCAAACCGGCTTCGCCGATGGGATTTTTGCCTTCAAACCTATGTTATATTACGGTCAGCGCAGCAAGTGCGCAGATCTACGGAACAGTTACTCTGTTTTTTATATTACAAAGGAGATGAGTTTCATGCCGGCAGCATTTGCACATGATCTTTACGGGAGAAAAGTATATATGGAGGCAGATCCGGTCATCAAGCGGATCATAAAGAAAGAGCGGTACTGCTTTCTTCTTGGCGCGCATGGACCGGATGTCCTGTTTTTTTACAAAGCGCTCGGAAAGAACAAGGTGAACCAGAAAGGCGTGAGAATGCACGAGGAACCGGCTGCAAAGCTTTTTGAGCGGGGAAAGATGCTGGTCCATGAGGCGGAGACACGGGACGAGCGGGATGAGATGATCGCATACCTCATGGGCGTTGCCTGCCATTTCTGTCTGGATAACCGGGTCCATGCCTATGTGAACGCGGAGGAGAAACGGACCGGGATCACCCACGCGGAGATCGAGACGGAGCTGGAGAGACGGCTTCTGGAGCGCGAACACATGCGGCCGCTCCACTCAAACCTCACTTGCCATTTAAAGATTACTGCCCAGACTGTCCGCGCCTCCTCAAGACTTTTCGATGAGGACCCGATCAAGGTCGCAAAGGCCATTATGAGCTTTAGGACCATGAACCGGCTGTTCATCAACTCCAGCGAATGGACGAAGCGGTTCTGCTGCTTCCTGCTTCGCTTTACGGGCTGCTACGGGGTGATCCACGGCATGTTCATGAGAAAACAACCGACACCGGGATGTGAGTCGATCACAGACCATCTGGAGAGCGAATTCCATGAGGCAGTCCCGGTCGGGGCGGAGCTTCTCAGCGACCTGTTTACATACCTGAGAGGAAAGGGACCGATGCCGGAACTGTTTTACGGAAACTTTAACGGGGAGACACCGGCGTAATTTTTGCAGACACAATGCGGAAAGAAACAAAAACTTGGAGAATAAAGGAGAACCATCATGCGGGGAAAGATCTATGGAATCGGAGTGGGACCGGGTGACCCGGAGCTTATGACATTGAAGGCGGTCCGCCTGATCCGAGAAGCAGATGTGATCGCGATCCCGGGAAAAGACCGGGAGTCCTGCACCGCATATCAGATCGTCAGCGGGGCAGTTCCGGAGATCAAAGATAAGGAGATCGTCCCTGTGGTGTTTCCGATGACAAAAAATGAGACTGTGTTAAGGGAGAGCCATGAGGCGGCGGTTCAGAGCCTTACGGCGCTTATGGACCAGGGAAAGACCATCGCGTTTCTGACGCTGGGGGACGTGACGATCTATTCGACCTACGGCTATGTCCATCAGGAACTTTTGAGTCTCGGATATGAGTCGATTCTGGTAAACGGGGTCCCGTCCTTCTGCGCGGCGGCGGCAAAACTCGGGATCTCACTCGGGGAAAAGGCGGAGGCGATCCACATTCTGCCGGGATCCTATCCGGTCGCAGACGGACTGGAGCTCCCGGGAACAAAGATCTTAATGAAGTCAGGAAAAAAGATCGGGGACGTGAAGCGGGAACTCATGGAAAGAGAGCTTCCGGCCTGGATGGTGGAAAACTGCGGAATGGACGGCGAACGGCTTTTTGAGAGCGCTTCGGAGATTGCGGAGGACGCGGGATATTATTCCCTTATTATCGCGAAGGACAGGGAGGAACAGTAGCGCATGGAGACAAAAAAATGGCGGACGATCCGGATCGGAACGCGGAAGAGCAGACTGGCGCTCGTTCAGACAAAGATGGTTGCGGAGGCGATCCAGGCAGTATGTCCGGAGGTCGTGTGCGAGCTGGTGCCGCTGATGACAAAAGGCGATAAGATCTTAAAGACATCCCTCGTGGCGTTCGGCGGAAAAGGCGCGTTTGTCGAGGAGTTTGAGCAGGGATTGTTAAACGGGGAGATCGACCTTGCGGTCCACAGCGCGAAGGACATGCCGATGGATCTGAGCGACGGGCTTTGCATTGGGGCAGTTTTAAAACGGGAAGATCCGAGAGACGTCTTTGTAACGGTAAAAGGCCGGACTTCGGAGCGGATGCCGCGGATCATCGGAACGGGAAGCCCGAGACGCCAGGTTCAGATCATGGAGCGCGGGGACGTGGAGTGCAGACTTCTTCGCGGAAATGTCGATACACGGCTGAAAAAACTATATGCGGGAGAGTATGACGGGATCATTCTTGCTGCTGCTGGTCTCTCCCGCCTCGGACTTCTGGATGATCCGAGATTTTCATTTGAATTCCTGGAACCGGAAATCTTTATCCCGGCGGGCGGACAGGGGATCATCGCTGTTGAGGCAAAAAAAGGCAGCGAGGTTTTAAAGATCCTGGAAAAACTGAATGACAGAGAGGCGGAGCGCGCCCTGTTTGCGGAGCGGAAGGTCCTGCGTCTTCTTGGGGCAGGCTGTACCGCGGCAGTTGGTGTGTACGCGAAGGAAGAGAATGGAAACTTCCGGATGGATCTGATGAGGGAAACAAAGAACGGAGTAACCCGCACTCAGGTTTCAGGAGCAGCGGAGGATTCCATGAGACTCGCGGAGCTTCTTGTCAGACAGGGAACCGATGGGGATGTGCCGGCAGGAAAGGCATTTCTCGTCGGAGCAGGTCCGGGAAATGGCGGTCTGATCACTGTAAAGGGGCAGCAGATCTTAAAAGCGGCGGAAGTTCTCGTATATGACCGGCTTGGCTCCGAGGAATTATTGTCTTTAGTGCCGGAATCCTGCGAGCGGATCTATGTCGGGAAAGAGGCGGGTCACCACATCAAAAAACAGTCGGAGATCAACCGGATCCTTGTGGAGAAAGCACTGGAGGGGAAACGTGTAGTCCGCTTAAAAGGTGGAGATCCCTTCGTCTTTGGGCGAGGCGGCGAGGAGATCCAGGCACTCACGGAGGCAGGAATCTCCTATGAGGTCGTCCCGGGCGTCACATCCGCGATCGGAGCACTGGAAGCGGCCGGGATCCCGGTCACACACCGGAATATCGCAAGAGATTTCCATGTCTTTACAGGACATATCTCCCATGAGGACGGCGAAGGACTCTCCGGGGATTACAGCCTGTATGCGAAACTCCCGGGAACCCTGATCTTTCTGATGGGATTATCCAACCTTGAGGAGATCGTGAAACGTCTCATGGACGGCGGAAAAGACGGGGAGACGCCCGCTGCCGTTGTGACGGACGGAACACTTTCGAGAATGCGTGTAGTGAGGGCATCCTTGAAAGACCTGCCGGAAGCCGTGAGAAAATCGGGACTCACACCGCCGGGGATCATCGCGGTCGGTGAGGTCTGCGCATTCCACTTTACATCCATGGTCCCGGGCGCGCTCACCGGAATTACAGTCGGAGTCACCGGAACGGAAGCCGTCGGAGGACGGATCATGGACCGGCTGGCAGTCGAAGGGGCGAAGACGATCCGCGCCGGGGAGTCGGTCGTAGTGAGAGAACCGATGGATCGCCTGGATCAGGCATTCGCGGATCTTGCACAGTACAGCTGGGTGATCTTCACAAGCCGGAATGCGGTGAAGATCTTCTTCGAGCGGATGCATGAAAAGCATGTGGATCTCAGAAAACTCGGCTCCTTAAAGTTTGCCGCTGTCGGGCGCGGGACCGGGGAGTATCTCGCAAATATCGGGATCACGCCGGACTTTATCCCGAAAGAATACACGACGAAGGCGCTGGCAGACGGACTTGCGGCGCATCTGAAAGAAGCAGGAGAAATTTCCGGGATTTCCGAGAGTGGAAAACTTCTGATCCCACGGGCAAAACAGGGATCAAAGATCCTCACGGATCGGCTGGAAGAACAGGGATATCTGTTTGATGACATCCCGATCTATGATGTGCGGGCGGAGCAGACAGATCTTTCGCGGCTGAAACATGCCGACTACATCACATTTGAAAGTGGTTCCGGCGTCCGCGGATTTTTCGCAGGACGGGAGAAAGATGCGGCAGCTCTGTTTGGGACGGCGCGCCCGGTCTGCATCGGAAAAGTGACAGCGGCGGTCCTCGCGGAGTATGGAGTGACAAATGCCCTGACAGCCTCCGATTACACTGCGGACGGGATCCTGGAGGTGCTGCTGGCGGACCGGAATGAGATCGCGAGATAACAAAAGTTGCGGGGCCTGCAGGGGCAGAGGAAAACAATGGAGACGTTTGTATATAAGGACCATAAAAAGTTAAGATGCGGCTACACAACGGGAACCTGCGCGGCGCTTGCGGCCCAGGGGGCAGTGCGTTTCCTTCTCACTGGTTCCTGGAGAGAAACAGAGGAACTCATGACCCCGAAAGGCATCCCGGTTCGCGTGGCGCTGGAGGAGAAAACTTCCGGGGATGGCTGGGCGGAGTGCGCAGTCCGGAAGGACGCCGGGGATGACTATGATGTGACGAACGGGATCCTCGTGTACGCGCGGGCGGAATTTCCGGATGCAGAGATGGGAGCTGCAGACCATGCAGTCGGCAGTTTCCTTCCGCAGATCGTGATCGACGGCGGCATCGGGATCGGCCGTGTCACAAAGCCGGGACTCGACCAGCCGGTCGGCGCTGCGGCGATCAACTCGGTGCCGAGAAAGATGATCCGGGACGCCGTGGATGCGCTTCTCGAAGAGGCAGGGGAAGTCAGGTCTGTTCTCGTTACGATCAAGATCCCGGCCGGTGTGGAAGCTGCGAAAAAGACCTTCAATCCGGTCCTCGGGATCGAGGGCGGGATCTCGGTGCTCGGAACCAGCGGGATCGTGGAGCCGATGAGCGAGGAAGCACTCGTGGAGACGATCCGGACGCATCTGAATGTTTTAAAGGCGGAAGGGCGCCGCTGGGTCATTGCTGTACCGGGAAATATGGGAGCGGGATTTCTGCAAACATATTTAAAAAGCTGTCCGGGAAAATACAAATCCAAGGATGAGGCTTCAGGAATCTGCGATCAAACGGAACCGTTGGATCGTCAGTCCTCGGACTGTTCCGATCGAAACTCTTCGGTGAATTCTTCCGAACAGGATGAGCAGAAAAAAAGTCTGGAAAAATCACTCGTTACGATGAGCAACTTCGTCGGAAAGACGATCGACATCGCTGCAGAACTCGGCTTTTCCGGGATCGTGATCGCCGGTCATATGGGAAAACTCGTGAAGATCGGAAACGGGATCATGAACACACATTCAAAGGAAGCCGACGGGCGGATGGACACGCTCTTATCCTGCGCGCTTTCCGCGGGCACCGAAGATCTGGAGCTATTAAGAAAGATCCAGGGATCCAACACGACGGACGAAGCGATGGACCACTTAAAACAGGCAGGCATCCTGGAAGATACGATCCGCGTATTTCTAAAACGTGCCGCCTGGCATCTCGCCCACAGATCCCGGGACGAGCTGAAGACGGGAATGATCGTCTTCGGAACAAAAGGGGAGTACCTTGGTGAGACGGATGATGCGGCAGAGATCCTGAAAGAGGCACTGTCGGAGCTGAAAATGCAGTCGTTATGCGAAGAGGAAGATCATCGTAGGTAAGCCCGGTGTGTGGACATGTGATGACAGGGCATGAAGAATGTTAAATATCGATAAAAAATCGGGAGGAAGATGTGCATGATACATTTTGTTGGAGCCGGAAGCGGGGCGCCGGATCTGATCACGGTCCGGGGACAGAGATTCCTTCGGGAAGCGGATGTCGTGATCTATGCGGGATCCCTTGTGAATCCGGAACTGTTGAAAGAGACGAAGCCGGGCTGTGAGATCTTAAACAGCGCCTATATGACGCTCGACGAGGTGATCGATGCCATGGAGAAAGCGGAAGAAGCCGGAAAGGTGACCGTGCGTCTCCACACCGGAGACCCGGCGATCTACGGCGCGATCCGGGAGCAGATGGACCGGCTGGATGAGAAAAAGATCGCCTACGATGTATGCCCGGGCGTCAGCTCCTTCTGCGGCGCTGCATCGAGTCTCCATGCGGAACTCACGCTGCCTGGCGTGTCCCAGTCCGTGATCATCACACGGATGGCAGGGCGGACGGATGTCCCGGAAAAAGAAAATTTCCGTTCCCTGGCAGCCCACCATGCGACGATGGCGGTCTTTCTCAGCACGGGTCTGCTCGCGCAGATGGAAAAAGAGCTGGCGGAAGCCGGATATGAGCCGGATACCCCTGCGGCGATCATCTACAAGGCGACATGGCCGGATGAGAAGATCGTCCGCTGCACCGTCTCCACGCTGGCACGGTCTGCAGAGGAAAACGGGATCCGGAAGACGGCGATGATCTTCATCGGTGATGTATTCGGGACAAGAGATCACAATGGTTATGAGGAGTCGAGACTTTATGCGCCGGACTTCTCCACAGAATTCAGAAAGGGGACGGACCAATGAAAAAACTGACTGTCGTCGGCATGGGCCCCGGAGAATATGAATCCATGACGCTCCGTGCCGTAAAGGCGCTTAACACCTGCGATGTGATCGTGGGATACACGGTCTATGTGGAGCTTGCGAAGTCGTACTTTCCCGATAAGGAATTCTTGACGACCCCGATGAAGCGGGAGATCGAGCGCTGCGAGATGGCATTTGCGGAGGCGGAAAAAGGACGATCCGTCGCGATGATCTGCAGCGGGGATGCCGGAGTTTACGGAATGGCGGGACCGATCCTGGAGCTGGCAGAAAAATATCCGGATGTGGAACTGGAAGTAATCCCGGGGATCACGGCGGCGCTCTCCGGCGGAGCAGTCCTCGGCGCTCCGCTCATGCATGATTTCGCAGTGATCAGCCTGAGCGATCTTTTAACCCCGTGGGAGACGATCGAAACCCGTCTCGATGCCGCGGCAAAGGCGGATTTTTCCATCTGTCTCTACAACCCGTCGAGCAAAAAACGCGCCGACTATTTAAAACGTGCGTGTGAGATCTTCCTGAGGTATAAATCTCCGGAAACGGTCTGCGGGATCGTGAAAAACATCGGACGGGACGGGGAAATGAAGAAGGTCATGACACTCGCGGAATTAAAAGACTACGAGGCGGACATGTTCACGACTGTGTTTATCGGAAACAGCCGGACCGAAAAGTCTGTTCTTGGCGGACAGGACTGGATGGTCACACCGAGAGGATACCGGATATGAAAATAGAGGAAGAAAAAAAGATCGCGATCTTTGCGGGGACCACGGAAGGCCGGCTTCTCGCGGAGAGACTGGCCGGGAGCAATGTCCGGGCGGATGTTTTCGTCGCGACGGAGTACGGAAAAGAGGAGATCCCGGAGGCACCGAATCTCCATGTCTATGACGGGCGCATCGATGAGAACGGGATGGAGGATCTGTTCCGGGAAAAACGGTACGATCTGATCCTGGACGCGACGCACCCGTTCGCGAAAGCCGTTACGGCAAATATCCGCGAGGCGGCGAAGAAGACAGATACGGCGTTTTTGCGGATCCTGCGGGACGGAGGCAGGAGCGGAATTCGGGTCCAGACGCTGGAGGAAATCCAGGAAATGGCGGCTGACCGGAAAAATGAGCCGGTATTTGTCGATTCGGTCCGCACGGCAGTCGAATTTTTGAAAATGACCGAAGGACCGGTCTTTGTCACGACCGGGAGTAAGGAATTATCTGCGTTTCTGGAGCTCCCGGACTGGGAGACGAGAGTCTACGCGCGCGTCCTCTCGATGCCGGATGTTGTAAAGACATGTGCGGACATGGGATTCTACGGCAGCCATCTGATCGCG
Organism: Clostridium sp. CM74B_53; assembly: GCF_036318045.1. Classification (NCBI taxonomy): domain Bacteria; kingdom Bacillati; phylum Bacillota; class Clostridia; order Eubacteriales; family Clostridiaceae; genus Clostridium; species Clostridium sp. CM74B_53. The sequence goes on along the minus strand of NZ_JAWQDE010000015.1, from coordinate 21,401 downwards.
ATGCAGGGACCGTTTTCGGAAGAGCTGAATGTCGCGATGATGAGATCCGTCCATGCGAAATGGATGGTGACGAAAGAATCTGGGAAAGCCGGCGGCTTCGGGGAGAAAGTCAGCGCTGCGAAGAAAGCCGGAGTCGGACTCGTTGTGATCGGGCGTCCGTCGGAGGATGGAATCTCACTGGAAGATGGGATCAAATATCTGGAGAAAAATTTTTCACTCGCAGCTTCCGATGGGCATGAAAAAGACGATGCGGACGACAGACCGGAACAGGCAGGAGAGAGCTGCCAAACAGGTTCAGATCTGATAAACACAGATCATATCGCTCTGGAGAAAGCAGATCGGAACCAGCCCGCTCCTGCACAGGAAGACTCCGTCGGATCAGCGGTTGGAGAAAACATAAAAAACGAAAAAATTCGCCAGGTTTTCCTCATCGGAACCGGCCCGGGAGATTCATCCTGGCTTACAGGCGAGGCAAAGAAACGTCTTGAGGCGTGTGACCTGATCGTCGGCGCATCCCGCTGTGTTAGACAGCTCGCCGATTTTCACAAGCCGGTCTACGAGGCATATCAGCCGGAAAAGATCGCAGATTATCTGGACAGCCATCCGGAAGCAGGGATCATCTGCGGAGCCATGTCAGGCGATACCGGATTCTACAGTGCGGCGGAGAAGCTCTCCACAGTCCTGGAGAAGCGCGGATCATATGAAGTCACGATCATTCCGGGGATTTCATCGGTCGGATACTTTTTCGCAAAGATCCGGCGCCCGTGGGATCATGTAAAACTCTTCAGCATGCATGGTCAGGAGACAAATTTTGCGTCCGAACTGAAACGCACCGGACGCGCGTTCGTCCTTGGAGGCGGAACCGATTTCTACGGGAAGATCTGCGGACAACTGGAAGAACTCGGAATGCAGGAGACAAAGCTCTTTATCGGTGAGAATCTCTCTCTGGACGGGGAGCAGGTCCTCTCCGGATCCCTGGAGACATTCAGGGAGCGGAAGGCTCCGCCGCTGGCGGTCCTCTATGCGGAATGGAACGGTCCGCTCCGGCCGTTGTCACATGGTCTCTCGGATGAGGAATTTCTTCGCGGCAAAGTCCCGATGACAAAGATGGAAGTCCGCGCGGTTTCCGTATCGAAGCTGGAGCTGACGGAACATTCCGTTCTCTACGATGTCGGGGCCGGAACGGGATCGATCTCCGTGGAGTGCGCGGGACTTTCCGACTCGGTAAAAGTCTTTGCGATCGAGAAGAACCCGGAAGCAGTGGAGCTTCTGGAGCAGAATTTCCGGAAATTTGCACTCACAAATGCAAAAATCATCGCAGGAAATGCCCCGGAGGCATTGAATGACCTTCCTGCTCCGACGCACGTCTTCATCGGCGGGAGCGGCGGAAAGATGGAGGAAGTCATTGCGCTCTGTCTCAAGAAGAATCCTAAGACAAGATTTGTCGTAAACCTCATCACACCGGAATCTCTTGCAGCTGTCCTTGCGGCGGCGAAGACACTTCCGGTAACGGAACCGGAGCTCGTGACCCTGACAGCAGCCAGATCAAAAAAAGCCGGAAACAGCCACCTGATGATGGGACTGAATCCGGTGTGGATCGTGAGCTTTGAAGGGAACAGGGGATGAGAACAGTCAGAATTTTCTGCACCCTATCCCGCCCGGCGTTGCAGTCGTTTCACCATCTGCATAGCCCGCAAAAGCGGAATTGTTTTCCGGCAGACGGTCTTTCCGCTTTTCTGTTCCAGAAATTCGCGGAACGCAGTGACTTCCTTTTCATCGCCGAGCTCTTCTTTCGGGATCATGTATCCCCCGTAAGAATCGCGGAACAGGTAAAAGAATCGCTGATCTTCTCCGAGTTTATCGAAATCAGTATACCTCAGGGAAACTTCTTTTTTACCGGCAGGAAGAACATAAATTTCAATATGATCATCAGAGAATTCATAGCGGGATGACGGAAACGGCATCCCGCTATTTTTGATCTGTTCCGCAAGCCTGTGTGCCGTGTGGTTCGCGGAGCTGTAGGTGCTGGTTGTCAGATAGCAGCCGTAGGCGGCCAGCAGGATGCCCCACCACTGGGTGAAATTCACGATCCCGGCGGCGATGAGCAGAATGCTCAGGATCGTCCGTGTGATCCGGTTGGAGGAGCAGAAGAGATCGTACTGCATCCTGGAGAGTGCTTCAAAGGTTTTTTCGTCGTGCTGCATCTTAATCGTATAGCGAATCATAAGAATTGTCCTCGTATCCTATAGTAGTAGTTTTTATACTGCTTTCAGTATACCTTCCCTGCCTTTTTTTTACAACCGTGAATTGACGGATTTATGCATAAAGAATATGTAAGATGGAAGATACGATAAGAAACTTGCACAAAAATCAAACACAATCACAAAAAAAATATATAATTTCGACAAAACATCTTGCGGTTTTGTAAAATAAGTGCTAATATTAAGTAAAAGATAAATAAAGACCCGATAGCAGAGAGTTAAGAGATGCGCCGCGGATAGAAAATAGTTTTTTATAACTGTTTATTTGCGTTGGCGCTATTTTTCTACTCAAAAAAGGGCTTTATGGAAAGGGAGCAGGAACTTGTTAATGTACCGGCCGGGGGCCGGGAGGTTCGAAAAGGAGAAAAGAGAATGAAAAAAGTATTATCAGTAGTACTCGCAGCAACAATGGTGATGAGCCTGGCAGCCTGTGGAGGCGGAAACAGCGCAAAGACAGATACCAAGGCAGCAGACGCAGGATCAGGATCTGAGGCAGCAGCCAGCGCCGATGCGGCAGATGATTTCCAGATCACGATCAAATTTTCCAACGTATTCCAGCCGGCAGAGTGGAACTACAAAGCCAGCGAATATCTGGCAGATCTCGTAAAAGAGAAGACCGAAGGCCATATCATCCTGGAATACTATGGACAGAACCAGCTCGACTGCTACGCAGAGTCTGTAGCACAGGCACATAACGGTGCTGTATGGATGGGCCTTGAGGAGCCGTCCTACTTTGCAGACTATATCGGCGACTACAACGTATTAGTAGGACCGATGCTTTATAAGAACAATGCGGAATACAACGCAGTGATGGATTCCGACATCGTAAAAGACCTGAATGCAAAACTGGCAAGCGACTATAACATCCACGTTCTTGATACCCATTATTCCTTTGGATTCAGAAGTGTATGTACGAATAAGGTTGTTACAAAACCGGCAGATCTGAATGGTCTGATCATGCGTTCCACAGAATCTCCGTTATTCGTAAAGACGATCACCTGCCTCGGTGCAACCCCGTCCGCAATGAGTTTTACGGAGTGCTTATCCGCAATGTCCAGCGGTGTTGTAGATGGTTTCGAAGGTTCCGTCTCCACGCTGAAAGATACAGGTGCTTATGAGTACACCAAGAAAGTTGCAAACACCAACCACTTTATCGCAACCCGCTGGTTGTTCATGGCAGAAGATGTTTACCAGTCCATCCCGGAAAAATGGAGAAACATCCTCGACGAGTGCTGTGTAGAAGCTGGTAAGTGGGAACAGGAAAATGCAGAGAACGACGAAGCTTCCATGATCGAATTCCTGAAGGAAAAAGGCGTTGAGTGGAACGATGTCGACGTAGACGCATTTACAGAGGCATGTGCTCCGGTTTACGACTGGATCGTAGAAGAGTACGGCGCAGACCCGGATCTCCACCAGAAACTGGTTGATTTCCTGAATGACTACCGCGCAAAAAACTAACGGATCATCCATAAAACATATGGAACCGGCGGCTGCTCTTTCCGGGCAGCCGCTGATGAATTAAGATCGTGACTATTATGATGAATGCATGAGGATAGATTATGGAGAAGAAAAAAATTACACTGGGGTCGGTGCTGGTAAATCTGGATGCGATCATTACCTGCGTGACACTGACACTCTGTACCATCGTTGTAAATGTAAACGTCCTTCTGCGCTACTTTCTGAAAAGACCGCTTTACTGGTCGGAGGAAGTCGCTACGGGGCTCTTCGTCTGGACTGTCTTTATTGGAAGCGCATATGCGTACCGCAAGCATGCACATCTGGGCGTTGATATCCTGATCAACATTCTTCCGGAGAAGATCAGAAAAGTCGTTAAGGTGCTCATGGATCTCCTGGAGCTCGCAACACTCATCATGCTGACGAGGACAAGTGTCCAGTATGTCATGAACACAATGGATAAACTTACAAATACGCTTCGTGTACCAAGCTGGTATATCTCCAGCGCAGTTCCGATCGGATTTGGTCTTTCCCTGATCTTCTGCATTTATTTTCTGTTGAAAGACCTGATCAGGGTATTTAAAAAGGGAGGAGGAGATGAATAATGGGACTCGAATTAATTGAACTCGTTCCGATCTTTATGGTATTTATTCTCTATTTCCTGGGAATGCCGATCGTGTATGCGCTGTTCGGATCGACCTTTTTCTATTTCACGTTTATCGACACGACGAGTAAGAACTGGCTGATCTTACAGAAGGTCATGACTTCCACACAGTCGTTCTCGATGCTTGCGATCCCGTTCTTCGTCATGGCCGGTTCCGTCATGAACTACGGCGGCATCAGCGACAAGATGATGGATTTCGCGGAGGTCCTGACCGGACACATGAAAGGTGGTCTGGCACAGGTCAATGTTGTGCTCAGCATGTTGATGGGCGGATGCTCCGGTTCTGCGAACGCAGACTGTGCGATGCAGTCCAAGATGCTCGTTCCGGAGATGGAAAAGAGAGGATATTCCAAGGCATTCTCAGCAGCGATCACGGCAGCTTCATCGGCAGCCACTCCGGTTATCCCGCCGGGAGTCAATCTGATCGTGTTTACCCTGATTGCGCAGATCTCCCTTGGCCGTACCTTTGCAGCCGGATATATTCCGGGTATCATGATGGCGATCTCCATGATGATCGTGGTTTCTATCATCGCACATAAGAGAAATTACCCGACGACCCGTAAAAAATTCCCGTCTCTGAAAGAAATCGTAAAACAGGGAATTACCTCCTTCTGGGGACTGTTTTTCCCGTTTGGCATTATTCTCGGAATGCGTTTCGGAATGTTCACACCTTCCGAGGGCGGTGCAGTAGCCGTTCTTTACTGTATCATTATCGGACGGTTCGTCTATAAGAAACTGTCCGTAAAAGAACATCTGATCCCGATCCTGCTTGACAGTATCGCCGGAACCTCCAGCGTTGTCCTGATCATGGTTGCAGCCAATGTATTCGGCTACTATATGACCTGGATCAACCTGCCGAGAGTCGTAGCATCCGCAATGTTAAGTCTGACGACGAACAAATGGCTGTTCCTCTTAGCGTGCAACGTGATCCTTCTGATCATGGGTATGTTCCTGGAAGGCGGTGCAGCGTTAATGATCATCACACCGCTCCTTCTTCCGGTTGCGAGACAGCTTGGAATCAACGATTACCATTTCGGCCTTGTCGCTATTGTAAATATCATGATCGGTGGTATCACACCTCCATTCGGATCCATGATGTTTACGACCTGTGGTATTACGGGCTGCCCGATCAGTGAATTCCTGAAGGAAGTATGGCCGTTCATCCTTTCCCTCCTGATCGTTCTTCTGATCCTGACATTCTGCCCGTTCCTGATCACCTGCGTACCGGATCTCCTTTACGGTGCGGCATAAGAGGATCTGTCACAGAACATATGGACCATCATGGAACCAGATGAAAAATAGATAAAACCGGATAAGATGAGCCTGTGAGAAGAAGAGTAGAAAGGCAGTCGTAGCGATACGGAGGCATTCTGCTCTTTTCTGTTACAGAAAAAACAAAAACTGCACATCCGCTTGTCTTATCCCAGGATTCGGGAGGCGATAGCAATGGCAGTTTGGAAATGGATCGTGGGTACGGCAGCCACCTGGACACTGGCCGGAATCTGGATCCGCCTGTTGTTTTCACTGGCAGTCGGAATGTTTATCGGAATTGACAGAGGATTGAAAAGGCGAGGCGCCGGGATCAAGACGCATGTTCTCGTCTGTCTGGGATCGACTCTTGTCATGCTGACGAGCGAATATATGTTCCGGACATTCCCGGATGCCAAAGCCGATATGGCAAGACTCGGAGCGCAGGTGATCAGCGGAGTCGGATTTCTCGGAGTCGGAACGATCATGGTGACCGGACGGAATCAGGTGCGCGGCCTGACGACAGCGGCGTGCCTCTGGATCAGTGCATGTGAGGGACTTGCAGCCGGGATCGGCTTTGTCGAAGGAGCAGCATATGGGTTGGTTCTGATCGCTCTGACGCTGAAGCTGCTGACAAAAGTAGATGCAATGATCCATAATCATGCTAAAGTGTTCGATTTTTACCTGGAATTCAATACCAGCAGTGGAGTCGGAACCTTTATGGATACCATGCGTACCAAGGATATCAGGATCGTATCGTTTGACATTGCGAAAAGCAGGCTGAAGGGCGAGGGACCGTCCGCGACGATGTCGATCGAAGTCCAGGATAAAACGCTGAGAAAGACCTTGCTCAGCAATATCCAGGCAATGGAAGAGATAAGATTTGCAGAAGAATTATAGGAAGTATCAATACGATGGAGGATCACAGGATGAATGGGAACAGATACGATGTAGTGATAATCGGAGGAGGCGTGATCGGAAGCAGCATCGCAAGAGCGCTTTCGAAATATCAGTGCCGTACGGTCCTGCTGGAAAAGGAAGAGGATGTCTGCTCCGGCACTTCCAAGGCGAACAGCGCGATCGTTCATGCCGGTTATGACGCAAAAACAGGATCATTAAAAGCAAAGTTAAACGTAAAAGGCAATGCCATGATGGGAGAGCTGTCGAAAGAGCTCGATTTTGATTTCAAGCGCAACTCATCCCTGGTGCTCTGCTTTGCGGAGGAAGACCGCCCGGCATTGCAGGCGCTTTATGAAAGAGGCATGGCAAACGGTGTTCCGGATCTTGAGATCCTGTCCGGAGATGAAGTGCGAAGAAGAGAGCCGAACATCAGTGAGGAAGTTGTTGCTGCCCTCTATGCGCCGACAGGCGGGATCGTATGCCCGTTCAGCCTGACGATCGCACTCGCGGAGAATGCATGTGACAACGGTGTAGAGTTTGTGTTCAACACAAAAGCGGAGAAGATCGAAAAGACTGCGGATGGATACCGGATCGAGACCCCGAACGGCACGTATGAGACAACTTACATAGTCAATGCCGCAGGAGTTTACGCGGATGAGATCCACAACATGGTCTCCGCGAAAAAGCTTCATATCGTTCCGCGCCGCGGCGAATATTGTCTGTTAGATAAAGAAGCAGGCCATCATGTCTCAGCGACCGTATTCCAGCTTCCGGGAAAATACGGAAAAGGGATTCTGGTCAGCCCGACTGTCCACGGAAACCTTCTCGTCGGACCGACAGCGGTCGATCAGGAAGATAAGGACGGAACATATACAACAGCAGAGGGACTTGCGGAAGCCTGTGAAAAAGCGGCAAAGAGTGTAAAGAACATCCCATTCCGTCAGGTGATCACCTCCTTCTCCGGTCTTCGTGCACATGAGGACGGGGACGATTTTATCATCGGGGAAGCGGAAGATGCACCTGGATTTTTTGATGCCGCGGGCATTGAATCTCCGGGACTTTCCTGCGCTCCGGCGATCGGGGAATATTTAGCGGAGATGATCGGGGAAAAGGCGGGATTCGGAAAGAACCCGAACTTTGATCCGGTTCGGAAAGGCATCGTGAAAGCCGCAGATTTAAGCCTGGAAGAGCGCGCGGAACTGATCCGGAAGAATCCGGCATACGGCTCGATCATCTGCCGCTGTGAGAACATCAGCGAGGGCGAAATCATCGATGCTGTGACAAGAACGCTCGGCGCCCGCTCCATGGACGGGATCAAGCGGCGTGTCCGCCAGGGAATGGGACGCTGCCAGGCCGGTTTCTGCACGCCGAGGGCGATGGAGATCCTCTCCCGTGAGGCGGGGATCCCGATCACGGAGATCTGCAAGAACCGCAAAGGCTCAGAAATGATAAAAGGCGAGGAGGCATAACCATGATTCAGCATGACATTGTAATTATCGGCGGCGGTCCTGCAGGACTTGCGGCAGCGGCGGCAGCAAAAAAGAGCGGAGTGGATGACATTCTGATCCTGGAGCGCGACAGTGTGCTGGGCGGCATCTTAAATCAGTGCATTCACAATGGGTTCGGCCTTCATACCTTCAAGGAAGAGCTGACCGGACCGGAATATGCGGCCCGCTACGAGGAAGAAGTAAAGAAACTTGAAATCCCGTACCGCTTAAACAGCATGGTCATGGATATCCATCAGGAAAAAGAGATCATCGTTGTGAGCCGGAGCGAAGGATTGGAGATCATCAAGGCAAAGGCGATCATCCTTGCAATGGGCTGCAGAGAGCGCCCGAGAGGCGCCTTAAATATCCCGGGCTACCGCCCGGCAGGCATCTACACCGCCGGAACGGCACAGCGCCTCATGAACATCGAGGGACATATGGTCGGAAAAGAAGTCGTGATCCTCGGCTCCGGGGATATCGGGCTGATCATGGCGCGCCGTATGACGCTCGAAGGGGCGAAAGTCAAGGTCGTGGCGGAACTGATGCCGTATTCCGGAGGCTTAAAGAGAAATATCGTGCAGTGTCTTGACGATTTCGGAATTCCGTTAAAGCTGAGCCACACCGTTGTCAAAATTGACGGAAAAGAGCGCGTGACCGGGATTACCCTGGCGAAAGTAGGATCGGACAGAAAACCGATCGCCGGGACGGAAGAATATTACAGCTGTGATACACTTCTGTTATCCTGCGGCCTGATCCCGGAAAATGAACTGACGAGAAACATGGGCGTCACCATGAATCCGGTCACATCGGGGCCTATGGTCAATGATCGGCTGGAAACCGGGATCGAGGGTGTGTTTGCCTGCGGAAACGTCCTCCATGTGCATGATCTTGTCGACTATGTTTCAGAGGAAGCGGCACTTGCCGGGCAGAATGCGGCCCGTTATATCATGTCCGGTGAGACGAAAAAAGGTCATACCGTGACGATCAAAGCCGAGAATGGCGTCCGCTATACCGTGCCGCAGTCGATCGACATCGGTGCGATGGCAGACAGACTGACGGTGCGCTTCCGCGTAGCGGATGTATACAAAGGACGCAGCATCTGTGTTTATTATGACGGAACATGTATCAGCCGCCGGAAAAAGAAAGTGCTGGCGCCCGGGGAGATGGAACAGGTATTCCTGACAAAGGAAAGCCTGGAACAGTATCCGGATCTGAGAGAGATAACCATTTGCACGGAGGTGGATGAGTGATGGAAGTAAGAGAACTGACATGTATCGGATGTCCGCTGGGCTGCCAGCTCACTGTGACGATGGGAGAAAACGAGATCAAGGTTGAGGGCAATACATGTCCGCGCGGGGAAGCCTATGCGAAAAAGGAAGTGACCAACCCGACCCGGATCGTGACCTCGACTGTGAGAGTAGAAGGCGGAACGATCGAACGTGTATCCGTCAAGACCGCATCCGACATTCCGAAGGGCAGCATTTTTGAATGTATGAAGGAGATCCATGCCGCAAAAGTAAAAGCACCGGTGCATATCGGAGACGTGATCCTCGCGGACTGTGCCGGAACCGGAGTGGCGGTTGTCGCGGGCAAAAATGTAGAGCAGGCATAAAAGACTAACCGCCGGTGCGGGGGCAACGATGACAGAGGCAGTACAGACAGATCGTATTTGTCTGCTGCCTCCTTTCTGCCTGTAGGGGAGCAGGATTTGCATTCGCGGATCAGATGATGTAAAATAGAGGGAAGAGAATGGGCTGCACCGGTCCTGGAAAACGACAAGGAGAAGAACATGACGAAACGTGAGATTTTGAAGGAAACAGAACTTTTTGTCCTGGATATGGACGGAACATTTTATCTGGATACCGATGTGATTGACGGAGCGCTGGATTTTCTGGAAGAGGTGAAGAAAGCCGGAAAGCGATATGTCTTTTTTACAAATAATTCATCAAAATCACCGAAAACATATATTGACAAACTTGCAAAAATGGGGTGTTATATTAGCAGAGATCAGATCATCACGTCCGGAGATGTGATGATCCAGTATCTGAAAGAGTATTATCCCGGACAAAAAGTCTACCTTGTGGGAACGCCGGACCTTGAGGCAAATTTCCTTGAAAACGGGATCCATCTGACGAAAGAAATGCCGGACGTGGTAGTGTTCGGCTTTGATATGACATTGACGTATGAGAAGCTGGAACGAGCCTGCACATATATCCGGAACGGCGCAGTATTCCTTGCAACCCATCTGGATATCAACTGTCCGACAAAGGATGGATTTATCCCGGACTGCGGCGCCATGTGCGCGGCGATTTCTCTGTCGACGGGAAAGGAGCCGAAGTACGTCGGAAAACCGTTCCGCGAGACGGTGGACATGGTCCTGGAGCTGACTGGTGCGAATCGTGAGGAAGTTTCCTTTGTCGGAGACCGGATCTATACGGATGTAAAGACCGGCGTGGTAAACGGTGCACACGGGATCCTGGTTCTGACCGGAGAAACAAAGCTGGAAGATGTGCCGAAATCCGACGTCGTTCCGGATGCCATTTTTACAGGGTTAAAAGAGATGGGAGAACTGCTCAGAAAAATGAGGGAGGAAAAGGCTTTCTGAATCTGTAGAAGAAAGCCGGAGGAGAAGAAATGACAATGCTAGAATTATTGGAGGAATCTCCGATCATTGCGGCGGTCAAGAGCCAGGAAGGACTGGAACACAGCCTGAAATCAGAATGTAAGGTCGTATTCGTACTGTTTGGGACGATCTGCGACATCGATGCGATCGTGGCGAAGATCAAAGCTGCCGGAAAGATCGCGATCGTCCATGTAGATATGATCCAAGGACTCAGCACAAAAAAGGTGGCGGTTGATTTTATTGCCCACAATACGAAGGCGGATGGAATCATCAGCACGAAGAACGTGCTTGTGGAATACGCGAAGGAGATTGGTCTGTTTGCGATTCAGAGAACCTTTGTGGTGGATTCCATCGCCTTAAATACCCTGAAAAAACAGATCGAGCTGTTCCGCCCGGACGCGGTCGAGATCATGCCGGGTGTAATGCCGAAGATCTTAAAGATCATGCGGGAGTATACCGATATTCCTCTGATTGCCGGCGGGCTTCTGTCTGATAAAAAGGATGTGATGGCGGCATTCGAGGCCGGTGTCGATGCGATCTCTGCGACGAATGAAGATGTGTGGTATGTATAATTTCTGACAGTGTCCGTTTTGTATCCATCTGTATGATATCATAAAAAAAGAGTCAGAAATCTACTTGCGGATTTCCTGCGAACGGCAAATATTAAATCTTCAAAAGAAGAAAAGTGGATGACACATGGAAACAGATATGACAATGTTAGCAGGTGCAACCGTGATCGGAGGGATCCTGGGAATCTATTCAACCTTACGGCTGATCTATTATATCTTCTATATGATCGCAAACTGGAAGATCTTTTCAAAGGCCGGAGAACCGGGCTGGAAATCCCTGATCCCGTTCTACAATGTTTATACGGAGTATAAGCTGATGTGGAAACCGCAGCTCGCGTGGACTTACATCGGACTAGGAGTTCTCGCAGATATCTTTCTCGAAAACACAGGGACAAGCGCCCTGATGTTCCTCGGTGGTCTGATTTGCACGATTGCTTACCTTGTAATTGATTTCAAGGAAAAACAGCATGTTTCCAAAGCATTTGGACACGGTTTCGGCTTTGGCGTAGGACTTTTCCTCCTCCAGCCGATCTTCTCAATGATCCTCGGATTCGGAAGCGACCAGTACCAGGGAAATCAGTCATAAAAACAGAATATAAAAGATGGGAAGCAGGGGCACTTGGCGGCTCCTGCTTTTTTTGATGCAGAGGAAATAGCAATGAAATTTTTATCCAGGAGGACCTGTCCAAAAAATGTGAGGACAGACAGATATAATAAAATCATACTTCAGATGGAGAGCGAAAATAAGGAGTGGGGCAGGAGCAGAGAGATGAGAACGAAAATTCAGGATACGTGGGATATTTAAAGGACAGGTGAAATGATATAATAAAAATGTCAAACAGGAAAGATGCAGGCAGAATACTTAAACCGAAGAAAAAAACACATGGAACAGGTTGCGGCATCATCCACAGGAATATCCGGAATTAGGAAAAGGGGGATCTATATGAGAAATATGACATTTGGAGGATTTTTAGCAGGCTTATGTACGATCATCGGACTTCTCTGTTTTATCGGAGCTGTCAGCGACGCGGCAGAACCGAAATGTATCGTGACCGGGTGCAGCAACAAGCGGGCACCGGAGAGCAGTTACTGTTATCTCCACAAACCGTACCGAAGATCTTATACAAGTTCTTACTCGTCGGGGAGTTCGGGCAGCAGTTCGTCCTCGTCCTACGGAAAGTCATCGGGAAGCAGCTCATCCGGATCATCCAGCTATAAAAGCAGCAGTACTTCCGGCAGCAGCTCTGCAGCATCCAGAAGCTCTTCTTCCTACAGCAAGCCGAAAAGTTCTTATGGAACCAGCAGCTACAGAAAAAGCACAGCGGATTCCTACGATGACGGATATGATGACGTCTATATGGACGGGGATTACGACGATGACCGTTATGCCAGAGACAGCGACTACGCGGATGGCGTCGATGATGCGCTGGATGAGCTGGGGGATGATTAGAAAAACAGCGGAGAAGATTGCAAACCATGTCTGGCGCTATGAAATTACTGATGGTATATAGAAACAAATGGAATGAAAATACAGAGTACAGGAGGAAACGTTTATGAAACATATTGTAATCGACCTGGAGATGAACAAGATCGCGCGCAGCTCAGAAGCGAGAAAAATCTGCAAAAGCGAGATCATAGAGATCGGAGCCGTCATGCTGGATGAAAACCTGCAGGAGATCGGGAACTTCCGTACATATGTAAAACCGGAATACAACGATAAGATCGCGGCGGAGATCCGGAATCTGACCGGGATCACAGACGTGATGGTAGCGAATGCACCGGTATTCAGGGAAGCATTCCGGATGTTCACAAATTGGTGCCTGGGAACCGGAGACGAGGTCACGATCTATGCCTGGAGTGACTCTGACTACAACCAGGTCGTAAAAGAGATCCTCTTAAAAGAATACGAGCTTTCCGACGAAGAACACGGCCTGATCGACACCGAGTGGACCGATTTCCAGAATGAATTCGATGCGCACATCGGATTCGAAAGACGGATCTCCCTGGAACTCGCCCTCGACATGGCCGGAATCGATTCCTCCGGCAGACAGCACGACGCCCTCGACGACGCCAGAAACACCGCCGACCTCCTCCACGTCTTCCGCGACCGTGATCTCTTCGAGAAGACTCTCCGCAAAGTCAAAGAAGCGATGGACCCGACGCCGCTGGGGAATACGCTGGGGAGTATGATTGATTTCTCGGGGTTTGTGGTGGGGTGATGGAGAAGGTCATTGTAAAGCATAGATATATTATCTGAGGGGTGAAGAACATGGAAAAAGAGAACAAACGTGAGGAAAAAGTATTTTATGCTCACACATCGTCACATGGCAATGAGCCATTGGAAGATCACCTTCGCTTGGTTGGAGATCTGGCGGAAACATTTGGAGCTGACTTTGAAAGTTCCAAAATCACAAAAACAATTGGAAACGTTCATGACATAGGAAAGCGGACAGTAAAATTTTCCAGAGTATTGGAAAGAATGGAAAGTAAGGTTAACCATGCGATTGTTGGCGCTGAATATCTGCATAATGAGTGTTTTTTGGAAAATGAAAAAAGACGATATATTGAAGATCGAATGATGCATTTGATCATATGCGCTGCGATCAAGGGGCATCATTCGAGAATGGGGGAATCGTTTTCGCGAAAATATGATCTGGAAGAGATGTACCAGCTTCCGGAAGCGGATGAATTTGATATGCCGGACGGAGATGGAAAGGTAAACGCGTTGGCATCTTTGAAGGAGTATGAAGCTGTCGCGCAATATGCGGAAGATAATAAATTGGTAGGTCATATTGAAAAAACGGACTATCTCCCGTTAGAGACAATGGACGAATATGCAAAGATGTTGTATGCCAGAATGATTTTTTCCAGTCTGGTCGATGCTGATTATACAGCAACAGCTAAGTTTTGTGATGATATTGAACTGGAAGAAGATAAAATATTGAACGCTGATAAGTGTATTGGAGATTTGAATGCCTATCGGAACAAGATCCTTGCAAATGCGGATCCTTCTCTTGAAATCAATCGCCTTAGAAATAAAGTTTATAATGATGCTGAAGCAGCAGGGAAACTCGGGAGGGGATTTTATTCGATGACGGCTCCTACAGGAACCGCTAAGACATTAGCGTTAATGCGCTTTGCGTTGGAACAGGCAAAAGTGAACGGATATAAACGGATTTTTGTTGTTTTGCCGTATCTTTCGATCATCTCACAAAATGCGGACGTCTATCGAAAAGCATTTGGTGATAACATTGTTTTTGAAGATGACAGCGACACAAAATATAATGAAGCGGCGCAGCGAATGGTTGATCGTTGGAACGCGCCGATTATTATCACAACAAGTGTAAAATTCTTTGAAACACTGTTTACAGACTATGCAGCTCCGTCCAGAAAATTACATCAGATAGCAAATTCTGCTGTGGTTTTTGACGAATGTCAGGTCCTTCCACACGATCTGACAAGTTGCACGATCATGACATTGAAGGCATTAGTTGATCATTTTAATGTGAGCGTTTTATTATCGACTGCGACCTTCCCCAAATATCAGTATCGAAGGGAAATACCGGATGGATTTCAAATGACAGAGGTCATAAAGAATGTAAAAACACTCTACTGTGATTATGACAAGATCAAAAAAACGAAAATAATCGTGAGAAAAGAAGAGATAGACTTTCAGGATCTGCGTGAGTATGCGCAGGATAAAAAGCAAGTACTTTTTGTTTTCAACACCGTTGGAAAAGCGCTTTCTATGTATAAAATATTGAAAGATGTAAAGGAAGGATCAACAGTGTTTTATTTGTCCTCGGATTTATGTACGGAACACAAAAAGACGGTGATCCGGAAAGTTAAAGCAATGCTGGATCAGGGACAGGAATGCTATCTGGTAAGTACACAATGTATTGAGGCAGGTGTTGATATTGATTTTCCGACAGGAGTACGTGAGTATGCACCTCTGTCATCCATAATACAGACGGCGGGAAGAATCAATCGAAACGGAAAAAGGTATGGTGAATTTGTGATCTTTATGCTGAAAGATACGAATGTATATGGATTTCCTAGCAGTGCTTATTATACAGAGGCATGTCGAACAAGAGCGCTTGCAGAGCGTCATCAAGAATTGAATCTGAATGATATTGAGCTAATGGATGAATATTATTCGGAGCTTTACGGTCAGGACACAAGTACGGGAGCTGACAGGAGTGAAATCAGAGAGGCCTGCAAAAAGCTTGATGTAAAGAAAATGTGCGATGAATATAAACTGATCGATTCGACCGGCCAATGCACGGTAATTGTGCCATACGCTGCAAAAAGGGAAGAATTTGAGTCTTTGCTCAAAACAATCAGAGCGCAGGATTACTGCATTACCAGGAAACAAATGGCATTATGCCCGGATTTCCGCGTCAACCGATATATGAATGGAAAGAAAGCAGAATTTATAAAAATGCATTGTCATCAGCTGCATGTACGGCTTGGAAGAAATCGGGAGAAGGTAGGAATCGATTGGTATATTGCAGATATCGATGAAATTTATGATGAGAAGACCGGACTGCAGAGAGAGGAGATGAGCGAGGCGTATATGCTCTAAAAGGATCAGAAAATATTTGTACATAGAGTGTACAGAGTATGGAGACGGCTGGTTGGAAGACGGAAAATAATATGACGATGTAAAATTTTGTATTGTCATATTTAAAGGTTTTAGATATAATGAAGTCCTGGGGTTTTATATCCCGTGGATTGAAATTAATTTAAGATTTACGTCAGTGGCCAGGATGCTTTGTGCTCCTGGCCAATTTCTTTATAATGATAAAGTGTCAATGAAACAATTCAAGTTGAATAAACATAGTGCTTAGCGTGTGATGTTTGTCACTGATGGAGATATCTTATGATTACGTACTGCTTTAAAAAAGACAGAAGTCCTATCTGACTGAGATAAGCACTGTTTATAATCAATTGAAAGCAACGGTGTACAAGGGGTACAAACAAGATTAAAAAGAAAAGATAGATTTGAAAGTAAGTAGAGTGGGATAATCCAGAAGTTAGAGCTTAGATTTTCCACTCTACTTGAACGTGGTCGCTAGTTGCGCTGATTGAAATAATCAGGCCGTCAACGGCTTTCCTTTTGTCGTCAAATTCAATGCTGTCCCAATGGTCGAGGTAATAAGAGAGTTCCTGCTCCTTTTGGGGTGACATTGTTTCAATGGACATTTCCGCAATCTCCTTTGAAATGGTCTGGCGGCGAGTGTCCAGTTCTTCAATTTTTTTGTTAGCATAGGCAAGAAGTGTTGCGTTGGCTCCGGTTAGCGTATCAAGTAGTTTTTCAATCTCGGCTTCAACTTGCGCCAGTTCAATTTGATGGGCGGTCAGTTTGGGATTGACTTTTTCCTCCCGGCTATGGCGGACTTGAAAATTTTTAAATCTCGCCCGCATAGCACTGAAAATAAATTCCTCAAATTCAGATTTACGGATTTTACCACAGCCCGGGCAGCCTTTATTTTCAGTCCGTTTACTACAGCGAAAATAGCCTTCGCTGTTCGGAACGTGTGTTGCCTTTAAGGCATATCCGCAACACCCGCATTTAACTTTTCCGGCAAGCCATGTATTTTTCGGCTTACGTCCTTGTTGAAAACTCTTATTTGTCATTAGCTTCTTCCTGCATTTCAGCCATACATCAGACGGTATGAGCGCTTCATGTGGAGCGATTACAAGTATCTGGTCTTTCAGGCTCCTGTCTTTATCCTCCTTCACGTCCCGGCCCTGATAGAGATAACAGCCATTGGTTCCGGCAAAATCGGAAGCGTCATTGACAATAGCCGCCCCCTGGCTTTTAAAAAATTCGTAGAGTTCTAAATCTGCTTGTGCGTAAACAGGATTTCTTAAAAGCTGTGAAATAAAGGTACGGAATAGCGATTTACCGTAAACTTTGATGTTCTGTTCCTCAAAGTACCGTGTAATGTCACCAAAAGACGTTTCCGGCTCGGAATACATTTCAAACATGAGCTTTACATATTGGGAAGTTTCGGGGTCTGCCACCATCTTTTTTGTGCGGATACCTTCAACCACTGTCGGCTCCAACTGATAACCATAGGGGGCCTGTCCGCTCATGTGAAAACCTTTCAGGCACCGGGAGTAGTAAGCGTCCGTGACGCGTTTCTGGATTGTCTCACGTTCAAGCTGTGCGAATACGATACAAATATTCAGCATGGCCCGCCCCATTGGGGTTGAGGTGTCGAACTTTTCTGTGGACGAAACAAACTCCACGTCATATTCCTGGAACAGCTCCATCATGTTTGCAAAGTCCAGAATGGAACGGCTGATTCTGTCCAGCTTATAAACGATTACCCGCCGCACCCGGCCCTTTCGGATTTCTCCTAACAGCTTTTGAAACTCCGGCCTGTCCGTATTCTTCCCGGAATAGCCTTTATCCTTGAATACTTTACAGCTTCCGCCTTTCAGCTCATACTTACAAAAATCAATCTGGCTTTCAATGCTGATACTGTCCTTACGGTCTACCGACTGTCTCGCGTATATACAATCTTCTCTGATAATGTCCATATTGGGCTCCTTCCGTATGGAATGGAGCTACCAACCTTACAATTATATTATACCATAGGCAGCCCCGGACAACAATGTTGCGGTTGATTAGTAAAATCTGTCCGTGTATTTACTGAACACATCATATAAGTGATTTTCGATTTCTCTTTTTCGCTTGTTCTTTTCATCCGGGGATAGTACCGGAATTAGATTTTCCAATACGATAAGTTTCCCTTGAAAATATACGGATTGTTTTTCGCTTTGGTATGTAACAGATTGAACCATCGAAAACCTCCACTTTTCAGTACGGATGAACAGCGGCCAGCTTCCCTCTTGTCTGCTGGGGAAACCTAAAAAAGCGGCTCCCTGGAAGGAACTGCCCTTTGAGCTTTCCCCAGCCTCGGGCCACGTTGGCCCGAAGCTAATAATCGCCGTTATAATATTTCTGTTCAGCCTCGTTGAGTGTGTATAAGTCAAACACTCCATAAAGCTGATTTACTACACGGCTAATATCTTTATGGGTGAATCCACAGTCCTGCATGGCCATAATCACATAGCCCCGGCAGGCGTCATTACTCCATATATTCAGCGTTAATTCTGGACTAGATATATTTTCCTTCATAAAATTCTCCTGTTCATAGAAAAATATGGGGCCCAGCCAGAACGGTTGCCCTATCATCAGACAGTAATAGAGGAAGGGCCCCACAGGTTAGAAAGTTTTTTCAGATAGACCGGACGGACAGTTGGCTTTTTGTCCCATAGCATTTCAGCTCTCCCCATTCTGATGGCAAGGCGATCTCATTACCTGCGACGGCTCACGGTTCGCAACACCGCTGCACGCTCGGATTGTGACTAATCGCAAGTATCCGGGTTTTGTGTTTTGTCCGGCAGACCTGCCACAGTCTGCCTACGGCATGGGCCTGGTCGCTCTCTCTAGTGTAAAAATAGAGGTCATGGCGGGCCTGTCACTGGACACAAGCACCCTTCGTATCCGTCTATCTTTTATTCAGTTTTCAATCTGCGTGAGGCGTGTCCCGCTTCGGGCCAATGTGGCCCGAGGCTTTGACTGCCTCTCATAAGCCATTTCATTTTTGAGGCGAAATCGGTACACCTTATAAAAATTTTTTTAAAATTTTTTCCAAGTTCCGAAGGCCGCGCTCAATGGCGAGCCGCACGACCTTTTCATCCACACCCTCGGCCCGGGCAATGTCTTGTTTCGTCAAGCCGAGAATGAAATGAGCGTAAATGCGCTTTGCCTGTTTGTCGGGCAGTCGTGAGATGGCGGTATAGAGTTCTTGTATCGTCACTTTACGCTCATACAGTTCATAGGGAGAGAACGCAACGAAAAGCGCCTCATGCTCAATTCCATCATTCCGATCCAGGGAGTAATAGGCTTTGTGCCGGTATGTACGCAGACGGTAAGCGGCTTCCTTCCGGTCAAACTCCTTGAACATTTCAACAACATCTTCTGGTACTTCCATAAAGTAGTCTGACGTATAAAAAGGGTAATAGTCCCGTAAATTTATAATAGCCATATTGAACCTCCGCTTTGTTTTGTGATGGATGGACAACAAAACAGAAGCGGCGGGGAGCGTATATGTAGGCTGAAATTTCTGAAATTTTCAAAAAATAACAGTGAAAAATCTATAAAATAGTAAAGATGGCTACTCGTTCTAAAAAAGCCTCGACAGCTTATCTCAAGACTGGCTCTGTTTCGATAGCAAATCCTGAAATAAGGTGTCGAACATAAAAAAAGCTCAAACAAATAACAGCTTGTTTGAGCCTTAAAAAAGTTTAAATTGGAATAAAACTCCTCCCATCTAGGAGGAGGTAAAGCAAAAGGGGCGTTGCTTCATCTATTTTTTCTCAATAATCTAACTCATGTTATTAGCAACCTCCGCGTAAAAATCTCGTAGTTCTTTTATTATCATATAATGTATTTTTTGCAAAATTTGTCGTAGATAGGAGGCAAAAATAAAAAAATAGAGTAGAGGATATGTTAATGGTTAACGTACCTCTACTCTATCTAATTGTTACTAAAAATTTTCTTTTAAAAAGGTTGTTACAAAACAGACTCAATTTACTATATATAGTATATGTCAATTATTAAATCTACCATATACAGAACATTACTTTTCTCTTTGCAACAACCCTTTTAAATTGTATAATTGCTTTCACTTAATCAGCATTATTTTTTATCTGATTGAATAGCCATCCTATAATTCGAGCTATACAGTATAAAACACCAAGTCCAAGGACGGAGCATACAACTAGAAAAAATATAGACATTGCCGACATATTTACATCAACACCTTTTTGAATAGGACTCTACTTATATTATTCTTAATTTAATACGGTAGAAACTTCTCCATTAAAAACTTCCGTTCTTAAAGCGAAAGAAAGTGTTCCTACTCCGCCGACTACATTTGCTCTCATAGAGCCAGTCACTTCGGCCGCTTTGCTTGAGGTAGATGTTGCGCGGCCAATGGCTAAACTTTCATCTTCAACCGTTCCGCCAACACAGTAGGTATTTAAATCACGTGCATTAGAAATTTTCCACTGGCTACCACTCTTTGATAAGTCAAATCTGTAATCCATACCTGCGACACCCCAAAATGCATCCGATTTCCACGTTCCTTCAGTAGCAGGATCACGAGTTAAAGGAGGCGTATAGCTAAGTGTCACTGTTACCGGCTGACCGTCCTTCTCGAAATGTAATGTTTCCGAATAGGGCTGGCTTTCGTCAAAATTATTCAGATCGACACTGAATGTTTGTCTCTGTTCTGGAGAATCAGCAGCAAGAGCACTAAATGCGCTACCAACTACCATGAGACTCAGCGCTACCAACAGACCCAATGCCTTTTTCAAACCTTTCTTTATAAATGACCTCCTTGAGACTTTACCATAGTAACAAACTCAGATTTTTTAGCGCCCACCATTATGTAAGGCACTATTCTCTCAAATTCTCCTCCTCTATAGCCCCAATGGTATCCCTCCCTTTACTAATCGGTTATGAGCTTTTTATAACTAACTGTAGTATACCACAGAATCCCTATATATGCAATATAATCTAAAAATGGTAAATAAAACTTAATAAATTGTTAATTATCAACATATATCGTATATTTTTCTGATATAAAAACCGGGTATTCAAGTTTTGTGTTTTGATGTTTGAGTTAAAACGATAAAAAGAAAGAGAACTTGTTGATATAAAAAAAATATCATTCTTTTTGCATAAACATATAAAAACTCGAAAAGCGATTGATAAATCACCGAAAATTTGTGGCGAATTTTCTTAATATAGATATTTTAAGGAGGTATTGCGTAAAACAATAGATGTTGTATAAACTCAATAATCTTTTTTGCAGTATATTGCTAAATAGCTAAATGGCAAGCAATGCCTCTGTGGCCACAAGTGGCACAAAGGCTGCTTGTTGGGGCTCGCCCCAAACCCATATCTTCGGGCCAACATGGCCCGAAGTGTCAGCGTCGCTTTGCTCCTTATTTTCATAACCTTAACGCTCCTTTTCCTGCTTTCTTCCCGGCTCGGTGTAGCCCATCAGAGTGTCAATGTTCGCCTTGATTGTGACGATCTCCTGCATATCCCGTCGTGCCTTCTGGTATTCTCCATAGAGCTGTTTTTTCTTTGCTGTGAGCTTACGG
>NZ_JAWQDE010000014.1:0-84933 GCF_036318045.1 Clostridium sp. CM74B_53 | reverse complement strand
CCTCAAGATGAGATATCCCATTCGAAAGAAGTAAGACCCCTTGAAGACGACGAGGTAGATAGGGCAGAGGTGGAAGTGCAGTAATGCATGGAGCTGACTGTTACTAATCGGTCGAGGGCTTATCCAGGAAGGTCTGGTTGGTTGATGAAACGGTGAAGATGATTTCAATATGTGGTTTTGAAGGTATGTGTGCACGAGTGGCTCAGTGGTGGAGTATCGCCTTGCCAAGGCGAGGGTCGCGGGTTCGAATCCCGTCTCGTGCTCTCAAAGAGATAGAAAAAAGAGTCATCCGATGGATGGCTCTTTTTTCTATGTTCAAGCCCTGCCGGGCTCGAACGGTTCGAATGTCTCCGCGCTGCTCAGGTCGTCGCAGTCTCGCCTTGATGAAGTGACTTTGGATACTTCCAGGGCTCCGATGCCCTTATAGTAGATGTCAATTTCCTGGGTGCGGTTCTTGCCCTTCGGATCGCTGGCAGCATGGACGACGATCTTCTCGACAAACTCATGCAAGATACATGGAGTCAATTCAGGAATTTCCGTATACCGTTCTACAACGGAGAGAAACCTTTCCACTTAAGAACGCCTGCCGAAAGCGGGCAGGCTATTTTCTTTGTATAGCATCAGCTCCCTCTTTATGCCAAAATAAGGAACGGATAGTAGCTATAAAAAAGATAGTTTTCGGAAGTCTTTAAGATGGCGTAGTTTTTCTCATATGGGAGATACTGGCTATGTTCAAAGTAATGCTGCCGTATCTGGTAGATGGCCTGGTTGGTCAGGTTTTTTGCTGTGCGGCATAATTCTCATAGAATGAGAAATTCATCTTTGGACAGATGCTTTAGCTGATGGCATACGGTCAAATACAAATACAAAACAGGTCCTCCTTTCCCAATCGGGACAGAACATATGTTCTGCATCAATTATAGCACATGATTTCACAAAAGGGAAGGGAAAGAATTGTAATTGCTTACCATTTTACATCTGTCTATGTATCATTATAGCGGCATTCATCCTGCCACCTAAGAGGGATGGGGGGGATTCTGCCGATTTTATGATAAAATGCCGGACACCAGAGAAAAACAAGAGAAAAAATAAACGCGGTGAGGTTTCTTGATACCCGACCGCGTTTATCTTTGTCCGCTGATATACGGGCAAATCGTTTTTTATTGTAGGTTACTTTCTTGCACCATCCGAGCCGATGGTATATCCGTCAATGGTGGTATTCACCGCCATCGTCCCATCTGTGTAGAAGTAGTACCACTTTCCGTCAATCTGCTTCCAGCCGCCGGCAAACATCATTCCGGTAGCCTTGACCAGCCAGTACCACTTCTGGTCGTCGGAGAGCCAGCCCTTCACTGGCTTCCCATTTCTGTAATAGCTCCACTGGCCGCTGTCATTCTGCTGCCAGCCGTTTGCGGTCTGCGAGTCAATGACGATCTCAACAAACCGCCGCAGTACGGTGGCGACTTCGGCGCGGGTAGCGGTTCCCTTGGGGTCTAACTTATTTCCATTCTTCCCGGCCAGGATGCCCGCCTGCTGCATGGCCCTGACCGCATCCTTCGCCCAGCTGCTGATGTTTGCGTTGTCCGCAAAGGTCACAGCCTTTAAGGTCTGGGGCAGATCATAGCCCAGCTTTGCAGCGTAATTTTTCATAATCACCGCCATCTGTTCCCGGTTGATGTTGGTATCCGGCGCAAAGGTGGTGGCGGTAACACCCGTCACAATTCCGGTCTGCGCCGCCCAGTTGACATAAGGCGCATAGTAAGCGTCGGCTTTCACATCGGTGAATTTCCCGGTCTTGTAGCTGTCCGGGTTGATGCCTGCCAGCCGCCCCAGGGCGGTGACGAACATTCCTCTGGTCATGCCGGTGTTGGGACTAAAGGTGGTGTCACTTGTGCCGGAGAGCAGTCCTCGGCTGGCAACAAAGAGGATGTTGTCCGCAGCCCAATGGCCGGTAATGTCGGTGAAAGCCGGGGCAGGGTTCTTGTAGCCGATGCCGTAGATGCTGAAATGACCGGTTTCAAAGACCACCGCTTTCAGACTGGCATCGTAGCTGGATCTGGTGATCCATTCCACCTTGCCCGCGTCGTCTACATAGACTGCATAGAGATTACCTGTCTGCTCACCCTTTGCCGGTGTGTAGGGCAAACGCACCGAGATGGTATGTCCATTCAGGCTGGTAATCGGCGTCTCTTTGCCGCCGGAGAGGTACACCAGCGACAGATCGTAGGCCGGTCTTATGCCGATAGCGGCTTTGGCCTCGGTGGAGCGCAGGGCATCCACCTTATCTGCCCGGAGGATGATGTCCCCTCCAGCGGAGGCGGTATCCAGCTGTTTCAGAGTATCCAGGCCGATATTGACTGAAACCAGATGATCTGTTGCAACGGTAAACTGCCGGACATTTTCTTTGACCAGCAGATCCAGTGTCTGCGCCTTGATGGTCACGTTAAAAGAGGTCTGGCCTGCCGTCTGGGTGATGGGAACGGTAACGGCAATCCCGTTCTCTGTGGTGCCGTTCTTTTTCGCATCGTGTTTGGCCTTGTCGATGGCGGACTGGACAGAGCTGTTGTCCACTGCCGCATTGCCGTTTTTATCCGGCTGTATGGGTTTGGTTTCACCGGTTACAGGGGCTTGAGGCTTGTACTCCGGCTGGTTGGTGTTATCATTGTTGTCGGAATCGTCAGAATCGCCGGAGGAGGAACCTCCACCGCTGCCCGAACCACCAGAGGAGGAACCGCCGTCGCTGGAAGATTGCTTGGAAACGGTCAACGTTCCAGAAATATAGGTGATCTCATAGTTGTCATTTGACAGCGTACCAGTGATGTTGATCGCGGTTTTTCCGGTTTTGCTCATATCCGGCGTCTGTGCGTAGTCCAGTGTTACCGTGCCGCTCAGGGTATCTGCACCAACCAGCCCCTCCACCTTGTAGTCCTTATCTGCTTCCGGGCTGCCAAGGTCGGGCGCGGTGCTGCCGGTGTAGGCGCTCTGATCAAGCGCCGTAACGGTAACTGACTTTTTCGCTACGGTCACAGTCACGTTCTGTTCTGCCACATCTGCGTACTCTGCATTTCCCTGAACCTTATACCAAACAGTGTATTCCCCGGCGTTTTTCGCTGTGGGGAGCTGCTCGCTCCACTCAGAATTGTCAAGCCGGTAGAGCATCGTGCCGCCAGTGGTCTTGCCTGCTGTAACCAGCGCCTGTTCTGCACCGTTGTAGGTCAGGGCGTTTGCCGTAGGTGCCGTAACAGTGGGGACAAGCTTGTTGGTCGCATTGACATTGACGGTCAGCGTGATGTCCTCATAGTTTGTGCTCTTGATTACTACGGTCACTGTACCCACAGAGCCGGTGGTTTTCACGTCATTTTTCTGAATCGGCAGGATCAGCTTGCCGTTTTCTACCTTCGCGCCGCCGGTGTAGTAGCTGCCATCCAGTGTGATTCCGCCGAGCTCATAGGTGGGTGCACCGTACTCTTTGGGCGTTTCCAGCGTGGGCAGGGCGGGGAGCGTCACGGTGTAGGTCTTTTCGTGGCCGTTTACAATGACGAGCCCAGTTCCCTTGGTGAAGTCAGGCGCAGCGGCCTTGGTGATGCTGGCAGTGGTGGGGAAGCTGCTCTGCTCCAGGGCGTAATTCTTCGAGGCCTGCCCCATCAGGGTCACTGTGGCAGTGATGTTCTTGCCGTTGCCCACACCGGCATCGTCAAAGTTGGCGGTCACGGTGTAGTCTGTGCCTCGGTTCAAGGTCACGTTGTCGAAGGTCACGCTGGTAATGCCCGCGTCTGTCGTGCCATCATAGGGCTTGGACGCAGCCGTTACCCCGGTGATTGTCAGCGGCTTCTTCCCAATACTGACCGCCACGCTGGCGGGTGTGGTATCGTTGTGGTTTGCATCGCCAATCACCCGATACCACACGGTATATGCTCCGGCATCGGTGCCGACAGGGATGTCCTGGCTGTATGTGCCGTTCTCGGTCAGGCTGTACTGCATGGTGCCACCGCTGGTCACACTGCCCGCAGTAATCAGCGCCTGCTCCTGTCCGGTATAGGTCAGATTTTCCTGCGCCGTGGGAGCGTTGAAGGTGGGGGTAGCCTTGTTCACCTTGATGGTCACAGTTCCGGTCGCGGTCGCGTATTCCTCATAGCCCTCCGCCGGGGTGAATATCCACTCAGCCTGATAGTCGCCGGCTTTGTCGGGCTTGGTACTAGGATTCGTCCACTCGAAAGTGCCTTCGACCGTCTTGCCGTCGTCTTTCATCGTGCCAGTAATGGTGCTGACGCGCAGGATCTGGCCAAAGGTGATTGGCGTTGCGGTGATCTCGCCGTCCAGCACGGGAACGATCTTGTTCTTCGCGATGACTTCAACGGTCAGGAGCATGTCCTGATAGTTGTCCGTGGTGATCTTGACGCCTACGGTTCCGACGGAACCTTCGGTCTGAGATTCGACAGCCGGGACAGTCAACTGGAACTCATCGTTTGATGTGATCATTGCCATCGAATTTGCGTAGCCGCCCTCTCCAATCAGATTGAAGTTGCAGGCCTCATATTTGATGGAGCCGTACTTACAATTATCGCCCAGCGTCGGCAGCGCGGGAAGATTGACCAAGTAAGTCTTTGCCAGCCCGTTGATAACGGTCAGCTCTATGGGCTGCATCGTGGGTGCGACAGCCTTGGTGATGCTAAACTTCCAGCCATCCGCTGTCAGGCCGTTGGCCGCAGCATAGTTCGTGCTCTCGACTACATCGATCTTGACGGTGTATTCGCCCGCGTTCTTAGGTGCGGCTTCCTTACCGTCTTTATCGTAGTATTTTACGATGACATCGCCCGTACCTGCCTTTGCGGGAGAAACCGTCGCGCTCTTGACATTGCCGTCATAGGTCAGGCTTGTCGGGGCGGTGAAGGTGAAGTCCTCCGCCTTGGGGGTAGCTTTGCCAATGGTATAGGTCACGCTGGCGGTCGCCTCGCCCAGGGTGATGCTGGCGGTGTAGGTACCGGCATACGTGGGGAGCGCGCCGTTTTCCAATTTCTCTGAACCATACATGCCCGTCTTTATGTAGCTGATGGTGATCCCACTCGCCGCCAGACCCTGCCAATCGCTGCTTGCAGTCACCGTGGCGGGTTTGCCTTCCCCGCTGTAGGTCAGCTCGGCGGGGGCCTTGATGGTCACGCTGCCGCCGTTCGGGCTGGTGCAAGTCGTGTCTGTGCAGCTTGTGGTGATGGTCGCGCCGCTTGCCGTGTACGTCCAGCTATGCTGATGCCGGGTCACGGTGAACGGCTCGCTGTAGCAATTGTAGCCGTTGTCGCTACTCACATAAACGTGGTATTGGTAGCTGCTGTTTTCCGGCAGATTGCTGATGGAGAGCGTCTTGCTCTGCCCGCCGGTATGCGTCGCAGTATTAACATCGTTTAATTTCGTGGTCCAGTCTTTGCTTGATTCGTCAAACCGCTCCCACCAGTAGTAGTAGGTGACGCCCTGCGTTTCGGGCGCGATTACCGCAGTCAGCGTGATGCTGCCGTCCGTCGCAAACGCCGAGTTTCCGGTGTAGTTCGTATCGCTATTCGGATAGATCTTTTCGACCGCGAAGGGCGCTTTTTCAACGGTGACTTCTGACGGGATTGAATTGGCGTTGGGGAGCCATTGGTTATCCTTTGTTTTTTTGTAAGCGTACCCCTTCGCCAGCAGCGCGTAGGGCTTGACATAGCCGGCATCGCTCGTGATCTCGCCGTAGCTGCCGCCGCTGAGGCTGGCGCTGCTGCCGTCGTCCTTTACAGCCACACGGCTGAAGGTGCCGTTGCTCAGCGAAAGCTTTCCGCCGTTCTTCGCAGTGACAATGGCGAGCTTCGTATCCGTGTCGTTGACGGTCAATTTCGCGTCTTTGCCGTCCACCGTCACATAGAAGCTTCCGTTGCTGCCCGTGACCGTCAGAGAAATGCCCTTGGCGATGAGGTCCACACCATCGACCCTTTTCCCGCCGGTCGCCAGCGTCACCGGCCCGCGGGTCAGCTCATAGGCGGTCCGCTTCCCGTAGACAGTGTCATCCACATTCTGATACAGCGTGATGGTCTTTGCACCGTCCGCCGCGTTCGCCGCCTCGATGGCAGTGGCAAAGGCCGCGTACCAGCTCGTCTTGCCGCCGACGGTCAGCGACGCCGTCATCTGCTTGTTGCAGATGCTGCAAATGCCCTTGCCGTCCGTGCCGCCGTTGTGCGTATGCGACACGACCTTGACATTTTCCAGCGTATTCACTCTATCATTGGTCACAGCCTGATCATCGACTGTTCTGTAATACGCCGCGCCCTCCGCCAGTAGGTCGGCAAGTTTGTGGTCGCTGTAGCTTCTGATCTCCTTAAATGTGCCGCCGGAGAGCTTGACTTTGGTGGTGTAAAAATCCGCGAAGACAAACGTGCCGCCGGAGATCGTGCCCGTGACAGAAGAATTGAAGAACTCAACGCCGCCATGCAACTTATCATTGGTAAAGTTGCCGCCGCTGATGTTCGCGATGCTGCTGCCGTTGAATTTGACATTACCAGTGAAGGTACCGCCCTTGGCGTTCAGCGTACCGTTCACCGTGACGGTGGCGTCGTCGGCAAATGTGACGCCCTCCTTCACCGTCGCCGTGCCGTCGATGGTCGCACCTTGATAGCTGCCGCTGGCAAAGGTCACGTCCGCCCCCTTGGCGACCGTCACATTCTTGGCGGTGTGCGTTCCGCCCTCCAGCGTCAGTGTGCCGGTCAGCGGCATGGAGGTGTTGTAAACATCCATATTCCGCAGCAGGGTCAGCGTCGGCTCGGTGCAGCCCTCATTGCTCCAGCCGTTCAAGGTCTGGATGGCCTCTGCATAGCCGTGTTCCAGCGCACTGTCTGCCGTGAAGTAGGCAGTCTTGGTCGTGCCGTCGGTGCTCTGGGCGGTAATTTTCGTGTACAGTTTCTTGTTGCACACAGAGCATACGGGGTTGCTGTCATCGGCGCACTGATGGACGCACTCCGGGAACTGTACCTTGTACGCTGTATAGCCCTTCAAGTCCACAATTTTAGTGCTCTTATCAACGATGCTCCATGTACCGCTGTTTTCGCCGTACAGCTCGCACTTTGCGTAGTCGGTTCCCAGCAGGTCTTTAACGGTGAGGCTCTTGCTCGTCATGTTATCCGTGAACTTGCCGATGGTGCAGGCGTTTGTATTGCCATTCCACAGCTTCAGGCCGTAGCCCGTACTTGTGGAGCCAATCGCAGCATCTCTTAAAACCAACTCGCCGATTTCGCCGCCAAAGCGCTCCAATGCGCCGCCGGCCTGCAGCTCCACGCGCGAAATCTCGCCGGTGTAGGAGTCGTCAACCGCCAGCGTTCCGTTGGAGGAAACGTAAAACGTGACATCGAGCGCCTGCGTTCCGCCGCCTGTTCCGGAATTCATGACCGTCAGAGTCCTGGGCTTGTTCCCACCTCCGACGCTAATGTAATAACGCTCGCTGCTGACAGTTTTGCCATTCAGATCCAGCGTCGCTGAGTAGGTGTAAGAAGAAGAGCAATTTCCTGCGAGCGTCACATCCCGCAGCAGCGTCACGGTGTTGCCTCTGGCTGCATCAAACGCCTTCGTCAGCGTCTGATAATAGGCGCTATCGCCCACGCGCGCGTCGAATGTCGTCCCGCACTTCTTGCAGGTATAGCCGGTATCGTCCATCTCGTGCGTGCAGGGCACAAGATAGACATTGCCGTCATCGCCCAGGCTGGTCACGCAGTCGGCGGCGTCCGCATTGAAGTTCTCGGCGCTGAGCTTCACGCCGCTTGCCGCCGGTTTGGCAATGAGGAGACTGCCGCCGGCATTAGGCTTTATGCCTTCATACACGCCCACACGGATGACCGAATCCTCACTCAATTCGCCTGATACAAGAATGGGCAGCTTCCAATCATTATTGGCGTAATAACCGGCCTGCACCAAGCCGGAAACAGTGAGCTCAGGAGTTGTTTTTTCCTCTCCGTCGTAGTAAACGTCATATCGATTGTTGTCGGTAACGGTAGCATCGGTGAGGGTAATAGCGCCCTTTCCATAGATGCCGCCGCCCTCAAAGGTACTGTTGTTTCCGGTGATCGTCACATTCTCGACGGTTACCCCTCTCTCCGAATAAATGCCGCCCCCGTGGCCATAACGTGTATTCCCCGTGGCGGACGCCTTGTTGCCGGTGATCGTGGCGTTGGAGATCGAAACACGGCCGGCGTTAAAGTGGATATAGATGCCGCCGCCGTTGCCCTTGGTGGCTGTGTTGCCGGTGATGGTGCCGCCGTCCATGGTGAAGCTGCACTTCTCACCCACATATACGCCGCCGCCACCGCCGTCAGACGCACCCGCAGTGTTATCGGAAATGGTTCCGCCATGCATGGTGAAGCTCGGCGGGTCGGTCGGATTCGTCGTGCCGACAAGGAACACACCGCCGCCGGAGCCGCTGCCTGCTTTATTACCGGTAATCTCTCCACCATACATGGTAAAGGACGAGCCGGTCTGATAGGTGCTGCCCTTTATACCGACCTGCACGCCGCCGGTGATCGTGCCGCTGTACAGCTCAAATTTGCCGCCGTTGACGGTCACTTCGCCTTGAACCTTTCCGTTGCCGGAGCAGTCAGTCAGCGTCAGCTTCGCGCCGCTGCCGACGGTGATTTTGCCGTTGATCGTCTGCCCGTTCAGGCAGAGGTTGACCTCGCCGTCCGTTGGCACAGTCCAGTTCTCCGACACGGACTTCGTCAGATAATAGCTGCCCGCAGAATCAGGCAGGGAATCGGTAGTTGTCCACTCTGTGCCAGCAGTGTCATGTTCGTGCCCGTTGACATCTCCATTCCCGCCGCAGACGCAGTGGTGGGTATGATCGGCCTGCGGCAGCGCAAACGCAGCCAGCGCCGCCGCCTCTTTTCCAAGACAGGCAGAGAAGTCTGCATTCTCCGCAGAGCAGATGGGACAGTCCAGATTCACCATCTCCTCACTGCATCGGTCGGTGCAGATACAGACGGTTTCCTCTGTGCCTTTGCAGGCAGAGAGGTCTGCATCTTCCGCAGAGCAGACCGGACAGTCGGGATTGACCGCCCCCTGCTCACAGTGGGTTTCGCAGCTGCACTCCGCCGGAGCACTCCCGGACACACCGGGAACAAGCCCACTGTCCTGGGAATTGCACTGCTCGCAGGTATACCCACAGGGCGTCCCCTCTGTGGCCGAAATGTAGCCGCAGGTATCGTCATGCCCGCCGCGTTCATGGGGACAGCTTAATTCTTTTGTGATACAGCCGCTTTCCTCACTGCATTCATGGGTACACGCGGTCGGCTGGGCCTTCTCTGCTTCAGATGGGGTCGCCGTATTTTCCGATATGCTTTCTTCCAAAACAGGGTAACAGCTATCGTCATGCTCATGGACACACTTCTTCACAAGGGTGTAGCAATCCTCAGTATGCTCATGTTCACAGTCTGCCCCTTCGGTTCCTTCCGTATATCCGCAGTCCTCTGTATGTTCCGGGTGATGCTCGCACAACCCCGTATGGACGGCGGATACACCCGCTTCCACCGCAGATGCCGGAACTCCCGGCATCGTAAAAATCATTGCCGCCGCCAGTAAAAATGCGGCCGGCCGTTTCCATTTCCATTTCATTTTATTCATCCTCCTCACGTTGTTCGTTCCTTCTCGTTGTTTTCTGAAGCAGCCGGGATACTGCTTCCCGCAGCTGATATTCCGTCACAGGCTTCACCAAAAAGGTGTCCACCTGCAGCCTGCGGCTTTGGGGTTCAAACTCTGCCTGGTCGCTAATCCACAGGAGAGGGACATCCCTGCTGTACCCTCGTATGCTCATGCAGAAATTCATCCCCCTGGCTCCGTCCTCCATGACCACCACAGCATCATAAGGCCCATCCCGCTGCATGGCATAGGTACAAAACACGCCGTTATCAAAGCGGTCTACTTTGCCCAGCTTCATCAGCAAAGCGGTTTCTTTTTCTTTCTGGCTATAACTGCATAGCGCAATTCGCATTTTCGCACCTCCATTTCATGATGGGTTTTATCGCCTCATATAGCTCCTGATCGGAGCAGTCTGCCGGAAGAAACACAGGGATACGCAGGTGATACGCGATCAGGGCGAAGTTTTTATCATCGCTCCACCAGACAAGCGGTATTTCCGGTGCCAGCCGCTTCGCCTGTATGGCCGCCTCCAGTCCCTTTGCTCCGGTCATGGCGATGACAACCGCATGGTACCGGCTTCGCCGGAGTGCCTGGGCAAGCTGGTTCTCATTCCACAATTCGTCAATCGCAAGCTGCCCATCCCCATCAAAAAGGGAGCGCAGCCTGCTTTCAAACCATTCCACATTTCTCAGCTCCGTACAAAGTGCGATTTTCATGCTGAGCCTCCTTTCCTGAAAATAAAAAAACCAGACCTTCTCATCGGAAAGTCTGGTAGTATAATTAGGATAGCATCTTGTCAAGAGAAATGCAACCGACTTTGTTTAAGACGCAGGTTTCCTGTTTAAGACGCAAGTTTTTTCCTGCGGTTTTATGTTATACTAATATTGGATTATTGTGCAAAGGAGATGGCACGATGCAGATTGCGATTGTGGATGACAGAGCAGAGGACAGAGAAGAACTGTCTGCCTGCCTGGAAAATTATATGAAAAAGCATCAGCTGGACTATACGCTGACAGAATTTGAGGACGGAGAGAATTTTTTGAAAGCTGCCGCCCAGGTCAATTTTCAACTTGTCTTTATGGACATCTATATGGAGAACATGGATGGAATGGAGGCCGCCAGAAGGCTGCGCCAGAAAAACAGGCTTTGTAAGATCGTTTTTCTGACCATTACAGAAGATTATGCCCGGATGGGGTACAGCCTGTCCGCCAGCTATTATCTGCTGAAGCCGCTTTCGCTCCATCAGGCAGATTTTGAAGAAGCGATGGAGCTGTGCCAGCTAAAACCACCCTATGAAGTGATGACACTTTCGGTTATGGCTGACCGTCAAAAGCTGGAACTTCCCACTGAGAAGATTCTATACATAGATTATCAAAACCGTATGACACGGATTCATACGGAGGAACGCGTGATACCGGTAAGCGGAGGCTTTCAGGAGGTTACTGCCGCATTGCAGAAGGACAAGCGTTTTTTGCCCTGCTACCGGGGTGTTTTAATCAACATGGATTACATCAGCCAGGTTGACAGTCAGACCTTCCGTTTGATAAACGGGGAGGAACTTCCGATTGCCCTCCGCAATGGAAAACAGCTGCGGGAAACCTACCGTCAATATGTTTTCTCTGGAATGGGGGGGTATCGTATGAGAATAAAGGAAATACACAGGCGTATTCTGGGGGGCTGTCTGGCCTGCCTCCTCTGCTTCACCGGCAGTATCCCCGCATTTGCCGCTGAAACTGCAACCCCAGCCAACGCCGATGAAAGAAGGGAGAATCCGCCGGGTTTAGAAAGCAAGGCTCCTGGGACACTGGAGATCGGAACCCCGGAAACACTGGAAGCATCGGAAGAAGTATCCCTCGTCCTTGTCACAGAAATACAAAATGAAGACGAACTGCTCTCCCTGCCGGCTTTCACCTTGCCCCTTAGAACCACACCGTCTGATGATGACCTGGAGGAAATTTATCAGCTGGCCCTTCAGTATCAAACCGTCTGCGCCACTGTAACAGCAGGTGAAGAAATCCGGCAGGAAACATTTCCTGTCGTATGGGATTTTTCGGCCATTGACCAGACCACTCCAGGCGAATATGCCGCAGCAGGCCGGATTGAACTGCCGGAGGGGTATGCCTTTGGTGAAGCTGTCTTGCAGGAGCTTCAGATTTCCGTCCGGGTGGAAGAAATGCCGCCTGCTGTCATCACCTCCATAGAGCAATGGTATCCTTATACGGACGCGTTTGCGGTTCAACAGGGCAGCGAAACCGAAACGCTGGAAAATTTGTTTGCCTTTTCCCCTTACTATCTGGAATGCTATGCGGAAAATGGAACCAGCTACACGGCTGTGGTGGAATGGGATTTTTCCGGTATTGATTTGAATACTGTGGGACTGTACCATGCAGCAGGAAGGCTGACCGCACCGGAAAATACTGCGTTTGCTGAGGGAATTGCTTTCCCTGAAATCTCAATTCCTGTTTCTGTTCAGGCTCCGGGCAGACCGGACATTAACTGCTTTCTGGCCGCCAGAGGAAACCTTCATTTTCCCTGGGTCACACCGCCAGGGGAACTGGATGAGATCAGCGTATGGCTGTCCGAAAATAACGGTTCATGGAACCGTCTGGAAAGTGGCGTTTATGTGGGTCAGGAAATGCTCTCGATTGCCACTCGTCTGCTGGCACCGGGCAGCAGTTACCGCCTTCAGGTTGATTATGACGGCGGACAGACCGGCATCCTGTCCTTTACCTACGCAGATGAAATTGTCCTTGAAGGGTATCACGATGGCGACCGGGATGGAGGGGATGCAGGCGGAAATCCACCCGATACCATCATTCAGCCGCCTCCTAAAGATACCGACGATCAGGATGACGGTTTCGCAGACAGGCCCTCCACAAAGCCTCCAAAACCGCCTGCAACAAATGACGGTGGAATGGATTCCGATGATTCTGAAAAATCACCACCTGTCAGCGGAGAAAATGAGCCTGCGGATCATGAACCATCCCACAAGCCTTCCGAGTTATCCTGGGATGGAAAGGATGATTCCATAGATATAGATAAAGACGATTTCCCATCGGAACAGGCAAACGGTGATGCAGAGGAAGATACCGCTTTGCAGCTGCCCCCTGAAGTGCAGACGATTGCCGGCGCTTCAGAGCTTACCGTACCCGATCCTGCCTGGAAGCTTTCAGAAAACAGGAAAGATTCAGTGCAAAGCGCTATGACCGTTCCCCTGGAAGATGCGGATTCCAAAAGCCCTGCTTTTTCAGAGTTCTTCGATGAAACCACTGACCGGATTTCCGGCACGCGCTTTTTGATGATGCTGCAAACAGGGGCGCAAAGAGCCATCTTTTCCAAACAGGGAATCACCATCAGCATACCAAAAGACGCCTTGCCGGAGGGCATCCAAAACGAAGATCAGATTGAAGTCATCATCCAAAAGGATACGGACGGCGGTTTTTCTTTTTCGTTTTCCATCAATGGAACTGCGCTCAACTCCCTGCCGGATGTTTCTGTCATGCTGCCCTATCCAAATGATCCGGCAGCCGGCACATTGTTCCTTTGTGATGAAAGCGGCGTGGAAGTTCCCATGACCGGCTATGACGATACGGCGAAAGCCGCCTCCTTTCAGATCAGCCATACAGGGACTTACACCATTGTGGGAAAGGAAGATACCGCTTCCCTGGCATATGCCGCCGACACAGAGCACAGCTGGTCGCCCATATTCTTTTTCATTCCGGTCTGTCTGGTTCTTCTGTCTGCCGGTGAATTTTTCCTAAGGAGGAGGCGAAAATAAGATGGTATCTTCTGCGGTAAAAAAATATGCTGCCTTATGTATGGTCTGCCTGTGCTCATCCCTGTTTTTTCTTGGCCTGTATCAGTTCAATAATAAATATAGCCAGAACACAATCCAGGCGGCAAATGGGATTCTGGCGCTTTCTGAGGAAGAACTTCAAAAGTCACCGGTGCGCTTTCTGGTATCCGGCTGGGCATTTTATCCTGACGCGCTTTTGACCCCGGAAGAAATACAAGATGAAAGCCATTATATGCGCTACCTTTCCATTGGAGAGCAGACCAATTTCTCCAGCCCTGCAAACCCTTCTCCCTATGGCTGCGGGACTTACCAGATGACATTCTTCCTGCCGGAACGGAAGGAAACGTATGCGCTGGAAATCCCGGAAGTGTTTTCTGCTTACAACCTTTATCTGGATCATGACCTGATCCTGCAAATGGGGGAACCTGCACAGGGGACACCATTGGTTCAAAACCGCATGGTCACTTTTCATGGCGGAAAACCGGTCACACTCACCATAGCGGTCAGCAACTATGACCACTTTTACGGAGGGATTGTTTATCCGCCTGCTTTCGGAACGATGCTGGCGGTCAATACAACCAGAGGAATCCGGTTTGCATTCTGCCTGTTCAGCTGTACAGTTACCTTTGTCTGTGCGCTGCTGTCCTTTTATTTCAGCCACCGGATGAAACAGAAAAATACATTCCTGTTCGGACTGATCTGTCTTGCCATGTGCGGCCTGTCATCCTATCCTGTGCTTCATATGCTGGCTGCGGTTCCCGTATTCCCCTGGTACACGATTGAACTGTTCTGTATCTATCTGGTTACCTGGCTGATCGTAGTTCTGCAAAACCGGATATGCAGGCCGGGCTTCCTGCCTGCGGCCATCAGTAATGGAGTGGGCGCTGCCTTCCTGGTATATGCGTTTTTGTATGGCATGATGGCTTCCCATCTCTCCCTTGGAGCTATTCGTTTCTTCTCTGCATCGGTCTTTTGTTATAAGGCGGCATCTGCGCTCTATCTGCTTATCATCGCTGTGCTTGCCATTCACAGAGGAGAAAAACGGAGCAGGCCGATCTTCTATGCTGCGGCAGCCGCAACCTGCGCCTTTATATGGGATCGCCTTCTGCCGGTTTATGAGCCGGTTATCGGCGGTTGGTTTTTGGAATGGGGCAGCTTTTTCATAGCGGCAGCCATCGGTTATTCCCTCTGGCGCGATGTGATAGAAGGATATGGAAACAGCCTGATTTTTCAGGAAGAACGCAAGCAGGTCATCCGTCAGCTTTCTATGCAGACCGAATACAGCCGTCAGGTTTCTGAAGCAGCGGAAGAAAACAGAAGGCTGATCCACGACATCAAACACCATCTGCGTACCATAGACCGCATGGCCTCTGAACATGGACAGACGGAGATCTGCTCCTTCCTGTTACAGGTAGAGGAACAGGTTGCGGCATCATCGGGTCACTCCCATGTGGCGTTCTGCAAAAATCCCGTCGTAAATGCGCTGATTGAATACTACTACGGCATGGCGCAGACACAAGGGACAGAATTTCAGGTGCGGCTCGATCTTCCCGATCAGATGCCTCTTACCGATGTGGAACTGTGTACGGTGCTGGGCAATCTTTTGGACAATGCCGTTGAGGCGTGCAGCCGCCAAAAGAAAGGGGTGCGCCGCGTTTTCATTGCAGGCGAAACCAGAGGCAATATGTACTTTTTGAAGATTGAAAACACTTACGACGGTCTGGCCTTGCAGGAGGGAAAAACATTCCTCTCCCGAAAGGGTACATCTGCTGATCATGGAATCGGGCTTTCCTCTGTCCGAAAAATCATTGAAAGCCATGGCGGTGATCTCGATCTTGTTCCCGGTGAGGAATCCTTTCTTGCTGGAATTACAATACAGATGTAAAAACTGTTTTTTGAGGCGCATTCAGATAACATAGGAAAGACCGCCTGTGGCGCTTTCTTGAATTGAAAAAAGCCCGCTTTTCGCGAAACTTGGACATTGCATTTTCGTACATTTCTTCGAGGGAAACGCGCTGGTGATTGTAATGAGTTGAATAGGCGAAGCCTATTTTTAATGTAACAGGAAATTCCGAAGAATTCCCTGTTACATTAAAAGGCATTGACGTGCCAAAGATGCGCACTCGCGCGAGGAGGTCGTAAGGCGAATCCACAATAACAGCGGTATAGGTGAAAGTATCTATTCCGACATAATTAAATCAATGAGTGAATCAATGTGAACTTGCATCACATTAAGGCATGGAACTGATAAATCAATTCCTTTGAAAATCAATGGGAGTTCTGTGCATCCAAGTATGATTGTGTCAACGTTCTCATCTTGAATGATTCGTTCTGCAATTGTTCGAAAGTTGTTTTGAGTATCAGATACAACTTTCCCAAGTTCCAGTTCTGTTTCAATTTTTCTACCAATATACTCTTTCTCTGCCGCATCCGGTGTAATGACTTCGATCCCTTTAGATTCGAAAGATTGCTGAAAAAAGGTTCCGTTCATGGTTGGAAGAGTACCTAACAGGCAAACTTTTCTGTATCTGTGTGCTTTGGCAAATTCACTTGCGGTATCTACCATACTAACAAGCGGTACAGGAGATACTTTCGATAATGCATCAAAAACAATATGTGTTGTGATTCCGGTTAGAGCAGCATATTGTACTCCTGCTGCAGAAAGTTGATTGATACCGTTGAGAAGATAATCTGTCAACCCATCATAATCCTGCTTTTTGCATAAATTGAGTACGTCAAATACATTAAGACTTTCTATGGTGATATTGGGAAAGAAATTTTGACCACTTTTTTTCTGTACGCCATATTCTATGCTGCGATAATATTCAATGGTGGATTCTGGCCCTATTCCACCAATTAATCCTAACTTTTTCATTAATTTTACCTCTGAGTTTATGGAATTCTGCAAATATGTTCGTCTTCATGAATGCCTTGTGCAAAGCTTCTAATGACTTTCCTGACGGAATAGCATGTAGATATTCCACGGTACATTTATAAGAGCATAGTCTGTTTTTTAAATTCCTGTCCGATCTTATTCTGTTCTTTCATGCATGCAATAAATTTCTCACGGGTCACATTTTGCGGGCGGTACTGCCATTCGGTGGAAGTAAGAATTCTATCTGCCATGAGATCAAATTCATCTTCAGTGATATCGATATCATCGAAGCATACCGGAAGACCGATGCTTGCATTGAATTTCATGATCGTATCACGGAGAGCGTTCGCGCCTTCATAGGTGAGCAGGCAGAGAACACCGAGGGATACGACTTCGCCGTGCAGGTGTTCGTGACCATGACGCGTGATCGTGGAGCCGTTATAGACACAGTGCGCGAGGGAGGAATTGTAGTAATAATCCGGAATATGAGTCGTCATATTGGAAACGATACCGGTGGAGACGATGATATCCAAAGTGATCTGCATGAGGGCATCGCTGACTTTGTGTGCTTGTAAGGATGCGAGTGCCTCTTTTCCATAATCGAGGAGCGGCTGTGTGCAGACTTTGCTGAGTTGGACCCCCATTAACGGAGTATGGCTTAAGTGCTTACCTTTGCTGGAAAAAACAGCCTCACATTCTTTGGAGAGTGCGTCGCCGATTCCGGCCCAGAGCAGGTCGTAAGGAGAATCCGCAATCACGGCAGTATTGATGAAGGTATGATCCGCAAGCTTCGGATAATAATATTCCCGGAAGGTGCCGTTGGCGTTGTAGATGACACAGATAGCAGTCACGGCTGCGCAGTTGCTGGCAACGGTCGGGAAGGTAAATAACGGTTTGTCAAGTTCATTTGCTACATATTTTGCGGTATCGCAGGCTCTTCCTCCACCGACACCGAAGATGATGTCTGCGTCGCGGACGGTCGGGTTCGCGATCAATGCGTTGCCGTTCTCGTAGCTGGAATCACCGCCGTACCAGATGAAATCCGTGATCTCAAGATCGGAGCCCTTGATGCCTTCCAGGAGCGCATCTTTTGATTTTGCCATAGCGGTTTTACCGCCGATCACGACTGCCTTTTTTCCATAGTTTCTTGCGACGTATGGAAGTTCCTTGTAACAATCTTCACCGATGGAGTAATTAGGAAGATATACACTGTAACTCATTTGCTTCTGCCTTTCTTGTTCTTTCTTGTTGTGAGCTGACAAATATCCGGAATAAACAATATCTGTCAGATTGTGGGGGTAACTGTTAGAGGATAGAATAAACTATCCAGAGGCGTTACGGTTGATAGTAAAGATTTGTCATCAAAATGGATAACATATCAATATTATAGGCGTTTGGAAAAATAATTCAAGATGTTCTTAATTTATGTCCTTTAAATTTTCCTGCCATTGCACATCACATTGTGCTACTGCAGAAAACCAATGCATGTATGATCATGATTATGCACGAGGAGTGTGAGAGAAATAAGAAGATGCCAGATAGTTTCTAACTGTCCCAGCGGATTTTGAAAATAAGGAATATTTGAGCAGGAAAAAAAGTTCACAATTAATTCACAAAAAATTAGCACTCACCTATTGACAGTGCTAATCATATGTGCTATAGTACATACAGAACAAAGGAAGAGAGAAAGAAATCAAAGGGATGCAAAAAGTCCTGGAGATTTTCAGAATCTCCCAGACAATAGATTTCAGATATTCTGATTGGAGGAATGATTTATGTATATGCCGAGTATTTTTGGAGAGAGTTTATTTGATGATATGTTCCCGTTTGATGACAGCTTCTTTACTTCTAAGAAGAATCCGCTGTATGGAAAGAATGCTTCGAGAGTTATGAAAACTGATATCAAGGAGAATGAAGGTTCCTATGAACTGGACATCGATCTTCCGGGATTCAAGAAAGATGAGATCACTGCAGAATTGAAGGATGGTTATCTGACCGTCAGCGCTGCTAAGGGTCTTGATAAGGATGAGGAAGATAAGAAAGGTCATTATATCCGTCAGGAGCGTTATTCCGGAGCAATGAGCAGAACCTTCTATGTTGGCGAAGATGTAAAGCAGGAAGATATCAAGGCTAAATTTGAAAATGGTATCTTAAGCCTGTCCGTTCCGAAACCGGTTGAGCAGAAGAAGGTTGAAACTTCTAAGCGTATTGCGATCGAAGGTTAAGGAAGCGCGGCAGACAGTGAAAGCTGCCTGCGGTGTTTGGTATCAATGAAAATAACCTGTAGCTGAAAAGGACCGTTGCCTTTACAGAGAGATCTGTGGGGCAGCGGTCCTTTTTTTTGTAACAGGAAATTCATAGGAAGTTCCTGTTACATAAAAAGGCACTGACGTGCCCCAAATGCGCACTCGCGCGAAGATGCAGATTGTCGCAAGCGCCTGCGCGTGGCGCGAGAATGTGCCAAGGCACATTCTTTTATATAAAAGGTACAGCTGCACGTTATTGGTTTATCATAAAATCGGCAGAATACCCCCATTCCTCGTAGGTGGCGGGATGAATGCCACTATAACGATACACAGACAGATGTAAAACGGTAAGCAATTACAATTCTTTCTCTTCCCTTTTGTGAAACCATGTGCTATAATTAATACAGAACATATGTTCTGCACCAATTAGGAAAGGAGGAACCGTTTTGTATTTGACCGTATGCCAGCAGCTAAAGCATCTGTCCAAAGATGAATTCCTCATTCTACGGGAATTATGCCGCACAGCCAAAAACCTGACCAACCAGGCCATCTACCAGGTACGGCAGCATTACTTTGAACATAGCCGGTATCTTCCATATGAGAAAAACTACGCCATCTTAAAGACTTCCGAAAACTATCGGCTGCTGAATTCCAACATGGCCCAGCAGATCCTTAAGGAAGTGGATGGATCTTTTAAGTCTTTCTTCGGTCTGTTGAAACTGGCAAAGCAGGGGAAGTATCCGTTTTCATCCTGCAGGCTGCCCAAATACCTTCCAAAAGACGGCTACGCAACCCTGATCGTCGGGTTTGTAAGACTGAATGGGAACCGGTTTGTCCTTCCGTACTCAGCAGCGTATAAGAAGCATCATAAACCGGTCACCATTACCATCCCGCCGGTCCTGGCAGATAAAACCATTAAGGAGATCCGTATCATCCCAAAAGCAGACGCCAGGTTCTTTGAGATCCAGTACACCTATCAGGTGGAAGCGGCTCAGAGAAATCTGAATCCAACCCATGCACTGGCGATCGACTTCGGGATCGACAATCTCATGACGGCCGTTTCCAACAGAGGGGAAAGCTTCCTCATCGATGGGAAACGCTTAAAATCCATCAACCAGTGGTTCAACAAGCGGAACACCTGCCTGCAGAGCGTCAAAGACAAGCAGCACTACGGAAAGAAAACAACCAGACGTCAGGCCGTTTTGCAGAGGAAGAGAAACAACCAGGTCCGTGACTACATGGGTAAAGCAGCGAAACAGGTGGTCACCTACTGCATCCGGAACGATATCGGAACCCTGATCGTGGGCTACAATACCACATTCCAGCGCTCCTCAGATCTTGGCAGGCAGATGAACCAGGTCTTTGTGGGAATTCCGTTCGGGATACTCCGCAGGAAACTGAAATATCTGTGTGAAATGAATGGGATCCGCTACGTGGAACAGGAGGAAAGCTATACTTCCATGGCATCCTTCTGGGATCTGGATGAAATGCCCGTATATGGAGAAGCAGGACTTGTGCCACCGGTCTTTTCCGGCCGCCGGATCTGCCGTGGCCTGTATCAGGACCGCTCTGGAAGGCGGATCAACGCTGATGTCAATGGTGCTTTAAATATCATGCGTAAATGTAACATTGTGAGCCTAAGGGCTCTATATGATAGAGGCGATGTGGATACGCCTGTAAGAATAAGGATCGCCTGAGAGCGGGCGGAAACTCAAAGATCAAACTTCTTAAACGGGAGTCCAAGGATTCCCCAGAAGCCCCCACTTCAAATTTCTTCAAAATTAAGTGGTGGGTAATTCACGAGCGGCGTGAGCTATGATGCTGCAAAAAGATTTGAATTGAGGAACGAAAAGTGTCAGGGAAGAGAGAAATAAACGGAGTTTTTATGATCCCGTTCGGACTTGTGGCGGGATTTGCAGACGGGCAGGAGATCCGGATCACGGAGCTTGCGAAACAAGGATTTTGTTTTCGGACATTGGATGAGATCCGCGAAGTAAAGGGATTCCGGATCTGTTTTTATGATGGTTTCAACGGGATGAAGACGGGAGACCAGGAGAAGAAAAGCAGGGATCCGTATACGGAAGTTGAGATTCGTTCTTTTGAGATGGAAGTGCGTGTGGAAGATGGACCGGGGATTCCGGTATATGAGTATTCGGTGTTTGTGGAGCAGGAGAAATACCGGGAATGCGCTGGAAAACTGATCCTTTGGTATGATAGATTTGTGCGGCTGAAGCTGGAGTGCGAGGACGGGGAGCTTGCAATGGCGCTTACCGGGTATCCGGCAAAAAAGGATGAACAGTTTGCGGAGAGCTTCATTGAACAGAAAAAAGAGTGGTTCGGTGAAGGAGAAGACAGGGCGAGGCTGGAAACGCGAATCGAAAATCAGTCAGGTATAAGGGAAAATTGCATCGCAGCAGGAGATTTTGAACTCAAAGAATACAAAGAACATAAAGAATACAAAGAATATAAAGAGCAGGAACGGAAGAATATCGAAGTTGCTGTGGAATTGGACCGTCCGGAGCTTTATGAGCGATATTTATCCATGAAATTCCGCGATTTTATGGACTGGTACTGGAACGTGAATGGAGCTAAAGAGCTGGGAAAACGAATGCCGGTTCCAGAGTGGATTTATGTGGGAAATGCCTTCTGCCATCTGCTGTTTCCTGAAAAACGGCAGTTGTTTGAGATCTTTAAAAAGGCAGAGTCGGAAGGTCTGGCTGTGACAGTTACATTTTCATATCTGCGGGAATTTATGCAGAAACCGGTGGAAAACCTGTTGGATGAGCTGGAAGAATGGTGCAGAAACCGGGAGACATTTCTGGAGATCGCGGCAAACGACTGGGGCCTGCTGGAGCTTTTGAGAGAGCGGAAGGAATGGAAGGAAGAAAAAGAAGCTTTTGTGCCCTGTATGGGGACCCTGTTAAATAAAAGAAAAAAGGATCCACGGATGGGATACAAGCAGGGAGAGACAGGATATT
Source organism: Clostridium sp. CM74B_53 (assembly GCF_036318045.1). Lineage (NCBI taxonomy): Bacteria > Bacillati > Bacillota > Clostridia > Eubacteriales > Clostridiaceae > Clostridium > Clostridium sp. CM74B_53. Next base: position 63,402 of record NZ_JAWQDE010000014.1, on the reverse strand, counting down.
TCCGGGAGAACAGCCTGAATGCGGAATTTTACCGGACGTATCTGAGGGACACGTTCGGGATCCGGCGGTACGAGTGGGAGTCCTGCGGATACAGGCAGGAATTTCCGGAAGGAAAGAACAGCATCCACGTTCCGTTTTATCAGACGAACACCTCCCAGTATTGCACGCTGTATGCTGTGTGTAAAAATGGAGAGCGGGGAAAGCAGGAACTGCCGGAATCGTGTCCGGGATATTGCAGAGAGAAAGTCTTTCTGTATCCGAAGCATTTGAAGATGGTGGGGCGGTATAATTCGCTCTTTGCGCTGGATGGGAGTTCAGTTTCCGGAATGGCGGATACAGAAGGTTGGAAAGAGAAAAGAATTGATAGAATTGTAGTAAATTTGCTGTAACTAATATGCAATTAAAAATAGCAGATAGTCAGAATTGTACTTGTGAAAAAAGAAACGAAATGTGGCAGGTGCGAACTTTCAGAAGTTGAGAAGCTGAGTTTAAGGAGAAATACAATGAAGATCACGGCGGGACTTGGATCCATCGATGAATATGTGCGGTACGTCGAGGCCGGGGCAGATGAGTTTTTCTGCGGATACGTACCTTATGAATGGAATAAAAAATACGGGACGGTGCTGCCGCTAAACCGCCGCGAGGTTCTTGGCCTCAACGTGCAGATCGGGGCGGAGAGTGAGCTGAGGATTCTGGCGGCGCTGGTGAGAAAATATGGGAAGCCGGTACATCTGACGTTTAACTCTCTTTATTATACGCCTAAGCAGTATCCGGAAATCGCGGATCTCCTTCGCAGGTGTATGGAGCTTGGATTCTCAAGCTTTATTATTGCGGATCCGGCACTGCTGATCTACCTGAAAAATAATGGGATCCGCTGTGAGATCCATCTGAGTGGGGAGACGGCAGAGGTAAACAGCCGGATGATAGATGCATTTGACCGCTTGGATGTCAGTCGGCTTATCTTTCACAGGAAGAACAGCTTCGCGGACATGGAGTCGGTGATCCGGCATGAGAGGGAAAAGGGCAGCAGGGGTGTATATGAATTTGAGGCATTTGCGTTAAACGAGCTCTGCCAGTTTTCGGGAGCGTTCTGTAATTCCCTGCACTGCGATGAGATGGGGCATCTCTGCCGGGTCCCGTATAAGATAGGAAAAGTTAAAGGAAATAGAGAGAAAAAAGAAGAAGGTTCAGAAACGGAGAAGCTGGTCTCACGGACGGAGAACACAGTGAAGGATGCGAATGATGAACGAAGCGCAGATAAACCGAACGAAGAGTATGAGGAACGAAGATATGATTCCGACAGCTATCTCTGCGGTGAGACAGGATGTGGGCTCTGCGCACTGTATCGGCTGCGAAAGGCCGGAATCACCCATTTAAAGCTTGTGGGGCGTGGAAATTATGTAGATTTTATGGAAAAGGATATCCGGAACCTGAAGACAGCTCTGGATATCCTTGAGCATGTGGATACGGAAGAGGAATATATCAGGGATATGAAGCGAATGTTGTTTCCGTATGGATGCAGCGGACTGTGTTATTATAGAGAAACGGAATCGGTTGCCGGGAAGACAATTTAAATACAGTGTCCAGGAACCGGGATTGGGAACCGTATTAACACTCGATGGCTACCTTGATCACACCGTCCATCTTATTTTCAAAGAGTGTGTATGCTTCTTCGATCCTGTCTAACGGGTATGTATGTGTGATAAGTGGTTCCGTATTCAGTCTGCCCTCTGCGATCAGCCGCAGTATTTCCTCACAATTGCAGCCGTCTACACCGCCGGTCTTGAACGTGAGGTTCTTGCCGTACATATCCGGCAGCGGCAGTGTCTGAGCCTTGTCATAAAGAGCAACGACCGTCACGACCGCATTTGGTCTTGCACATTCCCATGCAAGGCGAAACGTGGATTCGGCTCCTGCGACTTCGAGAACGACATCTGCTCCGCCATGGTCACTGTTGTCACGAACATAATCTGCACAAGCTTCGGGTGATACGGTAAGGATTTCCGGATAGTGCTCATGGATAAAGCGGATACGGCCTTCGTCTCTTTCACAGACAATGATACGCTTCGGGTTCTTCAGCATGACACAGAGCAGCGTACAGATGCCCGTAGGTCCGGCTCCGATGATCAATACCGTATCCTCCTCTTTGATCTCAGAAATACGAGCTGCCCAGAAACCGGTGGCAAGAACATCTCCGACCAGCAAAGCCTGACGGTCTGTAACATGATCCGGGATTTTATTTAACCCCTGATCTGCAAACGGTACACGAACATATTCTGCCTGTCCGCCATCGATCCGGCATCCGAGAGCCCAGCCGCCATTCTGATCGGTGCAGTTGTTTACATAACCATGCCTGCAGAAAAAACATTCTCCGCAGAAGGTTTCCACGTTTACCGTGACTCTGTCACCGGGCTTCACATTCGTTACGGTGCTGCCGATATCTTCAACAATACCGACCATTTCATGTCCGACAGTTATACCCGGCACTGCGCGGGGGACACTTCCGTGTTTAATGTGCAGGTCACTTGAGCAAATGCTGGCAAGTGTTACCTTTACAATGGCATCTCGCTCATCCATAAGAACTGGCTTCGGTTTTTCCATTAATTCAAATTTTCCCTTGGAAACATAAGTATACGTCTGCATTTTTTATCCATCACTTTCTTTTTTATTGATTCTTTTATCTCAGGTAACAGCAAATTTGTCTCGGTGGGAGTCAGGTCTCCGACTTGAATCATATCTTTGGTGGACCCAGGGTCAAAAGCATTCCTCCGGGCAAGCCTGCGTCGGACTTCGGACCGCATAATCTTAGTATTATATTATAGCACTTATCTGCGCGGATAGATACAAAATTCCCTTTCCGGATCCGGAAAGGGAATTTTATATCCTGATTCTTATTTGTGATGAAATGCAGCATGGAGGATCTGTCTAATATAAAGAAGCAATGATGTTTACACACTGATCGATTCCGAGCACACCGCTGTTGAGTGTCAGATGATAATTCTGTGCATATCCCCATTTCATGTCGGTATAGAACCGGTGATATGCGGCACGGCGTTTATCCTTGTCGCGCAAGCGTTCCTCCGGGGACTGTTCCCGTTCTCCATAAACCTCGACGATGCGCCGGGCACGGAAATCCATATCTGCGTGGATAAAGACCTTCAGGCAGTCGGCCTTATCCTGTAAAATGTAATCAGCACAGCGTCCAACAATTACACAGGGGCCTTTTTGTGCAAGCTCCGTGATGACCTTATATTGATGCTCCCACAGAATATCTTCATTTGTGGGGCCAAATAAGCGGTTTGAAAATGCAGATGAGAGGAAACTGCCGGGCGTATATTCACCGGCTTCCTTTACATATTCCGGTGTAAAACCGGTTTCTTTTACCATTTCCTGAATGATCTCTGCATCATAGCAGGGGATGCCCAGCTGTTCTGCCACTTTTTTTCCGATGGTGCGTCCGCCGCTGCCAAATTCACGGCTGATCGTAATCACTCTGTTTTTCATACGTCTTATGCTCCTTTCACATTTAATTCATGATATGTTTTTATGATAATCACTGCTGAGATGATAGAGGTCAGAATATCTGAAACCGGCATGGAATACAGAACACCGTCCAGACCGAAGAAAACCGGAAGGAGCAATGCGAAGCCGACTCCGAATACTACCTCACGGAACATGGAAAGCATGGTAGATGTCAATGCCTTGCCCACGGCCTGTAAAAAGATGAAACATGCCTTGTTGACACACGCGAAGATCATCATGCAAAGATAGGTACGGAATGCCTTAACAGCAAAATCGGTATAGTAGCTGCTCTCATTGGAAGCGCCGAAAATAGCGATAAGCTGATGCGGGAATCCTTCCGCCAGTATGAGCGCGACTGCACCTACCAAAGCTTCGGAAATAAGCAGCCGGGTAAACAGCTCCCTCACACGCATGGTCTTTTCTGCACCCATGTTATAGCCGACGATCGGAATACAGCCGGCTGCCATGCCGACTACGATAGAAATGACGATCTGGAAAAATTTCATTACGATCCCGACGACTGCCATGGGGATCTGTGCGTACTGCTCTTGTGAGAACACAGCGTCCAATGCACCGTATTTACGGAGCATATTGTTGATCGCTGCCATTGCGGCCACGAGGCTGATCTGAGAGAGAAAGCTGGTAATACCAAGGGTGAGCATCCGTCCGAATATATTGGGAGAAAGTGCATAGTCACCGGCTTCCGGCTTGATGATCCGCATGTGCACCAGATACCAGACAGCGAGAATTGCCGTCACCACCTGACCAATCACTGTGGCTACAGCTGCACCCATCATGCCCCACTGAAGGCCGAAAATGAAAATCGGGTCAAGAATGATGTTGATAACAGCGCCTGCCAGTGTGGAAATCATGGCAAATTTCGGGTTCCCGTCTGCACGGATAATGGGATTCATAGCCTGACCGAACATATAAAACGGAATCCCAAGAGTAATATAGAAGAAATATTCCTGTGAATGCCGGTAAGTTTCCTCATTGACCGTACCGCCGAACATGGCGATGATGCTGTTTGCAAAGATCAGATATACGGCGGTCAGGATAAGACTTCCTACAATGATCAAAACCACCGCATTGCCGACACTGCGCTTTGCCCGGGCTGTTTCATTCCGTCCAAGCGCCATGCTGACAAAGGCACAGCAGCCGTCACCGACCATAACAGCAATAGCCAGTGCAACAACCGTCAGCGGAAAAACAACGGTATTAGCTGCGTTTCCGTAAGAGCCGAGGTAGCTGGCGTTTGCAATAAAGATCTGATCAACAATATTGTATAATGCACCTACTAACAATGAGATGATACAGGGAACTGCATACTGACGCATCAGCTTATCAATACGCTCTGTTCCCAAAAACTGATTTCCAATTTCCATAATGATCTCCTTTTTCTTAAAAAAATAAGAAATGCGTAAGCTCCTTTAAATCCGGACTTACGCATTTCTGCAACACGATCTGTCTATAAAATTGTTCTTTATCGTTCACTTCCCACCTCCTTTCAATTTAAATCGAACACCCGTGAGACTTGGCGCTTGATTCTGGTATTCCTATCAGAATCACTGCGCATCCTTGCGGAGCATTTATCTCGGTCGGAGACCTAACTCCCACGGAGATAAAAAAAGTGTGGCGCTTCTGCAACTGGATTTACGCAGAAACGCCACACGATGTAGCATTATTATAGCAAAAACGGAAAAAAATGTAAAGCAGTGGATTTTGATTGAACATAATATACAAAGTTAAATTATAATACGATATATAATGATACATATTGACAAATGGTTATAATATGATATATAATGAATATCAGATGAGAGATGTGAATTTTGAAATAGATTTTGAAGGCGAAAGGGAGGGGAAACATGAATCTGGAATTGTACTTGGAACAGATGAAAGAGCTGGTCAACATTGACAGCGGCTCTGGAAATGTAGCCGGAATCAACCGGGTGGCAGATAAATTGGCTGGCTGGTATCAGGAGATCGGCTGGAACGTAGAACGAATTCCTGCCGATGGAGGTCGTCAGGTTCTTCTTATTACAAATCATGTATCCGAACATTATGATGCGATGTATATCGGTCATATGGATACGGTATTTCCGGACGGGACGGCAGAGAAAAGACCATTTCGAATCGAAGGAGAAAATTACTACGGTCCGGGTGTTGGTGATATGAAAAACGGTGATCTTGCAATGTTTCATATCGCGGCAAATTTACCGGAAACTGAGAAGAAATGCCTGAATATCGCAATGGTCTATAATCCGGATGAAGAGATCGGGTCGATCTACTCAAAAGAGATCACAGATCGAATCGGATGTAAAGCAGATCACATTTTTGTCATGGAATCTGCCGGAAAAAATGGAACCCGCCATTGCTTTGCGAGAAAAGGTTCCCTGACGTATGATATTGAGTTTCAAGGTCAGGCGGCCCATGCGGGCTTTATGTTTGAAGTAGAAAATGCGTCTGCGGTTCTTGAGATGGGACATTACATTGTAGAATTAATGAGTCTGGCGGACAGAGAAAAAGATACGACGGTAAATGTCGGGATCGCAAATGGCGGTACAGCCAGAAATGTAGTTGCAGATCATGCAAAAATCAGTGCTGAAATGAGATTCAGGGATGACAGCGAAAGAATCCGCTTGAAAGAATATGTAAATAAAATAACAGAAGGACAACCGTTTGTTCCCGGAGTAAAAACAACGATCACAATGCAGAAGGAAACTCCGCCGTTTATAAAAACAGAGGAAGCGAAAAAGTATATCGAACGGGTCAGAAAAGTTGCTGAAGAACATGGGATTCCATTTGAGGAAAAAGACCGTGGAGGACTCTCTGACGCGAACCATCTTTCAAGATGCGGCAATGCGATCGTTATGGATGGAATGGGACCGCATGGAGCGAATGATCATAGTGAGAAAGAGTACGGATATATCGGATCCGTTGAACCATGTGTAAAGCTCCATCTGGCAATTCTAAACGATATGTTAAATAAACAATAAGCCGAAGGGAGAGAATCTGATTGATAAAATATGTTATAAAAAGACTTTTTTATGCAATACCGGTGTTTCTTGGAATTACATTTACGGTGTATTTGCTGATCAATCTTGCTCCCGGAGGACCGCTTTCAATTTTGGCTTCATCCGGAGAAATGTCACTCAGCGATCTGGAGGCGTTGAAAGCTTCACTGGGACTTGATAAGCCGGTTCTTGTCCGGTATTTTCTGTGGCTGGCAGACCTGCTGCATGGAAATCTTGGAACATCATACCGTACCTCCCAGACAGTCAGCATGATGATCGGACAGCGTATCATCCCATCATTACTGCTTACTGGAACCGGTATTATTGGTGCGATCATCATAGGAATTCCGCTTGGAGTGGTTTCAGCCTGTAAACCGAATTCGATATGGGATCATATCAGTACATTTGTTGCTTTTATCGGAGCATCTGTGCCAAACTTCTTTTTAAGTCTTCTTCTGATCTATGTATTGGCTGTAAAAATGAAATTGTTTCCGACGAGCGGCATGTATTCGGCAGGAACTGGTGGTGATTGGAAGGATCTTCTCTATCATTTGGCACTTCCGGCGTTCGTGTGTGGAATCCAGCCAATCGGAAATTATATCAAACAGACAAAATCGAGTGTTCTTGAGGTTTTGAATGAGGAGTACATAAAAACAGCAAGATCAAAAGGACTTAGAAATGTCGTCATTGTGATCAAACATGCATTTCGCAATTCACTGATTCCGATCGTTACAACCTTAAGCCTTTCTGTCCCGTTTCTGATCGGAGGAGCTGTTGTAACAGAACAGATATTTGCCTGGCCGGGGATCGGAAGCTTGATGATTACTGCGATCACAAGTCGTGATTATCCGGTGATCATGGGAGTCGCTGTTTTGATCTGTGTCGTTGTTCTCGTTGTAAATCTGATTCTGGATCTGATCTATGCTGCGTTGGATCCGCGAATTAAATTTAAATAGGAGGGCATCAGGGCATGAAAAAAATATTAAGTAATCAGGCAGTAAAAAAATTTATGCATAACCGGAAAGCTGTTTTAGGCCTTATCATTGTCTGCTTTCTTGTTTTGGCAGTCATCCTGATCCCGATATTCATGAAGCTCGACCCATATACGACTGACCGGGCGGTAGGATTCAACAAAGCCCCATGTTCCGGTCACCCTCTGGGCACGGATGATGTGGGAAGAGATCTGTTCGCAAGGCTTTTATATGGAGGAAGAATCTCACTGTTTGTCGGAATCATGTCTACGATCATTTCGGTTTTGATCGGAATTCCGTTAGGACTGATCGCCGGTTATTTCAGAGGAATTGCAGAAACTGTCATCATGCGTGTCGCAGATGCATTTATGTCATTCCCGACAATGGTCCTGATTCTTGTTCTCGTTGCGGTGTTCGGACCGTCGATCCTTACGGTCACGGTGGTGATCGGAGTCCTGGGCTGGACTGCAATAGCAAAGCTGATTTACGGCAATGTTTTATCGATCCGGGAACGTGAATATATTCAGGCAACAAAAGCGATCGGGATGAGTACTCCAAAGATTCTGCTTTCAGAGGTACTGCCAAATGCGATCCCTCCGGTATGGGCAAATATTTCATTCCGGGTAGCAGGCGCAATTTTAACAGAATCCTCGTTAAGCTTTCTCGGAATGGGTGTCCAGACACCACAGGCATCCTGGGGAAATATCATATTTGCAGCGCAGAATCTTCTTGTATTGACGGCACGTCCGTGGGTGTGGTTCCCACCGGGAATCTGCATCATTCTCGTTGTTGTAGGATTTAATTTTATCGGAGAAGGTGTACGAGATGCCCTTGATCCAAAAACAAAATAGGGCAGTATATATCAAAAAATTTAAAGGAGGATCATTATGAGATCAAGTAAAAAAATTGCAGCATGGATGCTTGCGGCAGCCATGGCAACAGGACTTCTCGCCGGCTGCGGAGGCAGCTCGGGAAATGAGACGACAGCGGCTGCATCTGCAGCGGAAGGAACAACAGCAGCGTCAACGGCGACGGATAAGACAGGAGATTATTCCGATAAGGTCATTACATACGGTTTGACAACTGCATGGGATACCGTTAATCCTTACGGATCTACCTCCGGATCGATCTATCAGAATCTGGTCTGCGACAAGCTGTATGACCGCCTTGCATTTATTGAGGAAGCAGGTTCCGGGGTATCACCGAGAGCGGCTAAATCATGGGAATCTGCTGATGATGGAAAAGCTGCAATCTTTCACTTAGATGAAAACGCAAAATGGCACGATGGTCAGCCGGTAACCGCAAAGGACTGGGTATTTACCGCACAGCTGATCACAAATCCGAAATTTGATTACGGACTCAGAAGTGAGTTCAACACATGGGCAGGAACCGATGAGAATGGTCTTGAAACGGCTGAAAAATCAGTCGGAGTTGAGGCTGTGGATGACTATACATTGAAGATTTCTTTTAAGAATGTTACTCCGGTCGAGGATTGGCTGATCCTTCATAACAAGTATTTCTATGTACTTCCGGAACATCTTCTTGGTGATATCGCACCTGAAAAAATGAAAGATGATGAGTTCTGGAAAGCACCGATCGGTTCCGGTCCCTGCACCTTTATCTCCGAGCTTTCCGGAAGCCAGCTGGAACTTGGATCCTTTGCGGATTATCAGCTTGGCGCACCGCAGTTTGGCAAACTGATCCTGAAAGTGATCGCTTCCACGAATACGATCACATCCATTGCAGCAGGAGAGATGGATGGATTTTATCAGCAGCCAACGACTGATGATGCACTTGCGGCAAAGGATATGGGACTTACGGTGACAGAATCAAGTGAACCGACCTTCGTAGGCGTATTCCTGATCAATAACCAGAATGTATCAGATAAGCGTATCCGTCAGGCAATGAGCTATGCAATCGATAAGGATCTTCTGATCGAGCAGAATCTGCAGGGAAAAGGCATTGTACCGGCAACCTGTGTGATCCCGGGATCGGAATATGATTGCGGACTCACCTGGTCCAGAGATGTAGATAAGGCGAAAGAGCTTCTCGCAGAGGCCGGATGGGATTCATCAAGAACACTTAAAATGGCAGTAACCTCCGCAAGAGAGAGTATGGCAGCAATCATTCAGCAGAATCTTGCAGAGGCGGGAATTACGATCGATGTTCAGACAGTTGAGCTTGCAACGATGTTCTCAGGACTTCAGGATGGCACTTATGATCTTGGAATTTGCGGCTCAACAGCAATGTCCTATCCGCTCTGGATGTCCGGATATTATGACAATAAGAATGCGACATACTGCCAGATCACAGATACCGCATACGCAGAGCTTCAGGATAAGATCGCTGCTGAAACAGACGAAGCAAAGAAAAAAGAACTGGTAAACGAATATCAGCAGCTTCTTTGGGATGAGATGCCGTTAGTAATGCTCTATAACGGATATACTTTCGGAGTTCAGTCGGAGAGATTCCAGGGATATAACGCATTTGAAGGCGGAGTCAATAACCAGGCTGTCTGGAAATGGTCTGTAAAAGAATGATCAGAAAACGGTGACAGGATTGTCACAAATTTAGAAGGATGATGACAGGAGGGGAGCAGATGGATGAACATTTGCTGGAAGTTAAAAATCTGAAGGTTTCCTTTAAAGTAGGAAAAAAGAAGCTGACAGCAGTGGATAATGTTACTTTTTCACTGGACCGGGGAAAGGTGATCGGGATTGTTGGAGAGTCAGGATGCGGAAAAAGCGTCACGGCCACTTCGATTATGCGTCTGGTATCTCCTTCTGTCTGCGAAATTGATGAAAACAGCCAGATCCTGTTTGAAGGGGAAGATCTGTCAAAGGCATCAGAAGCCAGAATGAGAAAGGTGCGGGGAAATGAGATCTCCATGATCTTTCAGGAACCGATGTCGTCTCTGAATCCGGTATACAGGATCGGAGATCAGATGTTAGAGATGATCAGGACCCATCATCGTGAGATACCAAAAAAGGAAGCATTAAAACAGTGTATTGAAATGCTTGCCAGAGTGGGGATTCCTTCTCCGGAGCAGCGGATCAGGGAATTTCCACATCAGATGTCCGGTGGCATGAGACAGAGGGTAATGATTGCAATGGCATTGCTCTGCCAGCCAAAGCTTTTGATCGCAGATGAACCGACAACGGCCCTGGATGTGACGATTCAGGCCCAGATCCTCAGAATTTTAAAGAAGCTTGCGGAGGAGTCAGACACATCGGTGATTTTGATCACACATGATATGGGTGTGGTGGCAGAAATGGCAGATCATGTCATGGTCATGTATGCAGGAAAATCAGTGGAATATGGAACCGCAGAAGATATCTTTGATCATCCGATGCATCCATACACGGTGGGATTGCTGAAATCAATTCCAAAGCTTGGAAGTGGTCAGGAAGATCATCTGTTTACGATCGAGGGAACGGTTCCGGGGTTGGATGAGATGCCGGCCGGATGCAGATTTTCTACGCGATGTCCATATGCAACGGAGCAGTGCAAAAAAGAAGACCCGGGAATGCAGGGAGAAGCAGGACATTTTGTACGATGCTTCCGGTTTATGGATCCCGAGATACAGGATAGCAGGGAGGTGGAATAATGGAGACCCCTTTATTGGAAATCCGGGATGTAAAAAAATATTTTCCGGTAAAAAAAGTACATGGAAAGGAAATTACAGTAAAAGCGGTGGATTCCATTAACCTGAAGATCAATCAGGGAGAAATCGTAGGCCTTGTAGGCGAATCGGGCTGTGGAAAATCAACGTTAGGAAAGTCCATTTTAAAGCTTCATGAGATAACTGGAGGACAGATCCTGTTCCATGGAGAAGATATTACAAATTATAACGAACGCCAGATGCGTCCGCTGAGGGAAAAAATTCAGATTATTTTTCAGGATCCGTATGCGTCCTTAAATCCAAAGAAAAAAATTGTTCAATCCGTTATGGCACCGCTGGATGTGGCGGGAAAATATACGAAAGAAGAAAAACTGGAAAAGGTCAGGAAGATCCTGCGGGAGGTCGGTCTCAGTGATAAATATCTTGAAAAATATCCGCATGAAATGTCTGGCGGACAGAGACAGAGAGTCGTGATCGCAAGAGCCCTGATCAACGATCCGGAACTTGTCATTTGTGATGAGCCGGTATCGGCGCTGGATGTGTCAGTTCGATCACAGGTGCTGAATCTGTTAAAGGACCTTCATAAAGAAAGAAATTTAACGTACATTTTCATTTCTCATGACTTGAGCGTAGTGGAGTATCTTTGCGACAAGGTGGCGGTCATGTATTTGGGGCGAATCATGGAATATGCAGGAAAGAGGGAGCTCTATGGGAAACCTCTTCACCCGTATACAAAAGCATTGCTGTCAGCAATTCCGGTTCCGGATATCCACGCGAAGCGGGATGAGGTGATTCTTCAGGGAGAATTGCCGAGTCCGTTAAATCCGCCGACAGGATGTCTGTTCAGTACAAGATGTCCGATGGCAACAGACCAATGCAGACAAAGTCGTCCGGAATTAACAGAGATCACGGGAGACGATGGAACAAAGAGAAGCGTTGCCTGCTTTCTGTATCAGTAAACATTGTAAAAATATAACATGCGAAAAATGCGCAGAGGAGGAAATCAACTATGGAAGTAAAACAGATCATTGCGGAAATTAAGGAAAAGATGGATCAGAGAGGCGGATTAAAGCATATGTATTTTGTTGCCTGCGGTGGATCAAAGGCAGCTATTTTCCCGGGACTCTACCTGATCCAGTCGGAAGCAAAAAATTTCAGTGCGACAACCTATACCAGCAATGAGTTCGTACATGCGACCCCGAAAGAATTAGATGAGAGATGTATCGCAGTCATCTGTTCTCTTAAGGCTACACCGGAGACTGTAAAAGCTGTCGAAACAGCAAATGCAGCGGGAGCAATCACAATTGCCATGACGGGAAATATGCAGACCGGTATGGCAAAGGTCGGTCAGTATGTTGTGACATATTCAAACGGAGATCATCAGGATTACAGCGACTCCAATCAGGCAAATGCGCTCCGTATCGGCTTTGAAGTTCTCCATCAGTTTGAAAACTGGGATAAATATGACAAAGCAATGGATGCGTATCAGTATATTGATGAGATCGTTTCAGAGGGAAAGAAAAACTGTCTTCCGGCTGCACAGGCATGGGCTGAAAAAGTCGAACATGAGCCGGTCTTCTATGTCCTTGCATCCGGTCCGAACTATGGAGTTGCTTATTCCATGTGCTGCTGTCACTTTATGGAGATGCAGTGGAAACATGCGGTATGCCTGCACACAGGTGAGTACTTCCATGGACCGTTTGAGACAACCGATAAGAAGCTTCCGATGATCCTGTTAATGAGTGAGGGACGTACAAGAGCGCTCGATGAGAGATGCCTGAAGTTCCTGAATACATATGCTGAGAACTTTATTATCATTGATTTTGAAAAGCTGAATGGAGGAAAAATCGATCCTTCGGTTGCAGAATTCTTCAATCCGGTTGTCATGATCCCGATTGAGCGGTATTATGTATCTCAGCTGGCAGAAAAAACAGGTCATTCAATGGATGAAAGAAGATATATGTGGAAGGTTGAGTATTAATGATAAAGGTAATTGGCATCGGAGATAATGTATGTGATCAGTATTATCCTGCAAAGATCATGTATCCGGGTGGTCAGGCCATGAACTTTTCTGTATATGCAAAAATGCTGGGGGCGCAGTCTGCGTACCTCGGCGTTTTTGGAAAGGACAGAGTGGCAGAACACATTATTTCTGTTCTTGATGAGATCGGGGTCGATCATTCCAGATGCAGGCAATATGCCGGCGAGAATGGATACGCAAAAGTCCGGCTTGAAAATGGTGACAGACAGTTTATCATGAGCAACCGCGGAGGGATCGTAAATGAGCATCCGTTGGATCTAAAGCCAGAGGATATTTCCTATATCAGGGAATTTTCCCTTGTTCATACCAGTAATAATGGTCACTTTGATTCACAGTTAAAAAAAGTAAGAGAAACTGGAATTCCGGTTTCTTATGATTTTTCCGGTCACTGGAATGAGGAATATTATTTAAAAGAGATCGCGCCTGTTGTTGATTACGCATTTTTCTCCTGCGGAGAAATTGATGAGGAGACCGCAAAGGCAGCATGTAAGCGCTTTGTATCGGAAGGCTGTAAAATTGCAGTGGCAACTATGGGAAAACGCGGATCCCTCGCTTTTGACGGAAAAAAGTATTACAGACAGATCCCAAAGCCTGTTGATGCAATCGATACATTGGGAGCCGGAGATTCTTTTACAACTGCCTTTTTACTCTCGCTTTTAGATGGAAATGGAATCGAGACAGCAATGGAAAAAGGAGCCGAATTTGCAGCAAAGACATGTATGGTGAGAGGCGCTTTTGGATATGGCGTTCCGTTTGAGGATCTGGAGCCTGGTGACTGCCTGTAAAAATCTGTGGATCGAACGGGAAACCTGCTCTGGAAAGAAAATTGTCCTTGCTATTTGTCTGAGCTGTTATTAAAATAGTATTGAAAAGAATTTAGACGGTGGGGGAAAATGAATGTTAAAGCAGGATGCGATGACTCCGTTATATGTTCAGCTTATGGATACAGTGGAAAAGGATATCAAAAGCGGAAGATATAAACCGGGAGATAAGATCATGACGGAATCAGAGATGGCAAAGACGTATGGTGTCAGTCTGATCACCGTGAGAAAAGCAATCGGTTCCCTCATGGAAAAAGGACTTGTTGTTCGGAAACAGGGAAAGGGAACGTTCGTAACAAAGCCAAAATTTTCCAGAAATATCAAACGTCTCCAGAGCTTCAGCGAGATGTGTGAGCAGATGGGAGTCGTGCCGGGGGCACATATGCTGGAAAATAAGATTGTGGATGCAGATGAAAAGATTGCGGCAAGGCTTGGAATTGAGACGGGCAGTAAAGTGATCTTTATATCACGTCTGAGATTCGCGGATTCAGAACCGGTCGTGATTGAAAAAAACTATTTTCCGTTAAAATATGCGTTCCTGTTAGAAGCTCAGTTTGAGGATAATTCCCTTTTTGATTATTTAAAAGAGAAAGCAGAAATGCAGGTTACAAGCTCGGAAAAACTGATCGAGCTTTGCAGAGCAACACAGGAGGAAGCAAAATTACTCGAAGTCCGAAAGGGCGACTATCTGATGTTCGTTAGAAGTACAGCATACGATCAGGAGAATGAGCCATTGTATGCGGGAATTCAGATCATAAATGGGGATCGATTCTCTCTGTATGTATATGAGACAAATGGGGAGCATTGACCATTCAGAAAAAGACCGCTGTTTTCACAGAGCGATTTGTGGAAACAGTGGTCTTTTTTAATGAAAATTTTGATGGGACTTTGGGCTGTTAAAAGATAGTACGAGCAATTGATATGTGTCTGCAGGCAAATGGAGATTGCAGAGGTCATAGTGAGAATGGGTTGGGTTACATTTTTATTGATTTGTATATTGACTGATGGTAAAATAATAACAGATAATATATTATATATTTTGAATGTAATCATGTAAAAATAGATAAAATATTATCTAATAAATGTACGAAAAACGAAATCGAAAGTGGGAAAGACTATGGAAGGTTTTATATGGGAGACAGCGGAAGAACTGGATTTGAAGTTGGCGCAGAGGGTTCGCAATATTAGAAAACGGCGTTCAATCTCGCAGGAGAAGCTGGCGTCGATGAGCGGTGTGAGTTATGGTTCTGTTAAAAGATTCGAGTCTACCGGTCAGATATCCTTGTTGTCTCTGACGAAAATCGCAATGGCATTGGATATTGCGGATGAACTCAGGAATATTTTTTCGCAGGTACCATACAGAGACATAAAGGAGGTCATAAATGAAACAAGATAATGCGCTGCAGGTGTATTATGATGAAAAACTTGTGGGGACATTGGCCATGACAGCAAATCGAAAAGCAGCATTTCAGTACACCGATGAATGGCTGGAACATGGATTTTCGATCAGTCCGTTCTCGCTGCCGTTAAAAAAGCAGGTGTTTGTGCCCACAAAGGATTATTTTGGCGGCCTTTATGGCGTGTTTGCGGACAGTCTTCCGGATAATTGGGGAAGATTGCTGCTAAATCGTCTGCTTCGTGAGCATAAACAGGATCCGGATAAACTGACGGTTTTAGACCGACTGGCAATCGTTGGAAAATCAGGAATGGGTGCGTTGACGTATTATCCGGAAAGAAAATTTCCAGAGCAGCGGGATAATCCTGACCTGGATGAACTGGCGCGGGAGTGTCAGAAAATATTGAACACAGAATATACAGACAAACTTGACGAATTGTACCGGCTTGGAGGAACGAGCGGAGGAGCAAGGCCGAAGATCATGACTTCGATTGGAAATGAAGAGTGGATCATAAAATTTCCGGCCCATGTAGATGGAAAAGATGCGGGAAAAATGGAGTATGATTATTCATGCTGTGCCCGGAAATGTGAAATTACGATGAGTGAGACAAAGTTGTTCCCATCTGGAATCTGTAAAGGCTATTTTGGAACCAGGCGGTTTGACAGAGTCCCTGATCAAAATGGAATAAAGCGAGTCCATATGCTGACAGCTGCAGCGCTTCTCGAACTGGACTTTGAACAGCCGAGTCTTGATTACCACAGTCTGATGAAACTTACGAAGATATTGACGAAGGATCATTATGCGGATGTGGAAAGTATGTTTCGAAGAATGTGTTTTAATGTTTTTGCGCATAACAGAGATGACCACTCAAAAAATTTCACCTATTTGTATGATGAAGAAAAAGATCAGTGGAGACTGAGCCCTGCATACGATCTTACTTATAGTAATACGTACTATGGGGAACACACAACGACCGTTGACGGAAATGGAAAAGATCCGGGAAGAAAAGAATTATTAGCTGTTGGCATTACGGCTGGAATGAAGAAGAACCGGTGTATGGAAATTATTGATGAGATCGAGAGGTGTGTGGGAGAGATGCTTGGCGACTACCTATAGAATACGTTCTACGATGAGCCTGAAAAGTTACAATGTGTCAATGAAATACACAATTAATTCACAAAAAAATTAGCACTCGCCTCTTGACAGTGCTAATAATATGTGTTATATTACATGCAGAACAAAGGAAGAGAGAAAAAATCAAAGGATCTCAAGGAGTTCCCAAGATTGTAAAATCTTCTGAAGTTCTTTCAGATAGATGACAAACAAGAAAACAGGAATTCTGATTGGAGGAATGATTTATGTATATGCCGAGTATTTTTGGAGAAAGTTTATTTGATAATATGTTCCCGTTTGATGAGAAGTTCTTTACAGAAAAGAAGGATCCGCTGTATGGTAAGAATGTATCCAGACTGATGAAGACAGATGTCAGAGAGACAGAAAAGACGTATGAGCTTGATATCGATCTTCCGGGATTTAAGAAAGATGAGATCCAGATTGAACTGAAGGATGGTTATCTGACCGTCAGTGCCGAGAAAGGTCTTGATAAGGACGAGGAAGATAAGAAAGGCAAATACATCCGCAAGGAACGTTATGCAGGTGCTCTGAGCAGAACCTTCTATCTTGGCGAGGAGATTCGGGAAGAGGAGATTAAGGCGAAATTCGAAAACGGTATCCTGAGTGTATCGATTCCGAAAGAGGAAGAGAAGAAGGTTGAAGGTCCGAAGCACATTTCCATCGAAGGGTGATCTGACAGTCCCGAGCGGTAACGATACAGAAACGTGTGCGAAGCTGCCACGTATCTGAAAGATTAAGCCGCCCGGCGGATGAAAATTTCGCTGGGCGGTATTACTGACAACAAACACAACAAGTACTTCAGAATTGAAGGGAGGCTTGCGATCATGAATATCAGCAAATTTACACAGAAATCAGTGGAAGCAGTCCAAAACTGCGAGAAGCTGGCTTATGTATATGGAAATCAGCAGATCGACCAGGAACATCTCCTGGTGAGTCTGTTAAAGTTAGATGACAGCCTGATCTTAAAGCTGATCACAAAGATGGGAATCTCCGGTGAGCAGTTTACAGATGAGGCGGAAGCAGCACTTAAAAAGCTGCCGAAGGTATCCGGAGGCGGACAGGTCTATCTCACTCAGGACCTCAATAAAGTCCTGATTGACGCCGAGGACGAGGCAAAGGCGATGGGAGACGAATATGTTTCCGTCGAGCATCTGTTCTTATGCCTGTTAAAAGAACCGAACAGGGCAATAAAGGAACTGTTCCGTACTTATGGGATCGACCGGAATAAATTCTTACAGGCTCTGTCCACGGTCCGCGGCAACCAGAGAGTTACCAGTGATAATCCGGAGGCAACCTACGATACCTTAAATAAATATGGTTCTGACCTTGTAGAGAAGGCAAGAGACCAGAAGATGGACCCGGTGATCGGCCGTGACGCCGAGATCCGGAATGTGATCCGGATCCTTTCCAGAAAAACGAAAAACAACCCGGTCCTCATCGGTGAACCTGGTGTTGGTAAAACCGCCGTTGTAGAAGGTCTTGCACAGCGTATCGTCCGAGGTGATGTACCGGAGGGCTTAAAAGATAAGAAATTATTCTCACTGGATATGGGTGCCCTTGTTGCGGGTGCGAAATACCGTGGTGAGTTTGAGGAACGTTTAAAAGCCGTTCTCGATGAGGTGAGAAAGAGCGAGGGACAGATCATTTTGTTCATC
Organism: Clostridium sp. CM74B_53; assembly: GCF_036318045.1. Classification (NCBI taxonomy): domain Bacteria; kingdom Bacillati; phylum Bacillota; class Clostridia; order Eubacteriales; family Clostridiaceae; genus Clostridium; species Clostridium sp. CM74B_53. The sequence goes on along the minus strand of NZ_JAWQDE010000014.1, from coordinate 45,222 downwards.
GATGAGCTTCACACCATCGTCGGAGCTGGAAAGACGGAAGGATCTATGGATGCCGGCAATATGTTAAAGCCGATGCTTGCCCGTGGTGAGCTGCACTGTATTGGTGCGACAACTCTGGACGAGTACCGGAAATATATTGAGAAGGATCCGGCTCTGGAACGTCGTTTCCAGCCGGTTATGGTTGATGAGCCGACGGTTGAGGATACGATTTCGATCCTTCGTGGACTGAAGGACCGTTATGAGGTTTATCACGGCGTAAAGATCACCGATTCCGCGCTTGTAGCGGCGGCAACTCTTTCTAACCGTTATATCAGCGACCGTTTCCTTCCGGATAAGGCCATTGACCTGGTGGATGAAGCGTGCGCAATGATCAAGACGGAGCTTGATTCCATGCCGACGGAGCTGGATGAACTCTCCAGAAAGATCATGCAGCTGGAGATCGAGGAGGCGGCTCTCAAGAAAGAGACAGATCATTTAAGTCAGGAACGCCTTGCAGATCTTCAGAAGGAGCTTGCGGAGCTTCATGACCAGTTTGCGACTCAGAAGGCCCAGTGGCAGAATGAGAAGGCAACGGTTGATAAGCTTTCCTCCATCCGTGAGGAGATCGAGGCAGTCCATCGTCAGATCCAGGATGCACAGCAGAAATATGATCTGAATAAGGCAGCAGAGCTCCAGTATGGTAAGCTTCCGCAGCTTGAAAAAGAGCTGAAGGAAGAGGAGGAGAAGGTAAAGAACGCAGATCTGAGTCTTGTCCATGAGAGCGTTACCGAAGATGAGATCGCAAGGATCATCTCCCGTTGGACCGGTATCCCGGTTGCAAAGCTCACGGAGAGCGAGAGAAATAAGACTCTTCATCTGGACGATGAGCTCCACAAACGTGTTGTCGGTCAGGATGAGGCAGTTGAGAAGGTTACAGACGCGATCATCCGTTCCAAGGCCGGGATCAAGGATCCGACAAAGCCGATCGGTTCCTTCCTGTTCCTCGGACCTACCGGTGTCGGCAAGACAGAGCTTGCAAAGACACTTGCGGCAAGTCTGTTCGATGATGAGAACAACATGGTCCGGATCGATATGAGTGAATACATGGAGAAATACTCCGTATCCCGTCTGATCGGAGCGCCGCCAGGATATGTCGGATACGATGAGGGCGGTCAGCTCACAGAGGCAGTCCGCAGAAAACCGTATTGTGTCGTTTTGTTTGATGAGATCGAGAAGGCACATCCGGATGTATTCAATGTTCTGCTTCAGGTCCTCGATGACGGACGTATTACAGATTCCATGGGCAAGACCGTGGACTTCAAGAATACGATCATTATCCTGACCTCCAATATCGGTTCCCAGTACCTGCTTGACGGTATCGACGAGAACGGTGATATCAAGCCGGAGGCAAAGGCTGAGGTCATGAACGATCTGCGAGCTCACTTCCGTCCGGAGTTCTTAAATCGTCTTGATGAGACGATCCTCTTCAAGCCGCTCACAAAGAACAACATCGGAAGCATCATCGATCTGCTTGTTGCCGATATCAACAAGCGTCTGGCGGATAAAGAGCTTGTGGTTGCACTTTCCGATTCTGCAAAGCAGTTTATCGTGGACAACGGTTATGATCCGGTATATGGCGCAAGACCGCTCAAGAGATATCTGCAGAAGAATGTGGAGACTCTGGCAGCCCGCCTGATCCTGTCGGATGGTGTCCATACCGGAGATACGATCAGGATCGACGTGGTCGATGGAAAACTCAATGCGTCTGCGGAGAGAGGAACAAAAGAATAATCAGAAAACCGGATTCCGGGCGGGTGCCTCGAAAGGCAGTCCGGAACCCGGATAAAAGAAAAACGTAACTATTCAGTACCTTCATAGTTACACGCAAAAATCCATTCCAGATCAGCTTCGCTGATGGGATTTTTGCCCTCCAGCCTATGTTTTCTTACGGTCAGCGCAGCAAGTGCGCAGACCTACTGAACAGTTACAGAAAAACTTCATCTCTGGAAACATTCAGACTGATATCACAGCCTGAAAAAATTCCGGAGATGAAGTTTTTTTGTGCGACAGAAGTGACTTTTAGTGCGTCTCTCCTCCGACCACTTTGATATCCTGCTCATATTCAACAGCGGCCTTCACAGCCGCTTCCAATGCAGCCGTAATATCCGCAATGGCCATAGACGGGGTTGCCGGTTTATTGACAACCTGGGAAACGGCATACGGAACGTGGATAAAGCCACCGCGTACATTTGGAAATTCCTTTTGGATATAGTATAAAATTCCATACATGACATGGTTGCAGATATAGGTTCCTGCGGTGTTGGAGAGGGTAGAAGGATAACCGGCGTTCCTGATCTCCTGAACCATCGCCTTCACCGGAAGATTGGAGAAATAGGCAGCATCTCCGTCTGCAAAGATCGGTTCATCGATGGGCTGGTTTCCTTCGTTATCCGGGATTCTTGCATCTGTTACATTAATCGCAACACGCTCCGGAGTCACACCGAACCGTCCGCCGGCCTGACCGATGCTGATGATGATATCCGGGCGGAGCTCCAGCATCTTTTCATGGACCTTCGCAATGGATTTATTGACGACGGTCGGGATCTGCAGCTTTGTGATCGTTGCGCCCGCGATCTCGTCTTTCATGGCTTTTACGGCTTCCCATGCCGGATTGATCGGCTCTCCGCCGAAGGGGTCGAACCCGGTGATCAGTACGTTCATGTAAATTCCTCACTTTCTTTAAAGCCGCCTCTGCAACGCGGGGGATTTTCAGTCCGGAAAATCCACGCCGTGATATTAACGGCATATTTTCTCAGGAGACTTATTTGACAAACAGAGTCTCCGACGTTATGATAGATAAGGATATTATACAGGAAAATAAAAGAATTCGCAAACGCAATTCCTGTACACGGACAGGAATTTTCTAATGTGCAATCACGCGAAGATATAGATTGCCGCACACGACTGCGTGAGGCGCGAGAATGTGCCAGGCACATTTTTTGTTGAAAATCCTGTGCGATGCAGAAATGCAAAAACAGATAGAAAAGAGGAAAAATTATGTTTCGCAGAATCGGAAAAAATGATCCATGCTGGTGTGGAAGCGGGAAGCCATATTGTGAGTGCCATATGGCATTTGACCAGAAGATCAGTCGTGCTCGTTTTGCAGGCCACGAGGTTCCGTCCCACAAGATCATCAAGACACCGGCACAGATCGAGGGGATTCGTGAGAGCGGAAAACTGAATGTAGCAGTCCTTGACTATGTGGCGGAGCACATCAGAGCGGGAATTACCACGGAGGAGATCGATCAGTGGGTATACGACTTTACGACAAAACATGGCGGGATTCCTGCACCGTTAAATTATGAGGGATTCCCAAAGAGCGTGTGCACCTCCATCAATGATCAGGTATGCCACGGAATTCCGTCCAAGGATGTTGTCTTAAAAGACGGCGATATCATTAACGTGGATGTCTCCACGATCCTTCACGGATATTTCTCTGATTCGTCCAGAATGTTCCTGATCGGCAACGTGGATCCGGAAAAGGAAAAACTTGTCCGTGTCACGAACGAAGCTGTGGAAAAGGGTCTCGAACAGGTAAAACCGTGGGGATTCTTAGGAGATATGGGACAGGCAGTCCATGACTACGCGAAGAAGAACGGATACACCATTGTCGAGGAAGTCGGCGGCCACGGTGTCGGTCTTGAGTTCCATGAAGACCCGTTTGTAAGCTATGTGACAAAACGGGGCGAGGAGATGCTTATGGCACCGGGGATGATCTTCACCATCGAGCCGATGATCAATATGGGCCGTCCAGATATCTTTGTGGATGACAGCAACGGCTGGACGATCTATACCGATGACAGGCTTCCGTCTGCCCAGAGGGAGATCATGGTACTCGTGACAGAGACCGGACATGAGGTCCTTGCGTGGTAGAAAAACAGGGAGAAAAACCGTTACTGTTTGCGCAAGGCGTAAACAGTGACGAAAAACCTGATGAAAAACAGGAAAATTCCTTGAATAGTATCTGAAAATTCAGTATAATATAGTCAAATAACAGTAAACGTGAGATTTGAATAAGGAGGATCGTGTATGGAGTTAAAGTATGACAAAATTCAGACGACCGGTACAGATACCCCGTTAAAAATCGTAAAGGGACATTTTGCAACGAATCATGCCCACACGAATTACTATTTTGACCTGACGACGGTAAAGAGCCGTCTGAGTGAGGCGGGAGGAATTGCCCAGGCACTCGTACATATGTATCTGTACGATATGATCGTCGATACAATCGTATGCATGGAAGGGACCGAGGTGATCGGAACGCTTCTTGCGCAGGAGCTGACAAAAGGCGGTTTCATGTCGAAGAACGCCCATAAGACGATCTACGTTATCAAACCGGAGTTCAACAGCAACAGCCAGATCGTGTTTAAGGACAATTACCGCGCAATGATCAATGGAAAGAATGTGCTGATCCTCACCGCGACCGTGACAACAGGTCTGACGATCAACAAGGCGATCGAGGGTGTCCAGTACTATGGAGGAATTATTCAGGGGATCTCCGCAGTATTCAGCGCACTTGAGAATGTCAACGGAATTCCGATCAAGTCGGTATTCGGATTAAAAGATGTTCCGGATTACCAGTACAGCGACTACAGAAACTGCCCGTTATGTAAGGAAGGAAAGAAACTGGATGCGCTGATCAATCCGTATGGATATTCAAAACTGTAAAAATAATTTGAAATAGGAGCAGCTCTGCAGGCCGGGGAAATCCCGGTGCCTGCAGAGCTTTTTCTTTTAACAGGGAACTCCGATGAATTCCCAGTTAAATAAAAAGGCACTGACGAGCCAGCAATGTTACATAACTCTGGTTCATACAAGATATAAAAAGAAACTACTTGCAATTTCTGACAAAGTGCTTATAATAAAACATAGTAACATTGCTGAAGGGCAACTGGAAAGGAGACGCAAAGATATGACGAATCTTATTCTACTCGCAGTCGTGATTCGAATTATCGTCAGCATTATCGTCGTGAACGGGAATGCTTATTTGCGTTATACTGAATCCGGGATTGCCTGATAGAAACTTGAAAGAACAAGTTACGAAGAAAAGCAAAGCCTTACAGTGTAACGCTGTAAGGCTTTTTTATACCTGAATTTTGATACGGACATTTGTCCGTACCGGAGAAAGAAAAGGTGGGAATGTCTGACAGAAACGGACATTCCGAAAGAAATAAGATGAGGGGAAAAACAGCTATGAAAATGAACGGAGCGCGGATCCTGGTGGAAGAGCTGATCCATCAGGGCGTGAGAGTGGTCTTCGGATATCCGGGGGGCGCAGTGCTTGATATTTATAACGAACTCTATCTTGCGTCTGACCGTATCGGACATGTCTTAGCGGCTCATGAGCAGGGAGCTGCCCATGCCGCTGACGGATATGCGAGAGCAAGCGGAAAGACCGGCGTGGTCCTGGCGACAAGCGGTCCCGGTGCTACAAATCTGGTGACAGGGATCGCGAATGCCTACCTCGATTCCGTACCGATGGTCGCGATCACAGGAAACGTCGCGGTAAACAGTCTCGGAAAGGATTCTTTCCAGGAGGTGGATATCGTCGGAATTACACAGCCGGTAGTAAAACACAACTTCATGGTCCGGGACATCAAGGATCTTCAGAAGACGATTATTGAAGCCTTCGAGATCGCGAATTCCGGACGTAAGGGACCGGTTCTCATTGATATTCCGAAGAACGTCCAGTCTGCGGAATACGAGTATGTGGAGGACTTAAAAGTCCCAAGTGTTGTAAAGAAGCCGAGAAAGTCCGAGTGCGGAGACATTGGTGAAGTTGTTGAGATGATCAAAAAGGCGAAAAAGCCGTTTATCTACGCAGGCGGCGGTGTCGTGGCAGCAGGAGCCCAGAAAGAAGTCCTGGAGCTCTCAAAACGGGTCGACGCGGCGATCGGTCTTTCGATGATGGGAATCACCTCCGTTCCGGCCTCCTATCCGCTGAATCTTGGAATGTGCGGCATGCACGGAAAATATCCGTCCATCAAGGCCCAGTCCGAATGTGATCTGCTTCTGGCAGTCGGTGTTAGATTCTCCGACCGCGCGACAGGTGACTTAAACGAGTACACAAAGAAATGTATGACGGTCCATATCGATATCGACCGCGCGGAGATCGGAAAGAATGTCAGTCCTGATGTGAGCCTCTGGGGCGATGTGAAGGAGATCCTTACGAAGATTCTGGAAGCGCTCCCGGAAGAACGGCATCCGGAGTGGGTGAGTGAGCTTGAGGGCTATAAGAACGAGATGATCCTCCCGGCATCGAAACCTTACGGACCGGAAGCCATTATTGAGGAAGTTCACAGACATTGTACCGAGGACACAGTGGTCGCTACCGACGTCGGACAGCACCAGATGTGGACCATGCAGTTCTACCCGTTTGAAAAGCCGCATACGCTTCTCACTTCCGGCGGTCTCGGAACCATGGGATACGGTCTCGGTGCAGCCATCGGCGGATGCATCGCAGCGAGAGGCAGAAGAACCGTTCTCTTCACCGGAGACGGAAGCTTCGGAATGAACTTAAACGAGATGGCAACGGCGGTAAGCCAGGAGCTTCCGATCACCATCGTCCTCTTTGACAACGATGTTCTCGGAATGGTAAGACAGTGGCAGACAATTTTCTACGACTGTCACTATTCCCAGACGATCCTGGACAGAAAGACGGACTTCCCGGCTCTGGCGAAAGCCTTCGGTGCTGACGGATACGCGGTCTACACGATGGAGGATCTAAAGAAAGCCCTTGATGTAGCTGACAAATCCCAGGGACCGGTTCTGATCGACTGTCACATTGATATGGATGAGAAAGTCCTGCCGATGATTCCGCCGGGACGATCCATCAAAGACATGATTGTGGAAGGATAAGGTGACCATGGAAAACAAAGTTGAAAAGTTTGCGGTCGCCATGATCGTAAACAACCGCTTCGGCGTTTTAAACCGCATCGCCGGTCTTTACGCAAAGCGCTGCTATAATATCGATAATATCTCTGCAGGAACGCTTGATGATCCGAATTATACAAGGATCACCATCGTCTCCACAGGAGATGAATATATGAAGGATCAGGTGGTCCGTCAGCTGGAAAAACTGATCGATGTCCGCGCGGTAACCCTTTTGGAGCCGGAGAACACCGTTTTTGCCCAGCACATGTACATTAAAATGCACCTGACAGGGACCCACAGAGGTTCCAGTAAGCATCAGGTACTGGATCTGATCAACGAGTACGGCGGAAAAGTCGTAGACTTCGGTGAAGAGCATCTGACAGCCGAGATTACCGGAGACAGCAAAAAAGTTGAATCTTTTATTGAAAAAGTCAGAGATTTTGGTATATTAGAACTTAGCCGGTCGGGAGAGATCGCGATCGGTTTAGGAATAGACAACACATTATGTGTCGATCACAATGAAGAATAAGGAGAAGAAAACTATGGCAACCATGTATTATGAGAGAGATTGTAACTTATCACTTCTTGACGGAAAGAAAGTAGCTGTTATCGGCTACGGTTCTCAGGGTCATGCACATGCTCTGAACTTAAGAGATTCCGGCGTTGACGTAGTAGTAGGTCTTTACGAGGGCTCCAAATCTGCTGCAAAGGCAAAAGAGGATGGCTTCACAGTTATGCTCACAGCAGACGCTGTTAAGGCAGCAGACATCATCATGATCCTTGTAAACGATGAGAAGCAGGCAGCTCTCTACAAGAAAGACATCAAAGATAACCTGACAGCAGGCAAGACACTTGCATTCGCTCACGGCTTCAACATCCACTTCAAACAGATCGTTCCGCCGGCAGATGTAAACGTTATCATGATCGCTCCGAAGGGACCGGGACACACCGTTCGTTCCCAGTATGTTGGCGGCAAGGGCGTTCCGTGCCTCGTAGCTGTTGAGCAGGACCCGGCTGGAAACTCCATGGAGATCGCAAAAGCATACGCTGCAGGCATCGGCGGAGCAAGAGGCGGTATCCTCGAGACAACATTCAAGGAAGAGACAGAGACAGACCTCTTCGGTGAGCAGGCAGTTCTCTGCGGCGGCGTTTGCGCATTAATGGAAGCTGGTTTCAACACACTTGTAGAAGCTGGTTACAAGCCGGAGAACGCATACTTCGAGTGCATCCACGAGATGAAACTGATCGTAGACCTGATCTTCAACGCTGGTTTCGAGGGAATGAGATACTCCATCTCCGATACTGCTGAGTATGGTGACTATGTAAGCGGTAAGAGAATCATCGGCGACGAAGCTAAGAAGGCTATGAAGCAGGTATTAACAGAGATCCAGGATGGTACATTCGCTAAGAACTGGATCCTTGAGAACCAGGTTGGCAGAACAACCTTCAACGCAGCAAGAGCAGCACACGCTGAGACACTTGCAGCTAAGACAGGCCGCGAGTTAAGAGCAAAAATGGGCTGGAAGCAGACACAGGATCTTGACGAGGCTAAATAGTCGCGTAGGAAAATGAGCAGTGCAAAGGCGGCGGGGAAAGATTCACGTTGTGCTTGCACATAAGTGAATCTTTGCCGACGGCTTTATAGGGCGAATGCCCGCGCACGAACGGACGCAAGTCCGTGAGTGTGCCACTGCGGACTAGCGGAAAACGCAAGTCCGCGAGTGTGGCACTGCGGGGCAGCGAAACCCTAAAAAAATTCTTCAGGGCCAGGCATCACCGCCTGGCTCTGGATTTCATAAGGAGAAAAACAATGAATTCAGATAAAGTAAAAGCAGGCGTAGAACATGCGCCGCACCGTTCCCTGTTAAAGGCAGACGGATACAACGATGAGCAGATGCGCCGCCCGTTCGTCGGCGTCGTAAACTCTTTCAACGAGATCGCTCCGGGTCATATGCACTTACAGAACATCGCACGTGCCGTAAAGGACGGTGTTCTCGCTGCAGGCGGAACCCCGATGGAGTTCGATACGATCGGTGTCTGTGATGGTATCGCCATGGGACATGACGGAATGCATTTCTCTTTGAGCTCCCGTGAACTGATTGCTGATACCATCGAATGCATGGTAAAAGCACACTGCTTTGACGCTCTCGTATTTATCCCGAACTGCGATAAGATCGTTCCGGGTATGTTAATGGCAGCTATGCGTCTGAACCTTCCGTGTATCTTTGTATCCGGCGGCCCGATGCTCTCCATCAACCAGAGAGACTTAAATACTGTATTCGAGGCAGTTGGCGCGAGAAAAGCAAACCTGATCAACGATGAAGAGCTTGCTGAGATCGAAGGAAGCTCCTGCCCGGGCTGCGGTTCCTGCTCCGGTATGTTCACCGCAAACTCCATGAACTGCCTGACAGAGGTTCTTGGCCTCGGTCTTCCGGGCAATGGTACGATCCCGGCTGTATACGCAGAGCGTATCCGCCTTGCAAAGACAGCTGGTATGCAGGTTATGAAGCTGCTTGCCGATGATATCCGTCCGCGTGATATCGTAACACCGGCAGCATTCGAGAACGCGCTGACAACCGATATGGCTCTCGGCTGCTCCACAAACTCCGCACTTCATCTTCTTGCGATCGCTCACGAGGCTGATATCGCTCTTGACCTTCATATGATCAACGACATCAGTGAGCATACTCCGAACCTGTGCCATCTTGCACCGGCCGGACATCACCACATGCAGGATCTGATGGAAGCAGGCGGAATCTCCGCAGTATTAAAAGAGCTTCTCGATGCAGGAATGATCCAGGGACAGTGCAAGACTGTAACAGGAAAGACGGTTGCTGAGAACGTTGCACATGCAGTAAACCGCAATCCGGAAGTTATCCGTCCGATCGACAATCCGTACACAAAGACAGGCGGACTTGCCGTTCTTTTCGGAAACCTTGCTCCGAACGGCGCGATCGTAAAACGTTCCGCTGTAAAACCGGAGATGTTAGTCAACACAGGTACTGCAAAGTGCTTTGACTCCGAGGAAGAGGCGATCGCTGCGATCTACGCAGGAAAGATCGTTCCGGGCGACATCGTTGTCATCCGTTACGAGGGACCGGCAGGCGGTCCGGGAATGAGAGAGATGCTCTCCCCGACATCCGCGATCGTTGGCATGAAACTCGATACGACCGTTGCTCTCCTGACAGATGGCCGTTTCTCCGGCGCATCCTGTGGTGCAGCAATCGGACATATCTCTCCGGAGGCAGCTGCAGGCGGCCCGATCGCTTACATCAAGGACGGTGACAAGATCGCGATCGACATCCCAAACTACAGCTTAAAGCTTCTCGTTTCTGATGAAGAGATGGAAGAGAGAAAGAAGACCATGAAGATCCGTGAGCCGAAGAAGCTGACCGGATACTTAAAACGCTACGCAAAGAACGTATCCTCCGCAGATAAAGGTGCGATCGTAGAGTAGGCGAAGGATTCATAGGGCGGACGCCCGAAGCTTCCTGACCGCGAAAGCAGACAAGAAGATGTACATCGAAATTGAAGAAAATGAAAAAGGGCGGCGGGCTTGTTGAGAAGCTGCGCCGTCCTTTGCATCAAGAGAGGAAACCATATGAATGAGATCGTATCAAACCTGCTCGTATACGGCAGCCTGCCGGAAGACTCGATCCTCTGGCAGCTTGCGGATATCTGCGAAAAATTAAAAAATCAGACAGAGTCCAAAGACGCACTGCGCGGACGCGTATTCCATCAGGTAAAAAATCTTCTGACGGTTGCGACAGACTATGCATTTGATAAAAATTTATGGCATAATTACCTGACTTTCCTGCTGATCACGAACGAGAATCCGTTCAGCCTCGTCTGTGAAAAGATGGGGGCTCAGGACGGAACGGTCAACAACTTTGTGACTCATGACTTTGAGATGTTTAAAAAGCTGTTCGACTATGATTTCTCCTGGATGGAAAAAGAACTTTCCATCGACTGCTTCACCCAGCTGACTCACTATAAGGCGATCCGCAAAAAAGAGCTGATGTACAATAAAAATGTCAGCGAAAAGGTGAGAAATTTAAGTGAACAGCTTGAGACGGCTGAGTCCGGAGCTGATTTCTTCAAATATGTGACGGAATTCTACAAGGACTTCGGTGTCGGCATGTTCGGTCTCAACAAGGCGTTCCGCATTGCTGAGAATGGAGACGGCTCCGTCCGCTTCCTCCCGATCAACAACATGGATGCCGTGATGCTGGACGACCTCATCGGATATGAGCTTCAGAAGAAGAAACTTGTGGAGAATACCCAGGCGTTCTGCGACGGAAAAGCGGCGAACAACGTCCTGTTGTTCGGCGACAGCGGTACCGGTAAATCCACGAGCATCAAGGCGATCGTCAACCAGTTCTATCCGCAGGGCCTGCGCATGATCGAGATCTACAAGCACCAGTTTAAGGATCTCTCGACGATCATCGCCCAGATCAAGAACCGCAATTACAAGTTCATCATCTACATGGATGATCTTTCTTTCGAAGAATTTGAGATCGAGTACAAGTTCTTAAAGGCCGTTATCGAAGGCGGCGTTGAGACGAAGCCGGACAATGTCCTGATCTATGCGACATCAAACCGCCGTCATCTGATCAAGGAGACATGGAAGGACAGAGAGGATATGGAGCACAGCGAAGATCTGCACCGTTCCGACACTATGGAAGAAAAACTCTCCCTGGTCAACCGTTTTGGACTTTCCATCTACTATGCGAAGCCGAACAAGGAAGGCTTCAACGAGATGGCGATCGCACTTGCGAGACGTGCAGGCATCACTCCGGATATCATGACGGACGAGGAGATCTGCTACGAGGCGAACCGTTTCGAGATGCGCGGCGGCGGACTTTCCGGCCGTACTGCCCAGCAGTTTGCGAATTACCTGCTCACGATCAAATAAGAATACTCACAGAGTACGAAGCCCTGGTATGGAGACATGCCGGGGCCTTTTTTGTTTAACAGGAAATTCCGAAGGAACTTCCTGTTAAACAAAAAGGCGCTACGTGCCTAAGATGCACACTCGCGCGAAGATGAAGATTGTCGCAAGCGACCGCGCTCGGCGCGAGAATGTGCCGAGGCACATTCTTTTGTATAACTGTTTCGACTCGAAAATTCGCTAAGATCCGCTAAGAGAATGCTGAAAAATATTTAGATATTTACAAAATAATAGAATATAGTCAGAAAATGACGAGCAAAAACCCGAAATCACACCTGTTTAACCTTGAATTCGACAGAAAGAAAATCGTATAATCTCTACATTCCTACCGGAGAAGATCAAAACGTGAAAGATCGCGGCGGCTATCCGAAAGGATCAGGGGAAATGAAAGAAAAAGAACGCAGAGTGTAACAGGAGGAACATTATGGCAGAATTATCAATTGCGATCGCGGATGACAACAGACAGACTTTGAATTTACTTGGCGAGATCCTGGAGAAAGAGGACGGGATCCATGTGGTTGGAAAAGCAGATAATGGCGAGGACGCATACAATATGATCGTCCGAACAAATCCGGATATTGTCCTCATGGATGTGATCATGCCGAGACTTGACGGAATTTCTGTCATGGAAAAGATAAAGAATAACACGCAGATGAAGAACCACCCTTCGTTTATCATGGTGACGGCGGCCAGCAGTCAGGATGTGACAGAGGATGCGTTCCGCCTCGGAGCGAATTATTATATCATGAAACCGTTCAACCGCGACGTGATCCTGGACAAGATCCGCAGAGTCTGCCGCGGACGGGCGAAAGCGGCGGGCAATGTACATACGGAAATGAAACGGGTACAGCCTTATCTCGACAAGGAGAACTACATGGAACAGAATCTGGAGACGGATGTGACCCAGATGCTGCATGAGATCGGGATCCCGGCACATATTAAGGGATATCAGTACCTGAGAGATGCTATCATCATGTCGGTCCGGGATACCGAGATGTTGTCTTCGGTCACGAAGATCTTATATCCGACGATCGCGAAGACCCATAAAACGACGCCGAGCCGCGTGGAGCGCGCCATCCGCCATGCGATCGAAGTGGCCTGGGGAAGAGGAGAGCTCGACACACTGAACAGCCTCTTCGGATATACGGTAAACGGCGGCAAAGGCAAACCGACAAATTCAGAATTTATTGCATTGATTGCAGACAAAATCCGACTGGATTATAAACGAATCTGAAAAATCTGAAAAAACAAAAAAGACCCACTTTCTAATTTTACAGGGATGTGTTATACTGAATCTAATAGCGGGGCACAGAGCGCTGTTCACTGGCAGGGATCTTTTGAACGGAAGATCCCGTATGATGCAGTTCTGGCTGCGGATCCTGCCGACAGGGGATGGAAAGACCGACGGGATCACGTTACCGGGTCCATATCGGTGAACGGTAACGCAAGAAAAGTGGAAGGATGGGTTATCATGAAAAAAATATTGTTTGTCGCTTCCGAAGCTGTACCTTTTATCAAGACGGGCGGACTTGCCGATGTTGTGGGTTCCTTACCGAAATGTTTTGATAAAGAATATTTTGATGTTCGGGTCATGATCCCGAAATATCTCTGCATCAAAGATAAATTTTTGAGCAACCTTACTTATGTAAATCATTTCTATATGGACTATCTGGGACAGAGCCGTTATGTCGGGATTCTTGAATATGTTTATGAGGGGATCACCTTCTATTTTATCGACAACGAGAGCTATTTCTGGGGAGATAAGCCGTATGGAGACTGGTATTACGATCTGGAAAAATTCTCATTCTTCTCCCAGGCGGCCTTATCCGCACTCCCGGTAATCGGTTGGAGACCGGATGTGATCCACTGCCACGACTGGCAGACCGGACTGATCCCGGTATATCTGAAAGGCAGATTCGGCGAGGGCGAATTCTTCCGCGGGATCAAATCCGTTATGACGATCCACAACCTGAAATTCCAGGGCGTTTGGGATGTGAAGACGATTCAGAGATTTTCCGGTCTTCCGGACTATTTCTTTACTCCTGATAAGCTGGAAGCTTATAAAGACGGAAATATGTTAAAGGGCGGTCTCGTGTACGCGGATGCGATCACGACGGTCAGCAATACTTACGCGGAGGAGATCAAGACTCCGTTCTACGGGGAAGGACTGGACGGACTCATGCGCGCCCGCGCCAATGATCTCCGCGGTATCGTAAACGGAATCGACTACGATGTATTCAACCCGGAGACGGACCCGGATATCGTTCAGAATTATAATGCGAAGAACTTCCGAAAAGAAAAAGTCAAAAATAAACGCGCACTCCAGGAAGAGCTCGGACTTGCCAGAGATGATAAGAAATTTATGATCGGTATCGTCTCGAGACTCACGAGCCAGAAAGGTCTTGACCTGATCCAGTGCGTTATGGACGAGATCTGTACAGACGATGTCCAGTTAGTGGTCCTCGGAACCGGCGATGAGAACTATGAAAATATGTTCCGCCATTATGACTGGAAGTATCACGACAGGGTATCGGCGCAGATCTATTATTCCGAGCCGCTGTCCCACAAGATCTATGCGGCCTGCGATGCCTTCCTGATGCCTTCCTTATTTGAACCGTGCGGACTGAGCCAGCTCATGGCGCTCCGGTACGGCACGGTGCCGATCGTCCGTGAGACCGGCGGCTTAAAGGATACGGTGTGGCCGTACAACGAGTTTGAGGGAACAGGAACGGGATTCTCCTTTGCAAACTACAATGCCCACGAAATGTTAAACATCATCCGCTACGCGAAACATATCTTCTACGATAAGAAGCGGGAGTGGAACAAGATCATTGACCGGGCTATGGCTGTAGATTTTTCATGGAATAGCTCCGCAAAGAAATATCAGGAATTATACGACTGGCTGATCGGATATTAAGTTGTTCACACAATCCATTCCCGCCCACGCATCCATGTGGGCGGGAATGTCATTTACGCGAACAACGAGCCAGAGTCCGCGCTTGCGCGAGACCCTGGCGACTGTCGCGATAACAAGGGGAAACCCGCGAAGCGTGCTTTCACTTGTCTGAATAGCCGCCTGATAATGATCTTACAGAAAAGAGGAAAACATGACGATATGGAATGAACTTCTGGGAAACCAGGTGCTGATCAGTGCTGTGCTGGGGTGGACGGTCGCGCAGTTTTTAAAGACCGTGATCGATATGGTCCTGAACCGGTCTTTTAATCCTGAACGGATCTTCGGGTCAGGCGGAATGCCGAGCTCCCATTCGGCTACCGTCTGCGCGCTCACAACAGCTTCCGGAATGAAATACGGAGTCGGAAGTTTTGAGTTTGCCGTCAGCTTTGTCCTTGCGATGATCGTAATGTACGATGCGATGGGCGTGAGACGGGAGACGGGAAAACAGGCGAAGCTGCTGAATAGTGTATTTTTTGAGAATATTCTGAACCTTGATGGAGTATTTCTCCAGGAAAAATTAAAGGAATACGTGGGACATACGCCGCTGCAGGTAGTTGCCGGGGCGATCCTGGGGATCCTGATCGCAGTGCTCATTGGTTAATTGTACTAAATTGAATATAAAATATACACAATTATGTCTAAAGAGTATTGCGAAAAAACACGAAAATATGTGAAAAAATCACGAAAGATTTACAAAGGGATGTTGCAAATTTTGGCAACATCCCTTATAATATGTACAGACCTTTTTTCCGACACTCAATTTTTTTGTGCGAAATCTCTAAAACCAGAGATCGTGTGATGGGGCATGGGGGTACCGCAAGGGGAGCAAAGAAATGAGGGCAGCCACAGACATCTTAAGTCTAAGCTAAATCTAATTCTAGGAGGAATAACAACTTATGGCAAAGTGGGTTTATAAGTTTGAAGAAGGCAGTGCAGCTATGAGAAATCTTCTCGGCGGCAAAGGTTGTAACCTTGCTGAGATGACAAATCTCGGTATGCCGATTCCGCAGGGATTCACAGTAACAACAGAAGCCTGCACAGATTACTATAACAGCGGAAAGCAGATCACAAAAGAGATCCAGGACCAGATCTTCGAAGCTCTTACATGGCTCGAGGGCGTAAATGGAAAGAAATTCGGTGATACAGAAGATCCGTTGCTCGTATCTGTACGTTCCGGTGCGCGTGCATCCATGCCGGGTATGATGGACACCATCTTAAACCTTGGTTTAAACGATGTAGCGGTTGAGGGCTTCGCAAAGAAGACAGGAAATCCGCGTTTCGCATATGACTCCTACAGAAGATTCATCCAGATGTATTCCGACGTTGTTATGGAAGTTCCGAAGTCCTACTTCGAGAAGATCATCGATGAGATGAAGGAAGCAAAAGGCGTTCACTATGATACAGAGTTAGACGCTAACGATTTAAAGGAACTCGCTGAGAAGTTCAAAGCTGTATACAAAGAGGCTATGAACGGCGAAGAGTTCCCGCAGGATCCGAAGGAACAGTTAATGGGCGCTGTAAAAGCAGTATTCCGTTCCTGGGACAACCCGCGTGCGATCGTTTACCGTCGTATGAATGATATTCCGGGTGACTGGGGTACCGCAGTAAACGTACAGACCATGGTATTCGGTAATAAGGGAAATACCTCCGGTACAGGCGTTGCGTTCACCCGTAACCCATCCACAGGTGCAAAGGGCATCTTCGGTGAGTATCTGATCAATGCACAGGGCGAGGACGTTGTTGCCGGTGTTCGTACACCGCAGCCGATCACTCAGCTTGAGAAAGATCTTCCGGAGTGCTACAAACAGTTCATGGAACTGGCTATGAAGCTTGAGAACCATTTCCACGACATGCAGGATATGGAGTTCACGATCGAGGAAGGCAAGCTCTACTTCTTACAGACACGTAACGGTAAGAGAACAGCTCCGGCTGCAATCCAGATCGCATGCGATTTAGTAGATGAGGGACAGATCACTCCTGAGGAAGCTGTTTGCAGAATCGAAGCGAAATCCCTTGATCAGTTATTACATCCGACCTTCGATCCGGCTGCATTAAAGGCAGGCGAAGTGATCGGACAGGCTCTTCCGGCTTCCCCGGGTGCTGCAGCTGGTAAAGTTTGCTTCACAGCAGATGACGCGAAGGCAGCTGGTATCGGCGGCAAGGGCGAGAGAGTGATCCTGGTTCGTCTTGAGACATCCCCGGAGGATATCGAGGGAATGCACGCTGCACAGGGTATCTTAACAGTCCGCGGCGGTATGACATCCCACGCAGCTGTTGTTGCCCGTGGTATGGGTACCTGCTGTGTATCCGGTTGCGGCGAGATCAAGATCGACGAGGAGAAGAAAGAATTCACACTCGGCGGACATACCTTCCACGAGGGAGACTACATCTCCTTAGATGGTACAACAGGTAAGATCTACAACGGCGATATCAAGACTCAGGAAGCATCCGTAGGCGGAAACTTCAAGAGAATCATGGATTGGGCTGACTCCTTCAGAAAACTTGGCGTCCGCACAAACGCTGATACACCGGCTGATACAAAGAACGCTGTAAAACTTGGTGCAGAGGGCATCGGTCTTTGCCGTACTGAGCATATGTTCTTTGATCCGGAGAGAATCCACAACTTAAGAAGAATGATCGTTTCCGATACTGTAGAGGCAAGAGAGGAAGCATTAAGCAAACTCCTTCCGTACCAGAAGAGCGATTTCAAGGCTATGTACAAGGCACTCGAGGGCAGACCAATGACAGTCCGCTACTTAGATCCGCCGCTGCATGAGTTCACTCCTAAGACAGAGGAAGAGATGGCAGAGCTTGCAAAAGATATGGGCAAGACTGTTGACGAGATCAAGAAGAAATGCGATGAGCTTCATGAGTTCAACCCGATGATGGGTCATCGTGGATGCCGTCTTGCAGTTACCTATCCGGAGCTTGCAAAGATGCAGACACGTGCGATCATGGAAGCAGCGATCGAAGTAAAAGAAGAAGATGGATATGATATCATTCCGGAGATCATGATCCCGCTCGTTGGCGAGAAGAAAGAGCTCAAATTCGTGAAAGATATCGTTGTTGAAGTTGCTGAGCAGGTTAAGAAAGAGAAAGGCTCCGATATGCAGTACCACATCGGTACAATGATTGAGATCCCGCGTGCAGCTCTTACTGCAGGCCAGATCGCTGAGGAAGCAGAGTTCTTCTCCTTCGGTACAAACGACCTGACACAGATGACATTCGGCTTCTCCCGTGATGATGCCGGTAAGTTCCTTGATTCTTACTACAAAGCAAAGATCTACGAGTCTGATCCGTTCGCAAGACTTGACCAGACTGGTGTTGGCCGTCTCGTAGAGCTCGCAGTTAAAGAAGGACGCGCAACACGTCCGGAGTTAAAGTGCGGTATCTGTGGCGAGCACGGTGGAGATCCGTCTTCCGTAGAGTTCTGCCACAAGGTTGGCTTAAACTACGTAAGCTGCTCACCGTTCCGTGTACCGATCGCAAGACTTGCTGCTGCACAGGCTGCTCTTCATGAGAAAGGTTACAAATAGGACCTGACTGACGCAGAACGAAAATCTGTATCATTATAAATGAAAAGATAAAATCCCCCGGAAGCGATTCTGGGGGATTTTTGACAAAAGAGTTTTCGGGAGATCCCGGGGAGAATGTTATGAAAATTATCAATATCGGTTCTTTGAACATCGATCGGATTTACGGTGTGGAACATTTTGTCCAGCCGGGGGAGACGATCAAAGTGCATACATATTCTGAGGCCTGCGGAGGTAAGGGATTGAATCAGTCGATCGCCGCTGCGCGTTCCGGAGCGGAGGTACACCATGCAGGTGCTGTGGGATCTGACGGAGGAATGCTTCTGGAAATTCTTAGAATTTCCGGAGTTCATACAGGAAAAACGAAGATTCTTTCAGGAGCAAGCGGTCATGCCGTGATCCAGGTGGACAAAAACGGGCAGAACAATATCATTATCTGCGGGGGAGCAAATGATGTTGTCTCAATGGGCATGATCGACGATGCTCTAAGGGAAATCAGTGAAGGAGATATCGTCCTTCTCCAGAATGAGATCTCCAATGTGGGATATGCCGTGGAGCAGGCGAAGAAAGCCGGGGCAAAGATTGCCCTGAATCCATCACCAATCAATGAGAATCTGAAGACGATCCCGATGGATCTTATCGATTATTTTATTCTCAACGAGATCGAGGGGAAAGAAATTTCCGGTGCAGAGAGTGAAGAGCCGGAAACGATCATGGGAAAATTAAAGGAAAAATATCCGAAAGCAGCTTTTGTCCTGACGTTGGGAGAAAAAGGTTCCTGGTATTTTGATGAAACCCGGTGCTTTAAACAGGAAATCTATAAGGTAAAAGCAGTGGATACGACCGCGGCAGGGGATACGTTCTGTGGATATTTCCTTTCGGGACTCACAAAAGGAAAAGAGATCCCGGAAATCCTAAAAACGGCGAGTGCGGCAAGCGCGATCGCGGTCAGCAGGAGTGGAGCGGCGCCGAGCATCCCTACATATGAAGAAGTGGAGAAATTTATGGCAGAGCGCAGCTAAAAGGGACTTACGGATCTGTCATTGACAGCTGCATTCGGATGTTGGCATCGAAAATATCCGGTATCGTCAGAAAGTTATAAATAGCGGTATCACTGTTTGCAGCAATCAGCTGAAGAGCTATAAAAAATGTCATGAAAGAAAGCATTGAGTAAAAAGCTTCCGTTCATGACATTTTTTGATTTACGTGAACAACGAGCCAAAATCCGCGTCTGCGCGAGACCCTGACGGCTGTCGCGATAATGGGGAATCAGTCTTTTGACATACAGATCGTTCCAGTCCTCTGGAGCTCCAGGATCCCGAAGCTTCTCACAAGCTCGATAAAGTCCGTGATCACATCCGGAGCGGCATGGAACTCAATGACCATGCTCTTCGGGGAGACGTGGACGATCTTTGCACCCATGACACTGCAGAGCTCGATCAGGGAACTGCGGTTTGCCGCAGAGTAGGAGACCTTGATGAGCATCATCTCGAGAAGGACGCTGCGGTTCTCTTCAAGGCGGCGCACCTTGATCACGTCAAGCTTTTTGTTTAAGTGTTTCTCGATCTGATCGACCGTGCGCTGGTCGCCGGTGGAGACGATCGTCATGCTGGAAATATCGTGGCGTTCGGTCTCACCTACGGCAAGGCTGTCGATGTTGAAGCCTCTTCTCGCAAAGAGACCGGATATCTGGGAGAGAACACCGTCTTTATTTTCTACAAGTACAGAAAAAATACCTTTCATCTTGCGTTCTCCTTATTTCGTATTATTGTGGCTGTCGACTTCGCAGACCATGAGGCATGCTTTGTCGCAGGCGAGGAAACGGTCGAGCTCCGCGTCAAGAGTTTCGTTGCTGTCGCAGTGGAAATATTCCATATCGTAGGCAGCGGCGATTTCGGCATATTTCGGATAATCGTAGAGCTGGACACCGAAATAATGTTCCTCGTAAGTCTTTTCCTGATGCTCACGGACGAGACCGAGATAGTGGTTTCTCATGACAAGGATCTTTATCGGGACCTTGTTTACTGCGATGGTTCCAAGCTCGTACATGGACATCTGGAAGGAACCGTCACCGCAGACAACGACGACCTGCTTGTCCGGAGTACACATCTTCGCTCCGATTCCAGCCGGGATCGAGTAGCCCATAGTTCCCATACCGCCGCTCGTGAGGAAACGGCCGTTTTTCATCACATAGTTGTCGGCGGACCAGAGCTGGTTCTGTCCGACATCGGCAACATAGATCGCGTCATCATCCATTTTCTCGGAGAGATGCTGGACTAAGAGCATCGGATTTACGAGCTTGTCACTGAAAACACGGTGGTCAACGGTACTCTTCTTGATATCGTGGAGTGTCTCGATCCACTGTGTCGTGTCGATGGAGATATTCTCCTGCAGGAGGCGGTCGAAAATATTCTTGATATCGCCGACCAGTGGGATCGTCGGTCCAAGGTTTTTGCCGATCTCAGCGGTATCGATATCGATGTGGATGATGTTGACCTGCTGTTCCAGGTTTTCCGGCTTCGGAACGGCGCGGTCTGCGATCCTTGCGCCCGCGATGATCAGAAGGTCACTGTTTGCGACCGCGCGGTTTGCGTAAGGTTTTCCGTTGTTTCCGAGCATACCGAAGTAGAGCGGGTGGTTCTTCGGCATGACACCGATTCCCATCATCGTTGTGACAAGCGGGATATTGTTTTTCTCGCAGAACTGGCGGACACATTCCTCACCATTTCCGAGGATCACGCCGCCGCCGGCACAGATCAACGGCTTTTTCGCCTTGTTGATCGCTGCGACTACTTTATGCATCTGCGGGTTGTTTCCCTTTGTGCTCGGCTTGTATCCGCGGATATTGACCTCGGACGTATAGTCGAAGGATTTCTTTAAGAGGTCCATCTGGACATCACACGGGATGTCGATGAGGACCGGACCTTTTCTTCCTGTGGAAGCGATATAGAAAGCCTCCTTGAAGATACGCGGAATATCATCGGCGCTTTTTACAAGGTAGCTGTATTTTACAAAGGATTCTGTGGAGCCGCGCATATCGGCTTCCTGGAACACATCACGGCCTAAAAGGTTTGAATTTACCTGACCGGTGATCGCGATCAGCGGAATACTGTCGGCGTAGGCAGTCGCGAGAGCTGTGATCAGGTTTGTCGCACCTGGACCGGAAGAAGTTACACAGACAGCAGCCTTTCTGGAGATACGTGCGTAGCCGCTTGCGGCGTGTCCGGCAGCCTGTTCCTGGCGGACGAGAACGTGCTCGATCGTACCGGCATTATATAAGGCCTCATAAAAAGGAGAAATCGCAACTCCCGGATATCCGAAGATCCTGGTGATCCCCTCTTCCTCGAGGCATTTTACCATAGCTTCTGCACCATTCATAAACTTAATATACCCCCTCAAGTAAGCGTTTAAAAGATGTCTGGGGGCAAAAAAATGATGATTTTGCCCTTTAAAATCTTTGAAGATAGTTAATAAGAATTATATCGCATACTGAGAGGGGATGTCAATGTGAAAGGGCGGGAGAAAGGGCATTTTGCAGGATTTTATGGGGAAACCTGCGAACTTGAAGCGAAAAGGAAAGTATGTTATGATTGACTGGTAAAAAAAGAAAAAGCAGAAAAAACGGAGCAAAAATATTAAAGGACAGAGTCTGATAATTGCTGCGCTGAACGAAAAAGATCTTACAGAAAAGCTCTCCAAAACGGGAGAAACGAAATACATGGGGGAACATGCAATGAACATTGCGGTATGCGATGACCAGCCGGAAGTGCTGGATGTCGTCGAAAATATGCTGAGAAAGATTCCGGAGGTGGAACGTGTCGAAACTTACCAGGATATCTGGCATATGAGGGATGAATTTGAAGATGGAAAACGACCGGATGTCCTGATCATGGATATCTGCCATGAATATAATACAAAAATTCCGGAGACGGAAGAGCGGCAGGAGGGAATCGATTATGCCTATGAGTTGAATCAGAAATTCCCGGAGCTGCAGATCATTTACCTGACCGGATATACGACGAGATATTCCCAGCATATTTTCCTGAAGCCGGTCAATCTCGTGGGATATCTCACGAAGCCGGTGAACGTGGATATCCTTGAAAAGCTTCTTAGGATCGCAAAAGAACGACGGGCCCAGGAAGATGAAAAGCGGGTTACGATCATGTGCCGGAACCAGCAGCAGATCTTTTATCTCAATGAGATCTGGTATCTGGAGAGCAGCGCTCACCGGACCATGATCCATACATACGAAAATGTGCAGGTGTGCCATGATAAGATTTCAGATATGGAGGAGCGGATGGGTGAAACCTTTGTACGGTGTCACCAGAGCTTTCTTGTAAATATGAAGTATATCCGGCGGGTGGAGCATGACCGGTTTAAGCTGGAAAACGGGGAGGAGATCCCCATCAGCAAAAAGCGGTACATGGAAGCGCGGACGAGGTATTTTCAGTATCTGGAGGACGCGGTATCATGATTGTTCTTATATTGTTTACCATCTGCCAGTTTACGCTTCTTATAATGAACCATATGCTCTTTCAGGGCATCCCGTCAGCCTGGAATCAGATAGGTATTCCGGTGGTCGCCATCAGCTTTTTTACGGAAGCAGTGCTGGTTATAAACAGTTACCGGAACAGTAAAAATAAGGTGCTGGATCAGAAAAAAGAGCGGCTGAAACATGAACTGAACAGAAAGAAAATGGAAGAGGAGAGCGCCGAAGTGCAGGCGGAGCGCCTGAACAAGAGGCGGGAAGATCTTCTGCGGATCGTGAAAGAGGCTGAAAACGATCTTCACACAGAAGACCGGGGATCTGCGGCGGCAAAGCTTCAGAAGGAGATCGAGAAGAACCGGACAGGCCAGTACTGTTCCAACATGATCCTAAATGTACTTCTTGAGGAGTACGAGATCAGATGCCAAAAGGTGAAGATCCGGTTATCCGTCGATGCGCATGTGGGTGAGCTTCCGGGAATTTCAAGGATCCACCAGTGCAGCATTCTTTCGAATCTCATGAACAATGCCATGGAGGCGGTGGAATATCTTCCGGAAAGTGCGAGATGGATCCGGGCCGATATCCATGTGAAGGCAGACTATCTCGTGATTGCAGTGGAAAATCCGTTTGCTGAGAAGTATCTCGGAATGGAAAAAGGCGGCGGGCGCGGATATGGCAGCAGGATCCTTCGGGAGATCGCAAAGATGTATGGCGGAAACTGCAATGTGAAGATCGACAGGGAGAAAAAGATATATAAGAGCACGGTGATCCTGGACGCGGCGGGAACCGGTGCGGAAGAGGAGAGGGGGAGAACGGCATGAACACGGATGCGGTTTTGCGCATACTGATTTGCGCACTTGGCCTGATGCCCACGACCTTTTTTCTGATGCAGACACTGAAATGGCGGGGGACAATTACAAAGGTGCTGATCCTGCAGATCATTTTCAATATTCTTTCATGCAGCGCGAAAGAATATATGAATTCGCTGAGTGATCAGGAAGTGATCGGAATGACGAGCTGGGTACTGATGGGGATCTATCTGAGTGGCATCTTTCTGTGCTTTGGCGATTCCCTGAAAAGAATCATATTGATGGTGGTAATCGCGATCGGATGTACGACGGTTGCGGAGCTTATCTGCAATGCAATATTTGTAAATAATGGCTGGCTGGTCACAGGCTCATTTTGGGGGGTCTACGATTATGTACGTGCCATGACATGCGAGACCATACTTTTAAGTCTGATCCTCATGGGACTGGTTTTCCTCATAAAGTGGAGACGATCTCTGTTCCGCGAAAAAAGCCAGATAGTCACAGCGCTGATCGCAGTCAGCGTTCTCGCTGGAATGTATCCCTACATGGATTATATTACGAAAAAACAGTATGCGGTCTCCATTGGTCAGCAGTTCCTTTTTATCCTGATCATTATGATCTACATGTTCCTTCCGCTCATCGCTCAGGAGACAGAAAGACGTCAGGAAAATGAGAAACTGTTAAAAGCGCTGAATGACCAGTTTGAGATCGAAAAAAGTCACTTAAAACTCATGGAAGATTTCGAGACCGATCAGCGAAAACTCGAACACGATTTTAACAACCAGATGATGGTCGTCATGGGAATGATGGAGATGGGCGAATGGATGGCCGCGGAGGATATGCTGGGGGAGATGGAGGAGAGGATCGGGAAGGCGTAGGAAGGGAAAGTAACAGGAGAATATAGGAGAATTGGAATGTGGGAGAAATGTCTTCGGGAGAGGATGTTTCTCCTCTTTTTGTTTATGCCGATAAGTCCGGCAGGATTCGTTAGACTACTATTTTATTACTGGTATTAGAACTATTTTTGTCGAAAACCGGTATGATTTTGACGACAGTGAAAACTGGAAGGGCGCATATTGTATAATTCGTAATTAAGAGAAAGTTATGTAATTCTGTAAATGAGTAAGCTAAATAGCGGAAAGGAGAAGATAAAAAAATACAAGTACGGATTGTATAAGGGGATAAACAAATGAGGATTGCAGTATGTGATGATCAGTTGGAAGTGTTAAATGCTATTGAAGATATACTAAAAAATGCGAAAGATTCGAATATAGAAAGTATTGATATTTATCAGGATATCAGACATTTGAAGGAAGAATTTCAGGATGGAAAACAACCGGATATATTGATCATGGATATCTGCCATGAATTCAATTCGGCAATTTCAAAGACAAAAGAAAGGCAGGAAGGAATCGACTGCGCATACGAATTAAATCAAGAATATCCAGAACTTCAGATCATTTATATGACTGGAGATACGACAATATATTCCCAACGTATTTTTTTAAAGCCTGTAAATTTACTTGGCTATTTAAAAAGCCAGTTGATCCGAGAATCCTGAAACAGCTTCTCGAAATAGCAAAAGAGAGACTAAAACAGGATGAGGAAAAACGAGTAACGATCATGTGCCAGAATCACAAACAGGTATTCTATCTAGATGAGATTAGGTATCTGGAAAGTAACGCACATAGGACGATTATCCATACGTTGGGAAGTGAGTATGTATGTTATGAGAAGATATCTGACCTTGAAAAGAAAATGGTAGACTCGTTTGTACGCTGTCATCAGAGCTTTTTGGTTAATATGAAATACATTCGGAGAATTGAGAATAAAAGTTTTATGTTGGAAAATGGAGAGGAAATTTTAATCAGTAAGAGTAGATATGTGGAGACGAAGAAGCGGTATTCTGGATATTTAGATGAAGTGATGATGTGAAAAATTATGGACATTGTGGATTTTAAAGAAGAGATGAAAGATCCATACGTGAAATCAGAAATTTTGAAATTATATATTCCAGTTTGACTTGAGTACAAGATAAACATATTCAATTTGAAGATGCTGGTATTTTTTGGAGTAGAGTCTATAATGTGTTTGTAAAGATACATAAGAAAGTACTTTTGGAGGAATGGGCTGTGAGTATTGGTTCACAAGTTGCAAAGCGAAGAAGAGAGTTGAGGCTTACACAACAGAATTTGGCTGAAAAGATGGGAGTATCGTTTCAAGCGATAAGTTCTTGGGAAAGAGAAGAGTTTCTTCCAGATATAAATAAATTACAAAAATTAGCTGCGATATTAAATACTAAAATTTCTTATTTATTAGAGGAAAATGATACTGTAAGAGAATGGGATCTTCATGATATGATGTTCTCTCCTGAAAATATGCTTCGAAGAGTACGTATGTATTCACAGGCGAAAAATATGTGCGAGACGCAAAAGGCAATAAAACTCATGCTTAAATACCACGCAGGCGCTACTCGAAAGAGCAATAGAGGAGAAAAAGTTCCGTATATTACACATCCTCTTATGATGGCTTGCCATGCATTTGCATTAAGAATTGACAGTGATAATTTGATAGCGGCAATTCTTCTGCATGACGTAATAGAGGATAATGAAACGGTTTCACTAAAAGATCTTAATGTAAATGAGTCAATAAAAAAAATAATAGATCTTGTTTCATTTAGGATTGAAGAAGGGGTGACAGAAGAGGAATCGAAAAGAATTTACTATGAAAAAATCGGAAAGAATAAAAGTGCATCGATATTAAAACTCTTAGATCGTTGTAATAATGTTTCGACTATGGCGATGGGGTTCACACTCGAAAAAATGAGGGAGTATATTGAAGAAACAGAAAAATACGTCTTGCCATTAGTTAATTGTGTAAAGTATGAACAGGAATATTATGATGCAGCGTTTCTGATTAAGTATCAGCTCTTGAGTGTGATTGAAACATTGAAACGTACTCTATAGATTAACTGCTTATTGTAACAAGCTTTACGGTAAAATTCAATATAGATTTTAATTTGAATAAATCTATATTGAAAGAAAAAGGCATTAATATTACTCTATAGATATAGAAAATAAGAGAGAAAGATGATTGGTAAATGTATTTTACCACATGATTTGGCTTAATACATTCAAAAGAAAAGAGGAATAGTAATATGTCAGTAGGTTATCATACTTGTCGTCATTGCAATGGAAGTGGGTATTCACCATGCCCGGTATGTAATGGAGATCGGAGAGGAAATGGTCATATGTCAAATGGAAAAATTTGTTATATGTGTCAGGGAAAAGCGGTGGTGCGATGTCCTGTATGTGAGGGGACAGGAAAAGTTGCAGATTAAAAAGATATAACTTTAAAGAATGGAGAGGACTTATTATGACAATCTTTCAAAGAGCGTTCGGTCAGAAGAAGGGAAACAATGTACAGAGATCAGTAAACAATACGACAACAAATGATAATCCAGTTATTGAGGATGTGGGAAGAGGCGGAATTCAGTGGATTACTGAGCGTCATGTCGCTTGTGTTTTCTTGCTTGACACTTCTGCTTCTATGACTGCAAATGATGCGATTGGAAAACTGAATGCTGGTCTTAGAACTTTCAAAGAACAGACAGTGAATGACTCATCTTTTGATGAGCATACAAAGGCGTGCATTGATGTTGCACTTGTTTCTTTTGGACCTGATGTCCAGGTTCAACAGAAGTTCACTGCCGTAAGTGAGATGGTGCCGCCGACATTGACAGCCAACGGTGGAACACCAATGGGTGCCGCCATTGATAAGGCATTGGATATGATTACAGCGCAGAAAGCCAGATATAACGAGATAGGAACTCCTTATTACCGTCCTTGGATTTTTTGCATTACAGATGGCGGTCCTAATGACTCATATGTTGCGGCGGCACAAAGACTCAGGAAAATGGAAGACGAAGAAAGAGTTCTTGGTTATTGTGTTGGGGTAGCAAACTTTGACCGACGCACAATGGCTAGTATTTTCAATACAGAAAGAATTTTTGAACTAGAGAATCTCAATTTCCCGGCTCTCTTCAAGTTTGTTTCCAGTAGTCTTGCAACAGTAAGGAATAGTGATCCAAATGGTGGTAGAACCATGGCCATAGAGGCACCTAGTGATTTACATACGATTAACATCGCTTTTTAAGGAGAATACCATGCTTGGTTATTATAAAATGTCAATAATAGGAACAGCACACCAAGCAAAGAAAGATGGTGTATGCCAAGATGCGAGCGATGTGGTTGTCCTTAAAAATGGCTGGGTGGTTGCTGCAATAGCTGATGGACTTGGAAGCGCAAAAAAGTCTGAGGTTGGCTCGACAACAGCAGTTAAAACTGTCCTGTCCTTTGTGAGCGAAAATCATCCAGATAAATGGCATGAAGAGAGTCTTATGTCTTTACTTAGAACTGCTTATCATAAAGCATTAAAGACAATTGTGGCTTTGTCTGAAGAGAACAGGGATGAATTATGTGATTACGATACGACATTGACGACAGTTATCTATAATGGGACAAATGCTGTTTATGGGCATGTCGGCGACGGTGGAATTGTTGCATTGTCATCATACGGGGATTATTCTGTTCTAACAAAAGCACAAAAGGGGGAAGCTTTTAATGAGACCAGTCCGCTTCGCGCCGGTCCGGAGAATTGGTCTTTCGGTGTCGCAAAAGAAGATGTTTGTTCTTTGATAATGATGACGGATGGTATCTTCGATGTTGCTTACCCTTGGCTGTTGGCAAAAACGGCTCAGCCTATCTATGTAAACTATGTGCGACCTTTCATGGATATCAGTATTTTGAAAGTCTCGACTCCTGCTGATTTTGAGAACGTCCAAGCTGAAATAACCGATTTCTTCAAGGGCTCATATAGCAAACAGATTACTGATGACAAGACCATAGTAGGAATTATCAACACGGACGTTACACCCGAAAAAAAGCCGGATGAATTCTACATGGAGCCAGACTGGAAAACGCTGGCGAAAGAGCATCACGACAGATTGTATGAACACAAATCTTCCACTAAAGATGCGGATGGATTAAACCAGGATATGGAAGTGCAATCTGATGAAGAACAAGTAGAGGGATACAACCAAAAATCTGTAGGAGCTGTTTCTTCAGAAGAGAAAGAAAAAGGTGAGCCTACAGGAAAATCCAGTCCTTCGATAGTTTCTTTGGACAAGAAAGGTACTGCTGCCGACAGAGATGCGCATAAAAAGAAGGGATTCTGGGGTAAGCTGTTTGGAAAATCGTAATATAGAATAGGGCATGCTGATATGCAGATAAACGATGTAAAGAGAAATGTAGAGAATCTATGGTCTGAAGCATCAGCTTCGTGGCAAGATGATATGTCTAAAAAGTATAAGATTGCAGTGATAGATCAAATGGAAAAACTTTTAAGTTCCATGGAGCGTTCTTGTAGTCGGCTGATACTTGCAAACGAGGAGGCGCTAAGACAGCTAAAAGAGATACAAGAATAATTATGAAGGAGTAATCAATGGCTGAATATAAAGGACTTTCCGGCAAGTTATATCAAACTCAGAATGCACCATTTGCAGGCGGCGGGGAAGGTGATGTATATGATGTTATTGGCGCATATAGCTATGTTGCGAAAGTATATAAGCCAGACAAGCGTACTACAGAGCGTGAACGTAAATTGTCTATAATGGTATCTAACAAGCCAAGTGTTATGGAACAATACGCTTGGCCAATAGATGTCCTTTATGAAAATGGACAATTCATTGGGTATGTTATGCCTAAAATCAACGGCAAAGAAAAGCTGCGAAATATTTATGTCTATGACAAGCGAAAAGGAAAACCCTGGTCTTTATTTATTGCTATTGCAAAGAACCTTTCTGCTGCTGTACATAATGTCCATGAGATTCATCAGGTGGTTGGTGACTTGAACCCCGAAAACATCTTGGTAAATCCCAAGGATGGTATGGTAACTCTTGTCGACACGGATTCGTATCACATTTCCGATTCAAACAGGACATATCGTTGCGGAGTAGGTATGCCCGAGTTCGTTGCACCAGAGCTTCAGGGTATTCACTTTCCTTCTGCTCCTTTGCCGACGTTCACGCCGGAATCTGACCGCTTTGCGCTGGCGGTGCTTATTTTCGCATTGTTGATGAATGGTGCGCATCCATTTTCATGCAAAGTAATTAGCGGGTCTTCATCGAAATTTCAGCCAATTGATAATATGCAGAATGGCAAATGTGCTTTTTTCTCGGACAGCCGTTCAAGCAACATGGATATTCCGCGTTATGCACCAGAGTTAAGTTCGTTGCCGAATAATATTCAGAGGTTGTTTAGGCGTGCTTTTGTGGCTGGTCGTAGCACTCCTTCCCTACGTCCTTCAGCTGAAGAGTGGTATAACGCTCTTGAACAGTTGGAAGATAACCTCAAAACATGTCTTAAAGACACTCAACACATCTACTACTATGGTGCAAAAGAATGCCCATGGTGTAAGGTAAATGAGAAGATGCGTTTCATCTCTCAATCGGTATTTAATAGCTTCAGTCAATCTGGCTCCAACTCTGGTTCTGGTTTTCAACCAGCGACTGCGGGGGGACAAGCACAGCAGTTTATGCCAAGTAGCTATAAGTACACACCATCTTCAAGTGTTTCAGGAAGCCAACCTTCAAAGAAAAAATATGGGGGGATTCCTATTGTTATTGTCGTCATTGTTTTTATGTTGATTATTAAATCATGTATCAACACTTCTTCTGGTAATAAGAACAATGATGATAATTTGTCTGGAGTGAGTGGATATTCTTATAGAATCACAAATAATGATACTTCAGAT
Source organism: Clostridium sp. CM74B_53 (assembly GCF_036318045.1). Classification (NCBI taxonomy): domain Bacteria; kingdom Bacillati; phylum Bacillota; class Clostridia; order Eubacteriales; family Clostridiaceae; genus Clostridium; species Clostridium sp. CM74B_53. Next base: position 14,762 of record NZ_JAWQDE010000014.1, on the reverse strand, counting down.
AAAGACAATTCAGAACAAAATACCAATAATTATGCTCTTCAAGAGACTTACGTCGAAGATGCGTGGTTGACAGATCTTGATTATGTTAAAAAAGGATCCGTTACAATTAAGCCTGATAGCACAGGACAGTCAAATACTGGAATAGAGTATTCTCATTATATGTTTTCAACCTCACCTTATAGTGAAATAGTTTACCAGTTGAACGGTGATTATGATACTTTAACTGCCTTATGGTCCATTTGTTATACTAACAGAAATACTATTGATAATAACAGCTTTGAGATTTATGCGGACGAGGTGCTCGTATATTCATCACTATCAATTACAGGAGGGGACATCCCTGTTGATGTCTCGGTTGATATTAGCGGGTGTAACTTGCTGACCATTCTATTTAAGGAAGGTATTGGTTGTGCAGAACTAGCTAATATTCGTTTATCTACAAATACAAATCGAACTCCTAATGGAACGGTGTATGAAGTTACTAATCTTCCTTGCTGGTTGACGGATTTGGATTATTTAACCAATTCAGAGGTTAGTGTGAGCGGTAGTAATATTGGAGCAACAAACACAGGAGATACATATTCGCATTATATGTCTGGAAGCTCTGGCAGTGAGATTGTTTATTATCTTAACGGTGGTTATTCAAGGCTTACGGGATTGTGGACTATTTGTCAGACATATAAAGATACAAATAAAAATAATAGCTTTGAGATTTATGCTGATAACAACTTGGTTTATAGCTCACCAAGTCTTACAGGAGGAGATTTACCAGTTGAATTCGAAGCTGATATAAATAATTGTGAAAAATTAAGAATCGTGTTTACAAACGGTAATGGAGCAGGTGAACTCGGAAATATTAGAATATATCCGGGAGAAGATTCTTCTCCTATAAATAGGTCTGTTGCGCAAATAGGAGTAGGTGGAACATGGCTTACAGACTTGGATTATCTCATGAATAATGGTGTATCGTTGAAGGGAAATAGTACGGGTACAACCAATACAGGAGAAAACTATTCACACTATATGTTTGGAAGTTCTGGTTCCGAAATCGTGTACTATTTAAATGGCAGGTATTCGTCAATCTCAGGTTTGTGGACTATTTGTCAGACAAATAGAGATACAAATAAAAATAACAGTTTTGAACTATATGCAGATGAAGTTCTTGTCTATTCATCACCAGCTCTTACGGGGGGAGATTTACCCATAACTTTTGACGTTGGTATCAATGGGTGTCAAAAGCTTAAAATTGTTTTTACTGCTGGCAACGGAGCGGGTGAACTTGGTAATATTTCTCTAAAGTAGTTTTGATTGCCGATAAAATGGTATAACGGAGTGTGTTTTCATGAACGAGTCATTATTTATTCGGGCGGTTAAGATTTCAAAATATTTTGATTCAATATTACAAGAAGATAAAGATGTAGATTCTATCTATAATAGTAACAAAGCTGAAATAGAAAAAAAATATAAAGCTAAACTTACCGAATTGGATTCAAGGAAAACCCAAAGAATCTCTTTTGCTTTAGCAAAAGATCAATCCGCTCAAAGAAATGTCCAAGATGCATTGAAAGCTTTGGCTGAAGCGGAGGCAAAAATCTCGAAAAAGTATAAGAAGAAATATCGTCCAACAAGCCTCACACCTAAATTGCCTGATTTCCAGGAGATAGATGAGCTTGCAGTCAAGATTAATGATGGTTCATTTAGTAGTGTGATTAAGCGGCTGACCGGCATTGACGGCTATTTATCAATGATGGATATGGTAAATGACTATTTTGATTATATTGAAGCAGGAAGAATGTACCTTTGTGGAGAGCTGCAGAAAAGTTCCAGATATCTTGCTCAAGAAAAAACAGCAGCGAACACAGAGTATGCCCGCGAAAAAGCAGTAGCAGATCAGAAAAAGAGCATCTTGATATCTCAAAATGATCAGGCGTATAACCAAGCTGGAAATGCTTTGCAAAATAAACTATTGACAGCTATTAGTGATCCTACCTTGGTGCATTATGATACCGATCTTGCCGATACATTAGAACAATTAGGTGCATTCGATGAAACCTGGGACTGTTATGAACCGAGCTTATTGTACCCTGGCCAGATTATGATAGGAGCCATTTCTGTTCCTTTTAGCATTCCTTCTCCGGTAGATCAGATGATTCAGGAAAAAATGCCTGTTGCATTCAGCTCTGGCAGAGGATTTTGTGTGCCCATGACTGTGGATATGGCAAAACCATTGCAGCTGCTTATTAACTATGATGATCGTTGTAAGACTGAAGTTATGGAGGGAATTCAGAGTATCATTTTGAAATGGATTAGGTTTATGCCCCCCTACTCATTTACCCTTACATACATTGATCCTGATGATCGAGGTTCAAATTTGGGGCAACTACAAAAACTTGAAGAAATAATTACATGGGATATTTGCAAAAAGGTATATGCATCTAGAGAAGATATTACCAGACGACTCAAAGAACTTGAAAAGTTTGTTGATGTGACCTGCTCTCGTCTTGCAGGCGTAGGTTCAGCTTACGATTACAATTTAAGCAACGAACCTGTGATTGTTCAGCATCTTGTCGTTATAAACGATTTCCCTGAAAAGATGGATCGTGCCGCTGAAGAGGCTTTGGATGTTCTAATCAACAACGCTACGAAATGTGGCATTAGTATGATCTTTACGAAAAAAGGAAATTTGTCCGAACTGCCAAATGCCGTTCAAAATACATTCATCAGAATCAATGCGTCAGTAAATGGTCATACTATTCCTCTTGAGGGTAAAATATATGATTTCCATTTTGATGGCGTATGTTCGTTTTGCGAAAAATTTATTGATGAAGTGAAAGCAACGTATAATGAGGGATTTAAAGTAGATAACAGTTTTGCTAATTTCTTCTCAACTACCTCGTTCAATGGCTACAGAGAATCCACACAGGCGTTAGCCATTCCATTTGCGGTCGACTCAAGAAAGAGGATTGTTGAACTTGAATTGGGTGGCGCATTAACGGCCCATGCCCTGATATCAGGATCAACTGGATCAGGAAAATCTACTACTTTGCATATGCTCATTACATCCATTATTCTGAATTATCATCCGGATGACGTTGAACTGTGGCTCGTGGATTACAATAAGGTTGAATTTGCAGAATACCTCTCCAATATGCCACCTCATGTTAAGCTTATAGGATTGGAACGCGGTACAGAATTTACATTTAGTTTGTTGTCAAAGGTCAACGAAGAATGCCAGCGTAGGATGGAATTATTTAAGCAGGTCGGTGTGAGCAATATTACCGAATACAAGCGCAAATTTGGTGTTCGGTCACTTCCACGAATCATTCTGATTATAGATGAGTTCCATCAAATGACACAGGCGATTCAAAATGAACAGGAGTACGTTCTTATACTGGAAAATATGCTTTCTGAATACCGTAAGTTTGGTCTTTCCTGTGTATTTAGCGATCAGGCAATAGGCGATGGTCTTAGGGGATTGACAGAAAAAGGAAAGAAACAGATTCGGACTAGAATTGCAATGGCCAATGATATGTCTGAGATTCGGGAAACCCTTTCGATTGACAACAGCTTCTATGATGATGCATTGAAGAATAAAATCAATCGCATGGATAAGGGGGATGTAATTTTTAAACGAGGAATCAAAGATGCTGTGGGTGAAACACAGATTGTCATTGATAGATACCGTACTGTTTATGTTACAAGGAATGAGAGAGTCAAAAGCATAGAATTAGCCAAGAGGATTCTTGGTAGTGCATATTTAAAACCAGATGTATTGGTTATTGACGGAAAGGGACGCAAGTACTGTGATGAATTGGTTATTGAAAAGTATGAGAAAGTTAATGGAGGGCCAACACCATCAAATATTCCGATATATATTGGTACTCCAACAAATCTGAACCCCTGTTTTTGCTTTTCATTACAGGAGCGTCTAGACTCAAATGTTATGGTTATCGGAGCCGATACCGAAATGAGGGCAAGCGTTATTATTTATACAATCAGCTGCTTTTCTCGGATTTTGGAATCTGAAATTGTTATTATTGCTGATAAAAAAGATGAGCTTTACACACAATTTAAAACCGAGTTGGAATTACTCTCTGATGAACACGTTCACATTATAACGGACTTAGAAGAAGTATGTGCGTATACTAATGGACTTCTTGAAAGCGGCAGAAATGGCAATCATCCTAAAACGCTCATGGTGTGGTTGGGCATTGAATCTATCGGTGCCGATTTGAGCATGTTCCCTAATAAGCTGAATATTCGGACTGAAAATACAACCATAAATCACAATGCGGTCAATGATTTGATGAACGAGATTGACTCTCTGCTTGCCGATTTTGATGAGCCGGGAATCAGCAAAACTGATTCAGAAATTGACAGAGAAGAATCTTCTGATAGTATTGTTTATGATGCTAGAGACGATATCTGTGAGTTGATTTCAAAGGGGCCGAGATTTGGTATCCACAGCCTTGTCACCTACTCTTCGGTAAAGATGCTTAGGCAGTCTCGCTTTGTAAAGCTTGAATGCTTTGAACATAAGATTGCTTTTGCAATGAGTCGTGACGATTGGAGTAATTACATGGAGCGGATTCATTACATCGCCGATTTGGATAATATTTCGGCCGTGTATTATGATGGCGGCTCTACAACTCACATTTTTAGACCATATTTGTTTGGATGAAGGAGAAATTAACATGAGTGAGGGTATGATAATCAGAGATCCCGATGAGATAGAGAAGTTTGCCTTGGAAGTTGAGGCCTACTGTGCTGAGATGAAGACTGCTTGCAACAACCTGAAGAGTAGGCTTTCAAGTGCAGAATCTGGAATGAAAGACAGAGTATCCCGAAAAGCTTTGCAGCGTATAGAACAGCTGGCAGAAGATTTACTGGTCGGTCTGCCTGCTGTTGAGGGAACAGCAGAGATGCTCAAGAAAGCAGCTAAACCATTGAAACAGGCTCGTACTTTGATGTGAGGTGATTAGAATGAGTGAACAGATTGAAGCTTCGTCAAGATCAATAATAGAATTAACGAAAGGCATCAATGAGTGTATTAAAAAGATTTCTTTTCTGAACAAAGAGTTATCCGATCAGCTTAAGACGTTGGGAAACACTTTCCAAGATGAGGGTTATGCAGTAATTCAAGGCTATGTTTCAAGTTCTCAAGCCAAAGTAAATGAAGCGGTTCCAGATTTGAAAGTTGTTATGGAAAAGCTGATTGAGTATGCACATTTGCTGCAAGAATCCGAGAAGAGCATTACTTGATGGTGTGAAAGAATATGATTGGACAAATAATTGCAAATGCATCTAAGTTATTTGCACTGGATGATGATCTAAAAAATACTACATCACAGATTGATTCCGTTATCGCTGATAACGAAGATTTAATTCGGAATACGAATCAATATATATTAGATGTTCTTGATATTTGGAAGGAACGTCAGACCCAAGCATATGAAAAGTTGATGTTTGCTCAAGAGAGATTAGCCAGGGCTGAAGAAGGCGATAGAGATAGCGAAGATGGGGATGTTCCTTATTATTACTATCAAGCTGTAGCTACCTGTCAGGCTGAGTATGATGGAATATCGGATGTTTGTGTAGCAATTGAAAGGATAAATGATGACTTTCTAGCTGCTTCTTCATCATATAAGAGGGAAATGGAGGCATCACGGCATGAATACATCAGTGCTCTTCAAAAAAGTTCACATGTGCTTACTCAATATGCTGAATTGGTTAGAAAATCCTCCTCGATAACATCTGGTGGCACTTCAGTTGTAGGAACTGGTTTCATTGCTGGTCAATCTGGAAGTGACAATACAACGTCGACAGGACAATCATCTTCTGAACATGGTGAGGGAAGTTTTAATCACACATTTGGACTAAGTTCTACAAAACAGACTTGGGCAATTGAATCTGATGGAAGCATGGTATTTAATACTCCTGTTGAAACAGGTGGGAAGCTCGACTCAAAACAAGGGAAAGTAAATGGTTTTTGGGGAACATGTGGGTTGGTTTCATGTGTCAATGTTCTTCGCCTTGCAGGATATCCAGCTACAGAAAGCGAAGTGGTTGAATATGCATCGATGACTTCTGCTGGGTCTGGCAGAGGTACGTTGTGCACTACAAATTCTTTCCCCGAAGATAATGGGGGAACATCCGCCAAAACGCGGCAGCAAATTCTTCAACACTTTGGGATAAATAGTGAACTTAGTGAAGCTTCAGTAGATAACATTGCTGATGCTATATCCAATGGACGAGGTGTAATAATCTCAGTATATGCAGGAATGCTCTATAATGGATGGTCAAATCACAGAGATCTCCATGCCATAACAGTCACGAGCGTAAAAAAAGATCGCTATGGAAATGTGTTGGGATTTTATGTGTGTGATTCCGGTACGGGGGGCGTGGATAATTCAAAATTCTACACTACTTTCCAGGTCGGAAACGCACTGTCGGGCAGGCCAATGAATGTTACATCAATTATCCGATAGGAGGATTTATGGGCGAAGAAATGTCATACGATCAAATATATAAGGTTCTGCTGTCAGAAGGAATTGAGGAGTATGTTCCTGATGGCATCTCCATTTCTCATCCTGTGGTGGATTTTAGAGATGGCACAATAGTTGATTGTTTTCTGCTTTTTTCAATTTCCTGTGATGGATTGAAATATACTGTTCCAACTGCTAGGATTCTCATTGATTCTGCAAAGAAAGAAGTAGTGGAATACAAAACGGCTGAAGAAATGCCTTTTTCTGTTTATGATGGGACTGATTATTTTACAATCGATATCACGAATAGTGATGCAGAGAAAACGCAGAATATAGAACGAGAATATCAGACTTTGTATATGAAGATTAGAGAGCTTGCCTTTAAAGAGAAACTATCAACAAATGATAGAAAAACCGTTGTCCAATATATTAAAATGTTAAAAAAAGTTGAACTAAAGAATATACAACCGTTTCTATTCGAATTAGGGCAGTCATTTTTCAAATGGGCAAAAAATGTAATCAAAAAGTGATATGTTTTTGATGATAGTGTAGTTGCTCTTTTCTGAAGGCGTTTCATTACAACATTTTAAGAGATTTATGAATATCTGATAATGCTCTGGAATTATGGCTAATTTTGTTCGCAAGTTGAGTCATTGGGTATAGAGGGCATATTCCGCAGAATCTGGGTTTGCAAATTACGCTCAAATGGAATGCCAGTTCCGCTACTGCGGAACGGCTATTCCATTTTTAACGGTACGAAGTACCGTTAAATGACCTCATTCTGTTTCACGCATATTTATACCGTTCATCTCAAGACGATATGTATGGTGCTTATCTGTGATTCGTGTAAGGCACGCATCAGCATAGGTATTATCAGCAAACATATTGGGGTATTAAAAGAAAATATCATTGCTATACAACGAAAAATGATCATGCAGAATTATTTTTAATGGAAATTGATGATACGTTGGAAAAAGAGACTTGCGAAGAATAAGGGATTACCAATGGGATAAGGAGAAACTACAATGAGAAAAAGCTTATCGACATTTTACCGCGATAGTCTTTCAGACACAGCCCAATTTTACTATGAAACTATCAACAAACTTGCTATTGAACGTGAAGATAAATTCAAAATAAATTTTACCGACCCTGAGCTTGATGAAAATATCACCGCATCGATAGAGGCATTGCGCAATGATCACCCAGAGTTCTATTTCTTAAATGGATTTTCAGTAGAGGGGGATGAAATTCAGCTCACCTACAAGATGTTAACCACAACCGCTGACCTGGATAAAGTAATGGACAGAATCACTTTTGAGGCAAGAAGAGGTTCAAGCCGTTTTTTTCAAGCGGCAGCGGTATACGATTATATCGTAACACATATCTCAGAGCGTCCAAGGTATGAGTCGCCGTTGCTTCACGATTCAACTATCATCAATCCGGCACTCTTTCATATAGGAAATAATGAAGGTTGTTGCCGTTTGATGGTTTATGCGATGCGTTATCTCGGCAATAATGCTGCTGTCATGTGCCAGGGAGACGCCTTTTACTGCCTTCTGAATCTTGATAACGGTCTGTTTAAAGTGGACTTTTTGAAGAATAAAAAAAACGCACTTGAACAGTACCCTGAAAGCGAAAAAAGCAGCGAATGGCTCTTGGAACTTCCAGTAGAAGCGGCTGCCAGAGAGCTAAATTATATGTCGAGTCCTTTATTCCAACGGGTGGTACGCGATTTGAGTGAGACTGAAAATGGACGTCAGCTCTTATGTACCTACTTTATGAAATATGAATTTACATTCGAAAATTTATCCTGGGATTTTCTGCGTGCTATTGCCAAAACGGGATATGATACCAACACGGAACAGATGTTGGAAAAGATGGCGAATGTACATTTTATAAAAGCTTTGAATGTGCAGAATGGCTCAGCGTATTATCTTGAAGAGAATCGGAATCAGTATATGCAGATCATGACACAGCTGCATCCTGAAACACCGGAAGAAATTTTATGGGCACAGATAGGAAAGAAATATCCTGATATCGCAAACAAATATAAAAAATGTTTTAATGAGTGGATCTATAGATGCGACATGACTGAAATTATACCTTTTTGGAAGGCATAAACGCGGCGGGGAGTGATCAAAGATGAATCATATAGTGGAAATCTGCGTGTCGACTCCAGAAGAATTAAAAAAAGCGATGAGTTTATCCAAATACTGTTTTTGGAGAAAAAGCGTCATTTCCATACAATATAATTATGGAGTTGAAAAAATTAGACGTGAGATTCGAGAAATCGATAGCGATTTTAGTTATTGTTTTGCTGGCACGCAGCTTGAAGAATATTCAACTGATATATCTACAGAATTGGGAAAGGGGTATAATGTAGGTATTACATCTATCTTTAATGCTGACGTTGAAGACTTGATTTATCTGGGCTCAGAGATTGCTGAGATTTTGAATCAGGAAATCCTGAATAGCGAAGATCCATATGAAAAGATAAAGAAATTCGATGAGTTTATAAAAGAAAGTTTTCAGCTTAAAAGCCCAAATAAGATTGGCAGATATCTGGCCAATATATTGTCAAAAAATAGCGCTAAGCTGTATCAGACAGTTAGCGCAATCGCAACCCTGACACTCTCTCAGATGGGTATCAAAACTCTTTTGATATATGGTAAAGCACATGAGATACATAGTTGGAAACCCCATGTGTGGAATGCTGTAAAAATTCATGGGGCGTGGGTTCATGTCGATTTCGGATATTCCATAAGTTCCATGTTTCTCCCTAATAGCATGTCTCTTTTGGAGGAAAAGTCTTTCGTTGCGACACATTTGTGGAACCACGAAGCGTATAATGACACATCAATGGAGTTGGCATGGCAGAAAACATATCCACGATATAAAGCATCTATCCGGGCGGATGAGAAAACCATTGTGCTCAATGGAGTGAGCATATTATTGGAAGAGCCTTTAATGATCTATAGAAACAACCGGCTATGGATAGATCTGTTGAGCTTGATACGGATATTAGGCGGATTTTTGTTGGTGGATTCAGACTCAGGCTTCACAAATATCTATTTAAACAACTGTAAAAAGCCTTTAAAAACCAGAATGGAACAATATAAGAACCGTTTTTTCGACATAAAAATCTTAGATGATTTCTGCAGCTGCTTCCATGACGGAATAAACATCGAAATTGATATTTATTTCGGAAATTAGAGTTGCTGCTTCATAGTACTTATACAGGGCGTCAATGCATTAAGAATAACGATAGATATGGAGATGATCGTGAAATGGACAAAAACAATAGGACGGATTTTGACGGTATTAAATCTGGTGATGAAGACGAACTTGATATATCCGGTTCTCTCGATATAATTGCACAGATGGAAGCCGCACTCGCTGAACTTGAGAGAAGAGAAAAAGAACTTGATCCAGAAGAAGAAAAACTCTTTATGTGTGTTCAGGAAACTTTATTAGAACACGGATTGAAATATATCTATGACGCAGACACTCAGAGAGTGATCGAAGTTATGCTCGGGGAAGATAACATGCCATTTCGGATGCAAATTAACCTGAGAGATTCAAGGCTGGTCTGCAGGTCGACTTTCCCATTTCGAATTCAGTGCAATTCGTTGGCATTAGTTGCGCTGTACATAACTGAATTCAATGCGAAAAGAGAGCTTCCAAGTATAAAAATGGACATGGAAAAAGGCGAAGTCGTCATGGAATATTCGTATTTTCTTAAGACGTCGATAGAATATGATAAAAAGCGTTTATGGTTCTATATAGATGCCTTGATTAGTCCGATGTTCGATGCTTACCAATGCCTGCATCGATTAGCAGTGGGAAAAGTCTCCAAGGATTCGAAAGATTATTATAGAGCACTTCTCGAAAAGTCGCTGGCAGTTATTGATGGTCACGAAGAAGATGAGCAGTATATTAATTATGGATCAAACGGGCTGAAAGGGGCGTTGGAGTTTAAAGACTGATGACAAGAAAATGTCATGAGAGAATGAAAGCGAACATGCGGAGGGAAGATAGACAATGTATCCGGTCCTAAAAAAAGGGACACGTTTGCGGGGCTTCATAGACAAGAACCAACGTATACGCCCCTATATGGAAAATGCTTATGGAAAATTTGAACTTGAAAGAGGGCTGCTCTATGAACTCTTAGATGCAGATGGAACGGAGCCATTTAAACCGCCGTACAATGACCCACAGATACTTGCTGATTTGAAAAAGTACGGCTTAATTGAAACACCCAGATTTATGCGAGTCGGGCGAGAGACGCTCTTCATTCTGCTAAACCTTAATAAAAAATTTAAACATAGAAGCATTTTTAAGGTATTAAACATGTTTCTTCCAATTGTATCTGTCAGTATCTTTGTATTAGGGGTATGTCAGCCGGGAATAAAAAATGTGCATGTTGGAGATGAGTGCAGCATGCCGCTTCTCATTTTCCTTAGTATGTGTTCGGTCATTTTACATGAAGCGGGACACTTACTGGCAGCTATTTCAGCTGGCCAGAAAATCGACCATATAGGAATCACGTTTTGGAGCATAATTCCGACGGGGGCGTATATATCTGTCGATGATAAGATAAATTCACGAAAAAGTGAGCAGATGCAGTTCGGACTGGCTGGGATTGAAGTAAATCTTTTGATTACAGGGATTTGTCTGATTCTGATCGGCAGACATTATGATTGGGCTTATGAGCTGGTTAACATTGCGTTTTTCAACATTATTCTTATAATTGGTAATATAGTGCCAATTCCAGGGCTTGATGGTGAGAAGGCATTAAGTGTACTTTGTGGAATAAGCAGTATTGGTAAAGTTGCTCAAAAGAGTCTGTTCGATAAGAAAAGGCGGCAGCGTCTTTTGCGTACAGGCTGGTCAGGATATGTCTGCTTTTTTATTTTCTGTCTGGTTATGTTTTTGAGAGTCATTCCTTTACTGTTTCTACTGCTTGAGTGGAAAATATTATGTTCCATACCTTCTTAAATAGAAAAATACAAAGGGGAATTATAAAAATCATGAATATTTTGTATAAAATAGGTGATCTCTACAATTTGTTGGTAGATGCATTGTTTTGGTTATTGTATGACAAAATTGGCATTAAAAAGGTAAAGCGATTCTATTTGAACGTTCTAATTTTGATTAGCATTCCGACATTATTATTGGTCATGCTTTCATTTGTTTTTTCGTTGGAGCTGGCGTTCGATCCATACAGACTGGTAGGCATATTTGGGAAGAAAACATACTCAATGTTGATTACTTTGCGCCGTCCGGCGTATGTGGTGAGTGTTGTTGCTGGTGTGATTTTTATTAAGAGAACGAAAAAACAGTTGAGAAGTGCCGGCTTGGATAAAAGGACACGTTTAGGGCTGCTGATATTCCTGTTGATGACGGTAGTGTTTGTGTCTGGCAAGGTAATTAGAACATGTGAGAATTATATATATAAGCACTATGGTGAAGCACATACATCGGACTACATAGATTATGAGTTTGCTTATCCGAATATATCGGTGGAGATACTCACCTACCCGAATGAAACCTGGTTTCAAAAAGCATTAAAAACACAGGCGACCTTTGAACGATTTGTAGGGGAAATTGTACCCGATGTGGGCGGCAAGGCCCTGAGAACGGAGGAAGTTCCTGAAGACTGGTGGAGACTGAAAGTGTGGCGTAGAATTGCCTGGTTAGAATATCACTCTGGCGACTTCTTTGGGTTGGTTTTTTGTTGGTGGCCGCTAGGGATGGCTATAGGGGCTGTCAGGACGAGACCGCGTAGACGGGAAAAATGATGAGGGTAATCGACATGGATAGCTTCTATCTTTTAGCCTAATGGCCTTATAGCATAAGACGAAAGTGGTTTCAAGATTCAAAGAATATTTTCTCATGTCATTTCTTTCCGCCCCCATTTTGCCACTTTTTTATAAGAGAAGCGTAAGGCTCGTCAAGTTGCATTTCGTTCGGAGATAAGCTATAATGAGATGAGTGCTAAATTTAAGTGAGGTGGATTGCTATGCAAAAATCGATCAAAACAGCTATCTTCGCATGCATCTTCGCGGCAGCATTCCAGATCACGGCGTTTGCCGGATTTACCTGGAGAGTTGAGAGTGCGGACAGTTCCTATGTGGGGACGACGAATGTGACTGTGACAAATACATCGGGAAAGAAAGAGACGGAGGACGCGCCGATCGTGAAGAGAGGAACCGTCGTGACGTTTACGGAGGCGGCAGCGAGTGCGACTTATACGGTAAGGGCATATGATGGGATGGGAAATCCGATCCGGGATTTCAGCGCGTCTCTCGGAACGGTAAAGAAAGGCGGTACTCTCCAGTATACACTGGACTGGAACGCGAGAAAGTCGGAAGGAAAGTCCTCCTATACAGGACAGGCCGGTGTCTTTGAAATCCAGGCGAAGGATTCCGACGGAAAGACATGGAGACAGAGATTTGTGATCAATAATGTCTGCGCGTCAGGTGTGCTCTCCAATATGTACCTCTACAGCAAAGGTACTCTCTACCAGTGGAAGAGCAATTCCAAAGGCTGGTGGGTGGACAAAAAGTCCGGCGGCTACCTCACAAATGCCTGGTTCCAGTCGCCGGTGAGCGGACTCTGGTACTATATGGGCTCTGACGGATATATGCTGACGAATACGACAACTCCGGATGGATATAAGGTCAATGCAAGTGGTGTGTGGGTGAAATAGTACTGCACTATAAAGATTCTGGAAAAGTCATGGCAGGAAAAGCCCTGTGTTCAGATATTCTACGGATCTGAAATGCGAAATATCGGTAAAATGTCGCCATAGTGTGCGTGTAAAAAAATTGCATGTCATAAATGATAATTTACTTAAATGAGAAAAGTTCTCAATAAGAATCTTCCATTTTCTGCAAAAAGGTGTATGATAAAAATAGTTAGCAGCACCTAACAAACGGCTCGCGATCCACCCGGATCACATGAAAAACTTCCGATGGGAACGGCCGCTTTTAACGCAACTCCTGCGGGAGGGAAATGGAGCAGATCATGGGAAGATTTTATCAGCTTTCAAAGAAGATTTCGGAGCAGGAGGCATCGGAGATCATGCGGGAAGTCCTGGAACTTCCGGATATCCGGGATGCCGAGATCATTGATGACTGCAGCCGGGTCAGAGTTGAGACGAAGGACAATGTGTTTATCGATGTGATGAGTACGGTTGTAAATATTTTCCGCCGCGTGGCAGGCGGATGCGAGCTGTCCTTTGTGGGATTCGCTTATAAGGACTGAGGAGCAATAAAAAGAAAAGTGTGCGGGAAATCGCGCGCGGCAATAAAAAGCGCAGGATCATGGACTTATTGGAGTCTGTGATCGCTGCGCTTTTTTGTTGAATTGCATTTCAGACATTTTTAAGGACGTTCATAATGAAAATGGAACTTTCGAGAGAAGTTTTACATTACTCAATTCTTCGCTTCAGAAGAATATTTCTTAATATGTTCCTTGATCGCCGCAAAGCTCTCAGCACTGATATCGTGCTCGATACGGCACGCGTCCTCGAGAGCTGTCTTTTCGCTGACTCCGAGGTCCATCAGCCATTTGGAGAGGGCCGTGTGGCGCTCATAGATCGTCTCGGCGATCCGGCGGCCTTCGTCGGTCAGTGTAATGTGTCCCTCGTCATTTACCAGGATCAGATTGTTGACCCGGAGATTTTTCATTGCGACACTGACGCTTGGTTTCGAGAAGCCGAGCTCGGTCGCGATATCGATAGAACGCACATACGGCTGTTTTTCACTTAACATTAAAATTGTCTCAAGATAGTTTTCAGCGGATTCCTGGATTTTCAAATAATTACCCCCATATATTGGAACATCATGCAGCTTTGTGCCGGAAATCTCCGGATTAAACAGAGCTGCGTCTGCAGGTGTCAGTCAGTTAAACGAAGTTTACAGGATTCTTTATCTTCCTGTTCATGTCTTATCACAGTCAGCATAACGTGTGTGCAAGGTTGCCTTTTCACGGGCATGGAGTGCCCGTGTACTGTAACGAGTGCAGACCTGTTGAACAGTTATAATTCGTCCTTCTACTATAACACAAGATATGGACTGAGTCAAAGTTAATTCCACTTGTTTTTGAAAATCCTAAAATGAAAATTTAAATTCCACTTCTCCAAAGGGCATGCGGACATTTTTTTAGACCGCTATGCCTATACTCCTTCTATAATCTAGAGGACTAAGTCCTCCGAGTGTTGATTTAATTCTATCTTTGCAATACCAACCCATATAGCCATTTATCTCCTGG
>NZ_JAWQDE010000013.1:0-92806 GCF_036318045.1 Clostridium sp. CM74B_53 | reverse complement strand
ATACGGCACAGGGCACAAAAATGTTCTATGATACAGGTAGTTCATCGATGGATTATTCCAATCGAATGACCAGCCTGTGTGGGATATGCTTCCCCGGCGATGTAGCGCCATGACTTTTGGCAGGGATGTGGAGGAACTCTGACCGAAACGAGCGTACCAACGGGAGCGATACGCCGCTGTGAGATTCAGGGGAGGAACGACACCGGGGAGAACTGGCGGACTGACACCGAAATGATACCGAAACACGACAATCTGATAGGGGGACAGTCTACCCTATCGCTGATACTTCGGGAGATTTTAAGCGGCTCTATGACCGTAATTTTGCCAAAAATCGCCCCGAAACCATACACTAAAACGGAAGGAAGTGCAATATGCCGAGAATGAGTAAAAAGAGGAAGCATGAGCTTTCCTTTTACCTCAATGACCGGGGGCGTGTCACTTACAACGAATTATGCCGGAAATGCCAGCATGGGTGCAAGCAGAGCTTCCGGGCAGTTGTGGTTGACTGCCCCCGTTATTTATCCAAACGAGCAAAGAAAAAGGAGGAACACACCGAATGAATTTTGAATTTATGACGATAGACACACCACTGCCGCCCTGTATGCCCTTTCCCAGAGCGTTGACGGGATTTCCAGTCAGCAGCACCGCAAAGGTCATGTACTGCCGGATGCTGGACGCTATGCTGTCCAAAGGGCAGGAGGACGAGAACGGAATCCTGTTTGTCTGCTTCCCTGTCACAGCCATTGCCGCAGTCCTGTCCCGCAGCCCTATGACGGTCAAGCGTTCTCTGAATGAACTGGAAACCGCCGGACTTATCATGCGAGTGCGTCAGGGCGTTGGAGAACCGAATAGGATTTATGTGCTGATACCGGGAAAGGAGGACGCTGCCCTTGCCTGATACCTCAAAGCTGGAAAAGCTCAACCGGGAGCTGGAGAAAAGCGAAAAGAAACTGCGGAAAGCTATCAATGATGAAAAGGCATTGCAGCACCAGTTGAAGCAGCTTACCCGAAAGGAACGGACGCACCGGCTCTGTACCCGTGGCGGTATGCTGGAAAGTTTTCTGCAAGAGCCGGAACACCTGACAGATGATGATGTCATGCTGTTGTTGAAACTCATTTTTCACAGGCAGGACACGCAGGAACTGTTGAAAAAACTGCTGGAACGGGAGAAGCCGGAAACCCCTTAGTTTACTAAGGGCGCAATTATACACCACCCAGAGGTTGGTGCATTGCGTTCTCCGAAGGCTCCTCGCCGGAGGGCTATGATTTTCCGCAGTCATGGTCTGCTCCAAATCAAACAGGGGACGCTACGCTTCCCCTGCGCTGGCTGCCGCCAGCTACCCTTTTGTGGACTTGCCATCTGGGGACATCTTGCGTTGCAAGCTGTTCCCAGCCGACAAGTTTCATAAAATACGCTATCTTTTCAATAGGCAATACAGTATAATGAAGTCAGTAGCCAGTAACAGATTTGGGGAAAGAGGACGGTGATTTGTTATAATGAAATTTAACATACAAATGGTAGACAACACTGTGTCGTCGGAATGGTGGAAAACAATTATTCATCATTTCATCAAAGTGGGGGATAATTTTGAGATACGATGTTGGAAAGAGGAAACGGAAGAAATTTTACAAGTAAAACGGTATGGCAAAGCAATAGCGGATGGCAACGAAATATCTATCAAAGGCGCTTTTGTAGATGAGTTATTATTAGAGTTGATGGAAGAAAATCCTGCTGATAAGGAAATTTATAATAAAATGACAAAATATTTTACCATCAATGTAAAAAACGAATTATGCGATATTTGGAGTTGTCACTACGGAACCGAGATGTATATTGAGATATATTCTGATAAAGACATCTTGTTTTTTGACCAAACAATGAGACAATACCCTGACACTTCTTTTTCTATCGCAGTTTGGCAATAAGAAGCATAGATTTAAAGTCGCAGTGGGTAGGATAATTTATAACGAGGAGATGAAAATACATGGATAATAGGATTTCAAAATGGTGCAATGTTATAAGTTTGGTTTTAATTGTATGCTTCATTATAAAGACGATTTTTGACTATGGGAAATATTCAAGCACATTAACTTCAGCTCCTTTTGATATTTGGATTTTGGTAAATGCTCTATATTTTGTACTTCCGGCACTAATTATCTTTATTTTAGGGATTATTAAAAAAAGAAAAAATAAGTAAAGGAGATTAACCAATGAAAAAAATATTAGTAATTGTTGCAGGTATTGTTGGATTGATATTTGTTATTATAGGTGCTGCATTGAAGATAAATAACAATGCGATTTCTGTAATTGGAGGTGTAGATGGTCCTACATCGGTTTTTGTTGCAACAAAGTTAAATAGTTCTTCGGTTAGCATGTTTATTGTGATAGGTGTTATATTGTTGGTAGCAGCAATATTCTTCTACTTGAAAAGAAAAAAGTAAAATTGGAGGCAAAGGAGGAAAACAAATGAAGCATAAAAAGGTTCTGTTAATTGCGCTGATATGTCTGATTGGCATAGGCATTAGTAGCATTTTTTTGTTTTCTGGTCATAGACCATTCAAAGATTTAGAAGCAACAGACATTACTTCGGCGAATGTTCGGTTATCGCCTCCTGATACAACAGTTCAAATAGTAGAAACAGAGGAATTAGTATCATATCTCAAAGAAGTAGTTATTTATAATAAGGACAACTCATATACAGAATATGCCGGACAAGGGGCTGTTTTCACTCTATCGTTGGCAGACGGTTCCCAAGTGAAAATTACCGAATTCAATCCATTTATCATCATTGATGGTATTGGTTATAAATGCAAATATGAACCTTGTGAAGCTCTTAATAATTATGCTAATAGGCTTTTGCCCGATAATGATACTACAAATTTTTTAATGCCGGAAGAAGGCTATTACAGTAATGAATATGATGAAATTCTAAGAATTAAAAAGGAAGATGACGGAACATATAATATCCTCGAATATGGCATTACACATTTACTTTATGTTGAAAACGCAGTTGGAATTTATAATTCTGAGACTGGGATTCTTGAATTTAGCGGTAAAGATGACAGGGGAAATGATATAAAAGCAGAAATTGAAAATAAGGGGGATTGTCTGGAAGTCACTGTAATTCAAAGCAGTTATGAAGATATTATTGGAACAAAGCAGGAGTTTTTTCAAGTTGAAAATAACATATCTGAACAAAATTCCACTGGACTTCAATGGGATATAATTCCTATGGTCATGGTAAATAATAAGCTTTATTATGACACTGGAAAAGAAAGTACATTAGATGGTCGGTGTGGAGTAATGGACGGTAAGATTATTTCAACTGTTGATGGTTCTGAAATACCAACCCAAAATGATCAATCTAACTTTGGAACAGGGTTTGAATATCAATATGGTTCAGATGATACCATAGAAATATTTATGAATGAAAAGTGGATCGTTTTTGAACAAAGAGATGATGCAGGAATAGAAAAGTAGAATTTTAATGGAGGCTAAAATACAAAATGGGAAAATACCGATGTCCATGTTGTGGATATTTTACTTATAATGTTCCGGCAAATGAAGATTGTGGATATATCTGTCCCGTTTGTTTTTGGGAGAATGACCCGTTCATTGCTTCTGATAACGAACCAAGCGACTCTAATCATGGAATAACACTAAAAGAAGCGAAATCCAATTTCTCAAAATTTGGTGCTTGTGAAAAAGAAATGTTATATCATGTCCGACCACCAAGAAATGATGAAAAGAAAATTTCATAGCAACAATGTCGAAGTTATGGAGGGAATAAAAGTGAAGGACACTGCTAAGAGAGCAATAGTTACAGTTATTGTGTTTGTTATAATTTATGTTTTATCTGGTCCAATTATCGGATATACAAACTACGATATGTATTTGAAAGGAATTGAATTTTTATCAGCGGTAATCGGAGCAGGATGTTACTGGATAGGAAGCAATAAAAATAGTTCCTGAATTTGACAAAGGAGTTGGAAGTATGAAAAGAATAGGTACAGCATTGACTATCGTGTTCATCATCGCTGGATTTGCAATTTCCTTTTTTATTGGACACTATGTGAGCGACAAGTCACATACAGAAAGTCGAGCAGCACAATTTGATAAATATATTTCTCGTGCGATTGACACAATCGAAGATAAAGGTCTATCCATTGATGGCGCACCAGAAATGATAGCCAGCAATATTTGGGTGGCACACGAATTTTGTGATAGCCCTGAAATTTCCGCAGAACTCAGCAATCTGTGGAATACCATTGTATATGAAAAAGATGAGCTTCTCGGTCAAGAAGATGTGTTGACTGCTCAGCTGAAAAATATTTTGGAAAAATGTCAATAGTCTTTGCAAATTTTCTATTTATCATCCACTCATCAGGTCAACTTGCCCCGAACTTTTACAACTAAATACCCGCCGCCCACACAGCGGCACACCGAGCAGGAAATCTGAAAAAAGGTCTCCTGCTTTTTTTCTGCTCAAAATGAGGTGGTAAAACGCCACCCCATCCACCAAGCATAGAAAGGAGGGACACGAAATGCCCTGTCCACACAACGAAATCACGATTGTACAGCGCAGCCAGCGACAGTCTGCGGTTGCCGCCGCTGCTTACCAAAGCGGCGAAAAGCTGTTCTGTGAATACGACCAGCAAGTGAAGCACTACCCGGAAAAGCGTGGCATCGTCCACAATGAAATCCTGCTCCCACCTAATGCCCCACAGGAATATGCAGACCGCAATACCTTATGGAACGCCGCCGAAGCGGTGGAGAAGCAATGGAACTCCCAGCTTGCAAGGCGGTGGGTGCTTACCATCCCCAGAGAGATACCGCCCGACCAGTACGCTGTCCTTGTCCGGGAGTTTTGCCAGAAGCAGTTTGTTTCCAAAGGCATGATTGCTGATTTTGCCATCCATGACCCTCATCCGCCGGGACATAATCCCCACGCCCATGTCCTGCTGACCATGCGGGCAATGGACGAACATGGGAAATGGCTTCCCAAGAGTCGTAAGGTTTATGACCTTGACGAGAATGGGGAACGGATAAAGCTGCCATCCGGCAGATGGAAAAGCCACAAGGAGGATACGGTTGACTGGAACGACCAGAAGTATTGTGAAATCTGGCGGCATGAATGGGAGGTCATCCAGAACCGCTATCTGGAAGCCAATGACCGCCCGGAGCGTGTGGACTTGCGTTCCTATGCCAGACAGGGGCTTGATATAATTCCCACTGTCCATGAGGGTGCTGCTGTCCGGCAGATGGAAAAGCGTGGTATCCAGACGAATATCGGAAACCTGAACCGGGAAATCAGAGCCGCCAACCGCCTGATGAAGTCCATCCGGCAGCTTATCCAAAATCTCAAAGGCTGGATTACCGAGCTGGGAGAAAAACGGAAAGAGCTGCTTGCACAAAAAGCGGCGGAGGAAGCGACACTTCTTCCCAATCTGCTGATGAAATATATGGAGATACGAAAGGAAGAACGGAAGGACTGGACAAGGGCTGGACAGAACCGGGGGACTTCACAGGACTTAAAGGCAGTCAGCGAAGCCCTGTCTTATCTCCGGCAAAAGGGGCTTTCCACTGTGGAGGACTTAGAAGCATTTCTGGAATCTTCCGGGAAATCAGCCGCAGATTACCGCAGTCAGATGAAGCCAAAGGAAGCCCGCAGCAAAGTGATTGACGGGATTCTTTCCAGCCGGACAGACTGCAAGGAATGTAAGCCTGTCTATGAGAAGTACCAGAAGATATTTTTCAAGAAAACAAAGGAGAAATTCAAACAGGAACACCCGGAGGTTGCCCGGTATGCGAAAGCCGCCGCCTATCTTGCCAAGCACCCGGACGATAAGGATAAAACGAAAAATGAGTTACAACAGGAGCATGAAACGCTTCTTAGCGAAATCGCAGAGCTGAAAGTACCGCTGACCGAGGTACAGGAGGATTTGAAGAAGCTGCGGGACATCCGCTACTGGGTACGGAAAGCCACACCCGGCACAGAGGAAAGCAAAGAGCCGCCCAGGAAGCAGCCCATCAAAGAAGCCTTGCAGGATAAGGCGGACGAGAAAAAAGTCCAAAGAACCGCCCCGGCGCAGACGAAACACAGACAACATGATATGGAACTTTAACAGGCACTTGCCATTTTCAAGCAGAGAATGTCAGGTGCTTTTTTCTTTTTAAGGAGGGATAGATTTGAATGTATTTGAAGCTGTGAAGCAGTCCGTCACAACCAGACAGGCTGCGGAGCATTATGGAATCCATGTAGGTCGGAACGGAATGGCTTGCTGCCCGTTCCATAACGATAAAAACCCAAGCATGAAGCTGGATAGGCGTTACCACTGCTTCGGCTGCGGTGCGGATGGGGATGTGATTGATTTTGCCGCCGCCCTGTATGGGCTGGGAAAGAAAGAAGCCGCCGTACAACTGGCACAGGACTTCGGGCTTTCCTATGAGGACTGGAAACCGCCGGGAAAGGCGAAAAAGCCCAAGCCCCGGCAGAAATCCCCGGAGGAACAGTTTCAGGAAGCAAAGAACCGCTGCTTCCGTATTCTTTCTGATTATCTCCACCTGCTCCGGGCATGGAGAAAGGACTACGCCCCGCACTCCCCGGAGGAAGCCTTTCATCCCCGGTTTGCGGAAGCCTTACAAAAGCAAGCCCATGTGGAATATCTGCTGGATGTGCTGCTGTTCGGGGAGACGGAGGAAAAAGCGGCTTTGATTACGGACTATGGAAAGGATGTGATACAGCTTGAACAGCGAATGGCAGAGCTTGCAGCCGCAGACGCAGCAAGAACTAAAAAATACCATGAACGCCATGCAGCCGCCTCAGAGCGTTGAGGAAATCAAGGCGGGGCTGGAAACCACCGAGAAAGGCGGTGTCCGTCAGAGCATACGGAACTGCCTGACCGTATTCCAGCGTGACCCGCTGCTTTCCGGGGCTATCGCATACAACATCCTGACCGACCGCAAGGACATCATAAAACCCATCGGTTTCCACAGGGACAGCACCGCTCTGAATGATACGGATATGAAGTATCTGCTTCTTTATCTGGAAGAAACCTACGGGCTTACCAATGAGAAAAAGATTGATAACGCCATCGGGATTGTGGCGAATGAAAACAAGTACCACCCCATCCGGGACTACCTCAATACACTTGTGTGGGACGGTACAGAGCGAATCCGCTTCTGCCTGCGGCACTTTCTGGGGGCTGACGCAGACGATTACACCTATGAAGCGTTGAAGCTGTTCCTGCTGGGTGCAGTCTCACGAGCCTTTCAGCCGGGGTGCAAGTTTGAAATCATGCTCTGTCTGGTCGGCGGTCAGGGGGCTGGCAAGTCCACCTTCTTCCGTCTGCTGGCAGTCCGGGACGAGTGGTTCTCCGATGATTTGCGGAAGCTGGACGATGACAATGTTTACCGCAAGCTGCAAGGTCACTGGATTATCGAAATGTCGGAAATGATGGCAACCGCCAACGCCAAGAGCATTGAGGAAATCAAGTCATTTTTAAGTCGGCAGAAAGAGGTTTACAAGATACCCTATGAAACCCATCCGGCAGACCGCCCCAGACAATGCGTGTTTGGCGGCACTTCCAATGCCCTTGATTTTCTTCCCCTTGACCGTTCCGGCAACCGCCGCTTTATCCCCGTCATGGTGTACCCGGAGCAAGCCGAGGTTCACATTTTGGAGGACGAAGCTGCTTCCAGAGCCTATATCGGGCAGATGTGGGCGGAAGCGATGGAGATTTACCGAAGCGGCAGGTTCAAGCTGGCTTTCAGCCCCGCCATGCAGCGGTATCTCAAAGAACACCAGCGGGATTTTATGCCGGAGGACACCAAAGCCGGAATGATACAGGCGTATCTTGATAAGTACACCGGGAGCATGGTCTGCTCCAAGCAGCTTTACAAGGAAGCCTTGAACCACACCTTTGACGAGCCGAAGCAATGGGAAATCCGGGAAATCAACGAGATTATGAACCAGTGCATTACTGGCTGGCGGTACTTCCCGAACCCAAGAATGTTTTCCGAATATGGCAGACAAAAGGGCTGGGAGCGTGAAAACCCGGCAACGGATTCCGGCAACCCGTCTGAAAAAACGATGGACGGTTTTGTGGAGGTCACAGAACAGATGGAGCTTCCATTCTGAAAATGACAGCCCGTTGCACCCCCTATTGCTATCCCGTTGCCGAGCCGGTTGCCGGGGAAAATCCCTTATTTCCGGGATTTTCTCCCCTATGACAACCAAAACAACAGAAAAATAAAAGAAAAGTATAAATAGTAACCACCGCCAGATTGAGATTGTTTGCAAGGTCTTTTGAAGCCCGTTGCCGGACTTCGTTGCCGACACCCTCTGTCTGGCTATTTTCATGTATGGAGGATAACTGCCTATGGCAAAAAACAAAACAGAGATTCATGTTACAACAGTGTTTGACGGGGAGCTGGACGCAACCGATGTGTTCGTCAGCCTGATTTCCCAGAAATACGGAAAAACAAATGTGAAAGAATATCTTGCTAAAAAGAAAGATATGAGCTATAATGAAGATGAGGTTCAAAAGAGCCAGATACCGTCTGGATTGTGTGGGTAAATGGCTATGATGAACGAAATGGAATATAGAACAATCGGAAAGGCACTTGCCGGGGGCTATCGTGCAGCGGTCTATTGCAGGCTGTCAAAGGACGATGACCTGCAAGGCGAAAGTGCCAGTATCGCAAACCAGCGTGATATGCTGGAAAAATACTGCGAAAAGCAGGGATGGGAGGTTGTGGCAGTCTATCAGGACGATGGCTTCACAGGTCTTAACATGGAGCGTCCTGATTTACAGAGGATGTTGAGAGCCATTGAGCGCAGGCAAATCAACCTTGTTATCACGAAAGACCTCAGCCGACTGGGGCGGAACTATCTGCAAACCGGGCATTTGATTGAGGACTTTTTCCCAAGAAACGGTGTCCGCTATATCGCCATGAATGATGGTATCGACACCCTGCGGGATAACAACGACATCGCCCCGTTCAAAAATATCCTGAACGAGATGTACAGCAAGGATATTTCCAAGAAAGTCCATTCCTCTTATCTTCTGAAAGCGCAGAAAGGACAGTTTACCGGGTGTCTTGCCCCGTTTGGGTATCGGAAAGACCCGGAGGACAAAAACCATCTGCTCATTGACGAGGAAACCGCCCCGATTGTGCGGCTGATTTTCGGATATGCCATGAACGGTCATGGTCCGAACTATATCCGCAGACGGCTGGAGGAAGAAAAAATCCCCTGCCCCACATGGTGGAACCGGGAACGGGGGCTTCGCAATACCCGTACCAAATGGGAAAAGAAAGACCCGGAAAACGGGCGGTATATGTGGGACTTCTCCGTTATCAAAGACCTTTTGATGAATCCCGTCTACACCGGGGCGATTGCTTCCCAGAAAAAAGACTACCGCTTCAAAATCGGCACGATTGGGGAAAAGAAGCCGGAGGACTGGATTGTGGTGGAGGGACAGCATGAACCGCTGATTGACCGCATGAGTTTTGACATTGTGCAGAACAAGCTGAAATCCCGCCAGCGTCCGGGGCAGACCAATGAAATCAGCCTGTTTGCCGGACTGCTAAAATGCGGCGAGTGTGGGAAGTCGCTGACGGTACGCTACACAAACGCAAAACATCCCCAGCGGATATACTCCTGCAAGACCTACAATGCCTTTGGAAAGAACCACTGCACCCAGCACCGGATTGATTATGACACCCTTTACAGCCATGTGCTGCGGAAAATACGGGAATGTGCCAGAGCTGCCCTGATGGACGGGGAAGCGGTTGCCGACCGCCTGACCAATACCTGTGA
Organism: Clostridium sp. CM74B_53; assembly: GCF_036318045.1. NCBI lineage: Bacteria > Bacillati > Bacillota > Clostridia > Eubacteriales > Clostridiaceae > Clostridium > Clostridium sp. CM74B_53. Next base: position 82,982 of record NZ_JAWQDE010000013.1, on the reverse strand, counting down.
AGCCGAGCAGCGGGAACAGCGGGAAGCAATGGAACGCTCCCTTACAAGGGACGAGGAACGGATTGAGGTTCTGGACAAAATGGTCATGCGGCTTTATGAGGATATGATTGCAGGGCGTATCAGTGAGCAGAACTTCAACACCATGCTGGAAAAGACACAGACCGAGCAGACGGAGCTTAAAACCAGAGTGTCCGAAGGCAGAAAGCGGCTGTCCGATGAAGTCCAGCTTGCCAATGACGCAAAACAATGGGTGGAAGCCATTCAGGAATACGCCAACCTCACAGAGCTGGACGCAGCCACCCTTAACCGCTTAATCAAAGAAATCGTCGTGCATGAGCGCATTGACGAAGATAAAACAAGACACATTTCTATCGAAATTCATTTTAATCTCAAACCCATCCCGGAGGTGGAACAGGTCACTGCCTGACCTGCCCCGCCGGGACGGTTCTCTTAAAAACACCATATAGATTTTTTGTACGCCGCCGCCCGCCATCGAGCAGAGTTTTACACCTAATTGGGGATAAAACAGCTCATGGCCGGTGCTGGTGTAGCCGTGGTAGGCATGGTCCTTGTACCTCTGCTCTCCGGGCTTTTCTCTGTCTAAGCGTCTCCGTATGAAATCCTTGCCGCTCCCGCAGTTTTGCGGGGGCGGCGGAAAGGAGGTTGACACCGTATGGATTTCTTACTTGAAGCCCTGACAAATTGGCTGAAAGAAATGCTGGTGGGCGGCATTATGAGCAACCTTTCGGGGATGTTTGACAGTGTAAACCAGCAGGTCGCGGATATATCCGTACAGGTAGGCCAGACCCCACAGGGATGGAATGGCAGTATTTTCAGCATGATTGAGAATCTGTCCAACTCCATCATGGTGCCGATTGCAGGCGTGATCCTGGCTATCGTGATGACCGTAGACCTGATCCAGATGATCGCAGACAAGAACAACCTGCATGATGTGGACACCTGGATGATTTTCAAGTGGGTGTTCAAATCAGCCGCTGCCATCCTCATTGTCACAAATACATGGAATATCGTGATGGGCGTCTTTGATATGGCGCAGAGCGTAGTGGCGCAGGCGGCAGGGGTTATCAATTCGGATGCGTCCATTGACATTTCCTCAGTTATGACCGATCTGGAACCGAGGCTGATGGAAATGGATCTGGGACCGCTGTTCGGACTGTGGTTCCAATCCCTCTTTATTGGCATTACTATGTGGGCGTTATATATCTGTATCTTTATCGTTATTTATGGCCGTATGATCGAAATCTACCTTGTGACTTCGGTGGCTCCCGTTCCAATGGCTGCAATGATGGGTAAAGAATGGGGCGGTATGGGACAGAATTACCTCCGATCCCTGCTGGCGCTGGGCTTTCAGGCGTTTCTCATTATCGTCTGCGTGGCAATTTATGCTGTGCTGGTGCAGAACATCGCTCTGGAAGATGACATCATCATGGCAATCTGGAGCTGCGTGGGCTACACCGTACTGCTGTGCTTTACGCTGTTCAAAACCGGCAGTCTCGCAAAATCAGTCTTTCAGGCGCACTAAAGGAGGGTTCTGTATGAAAAAATATCAAATCATTTACGCAGACCCGCCATGGAACTACAAAGTATATTCCAAGAAAGGATTGGGACGCAGTGCAGAAAGTCACTATCCGACCATGAGTATCGAGGATATTTGTGCGCTGCCAGTAGGCAACTTGGCGGATAAAGACTGTGCCTTGTTTTTATGGGTCACGATTCCATGTTTACTGGAAGGTCTCTCAGTTCTGAAGGCATGGGGATTTACCTATAAAACCGTCGGCTTTGTTTGGGTAAAGCAAAATCGAAAGGCAGATAGCTTGTTCTGGGGAATGGGATATTGGACGCGCTCCAATGTGGAACTTTGTATCCTCGCAACGAAAGGACATCCCAAGCGTATAAACGCAGCTGTTCATCAGGTCATTGTCTCTCACATTGAAGAACATTCAAAAAAACCGCAGGAAGCCAGAGAACGCATTGTCTCATTGATGGGTGATCTCCCGCGCATAGAACTGTTTGCTCGTCAATCCACACCCGGTTGGGATGTGTGGGGAAATGAAGTGGACAGCTCTATTTCATTCCCATAAAGGAGGTGGATAATATGGCTTATGTACCCGTACCCAAAGATTTAACCAAAGTCAAAACCAAGGTCATGTTCAATCTGACACGAAGGCAGCTGGTCTGCTTTACCGCCGGGGCGCTTGTAGGTGTACCGCTGTTCTTGTGGCTCCGTGAGCCTGCGGGAAACAGCATGGCTGCCATGTGTATGATGCTGGTCATGATGCCCTTCTTCCTGCTGGCAATGTATGAAAAGCATGGACAGCCCCTGGAAAAGATCGTCGGCAACATCCTCAAAGTAGCTGTGATCCGTCCCAAGCAGCGTCCCTACCAGACCAATAACTTTTATGCCGTATTAAAGCGGCAGGAAATGCTCGATAAGGAGGTGTATGACATTGTTCACCGCAATGAAAAGCTGGCTGCGCCGTCTGCTGGGAAAACCGGAAGAAAAGACCGTGCATCCGGTAAAGACAAAGAAAAAGCTGTCCCGCGCCGATAAGAAGCAGATCGAAGCGGCCATTGCCCGCGCCAACCGCACGGACAAAAAAGGAAAATCGGCACAGGACAGTATCCCCTATGAACGAATGTGGCCGGACGGGATCTGCCGCGTATCGGACAGCCACTACACAAAGACCATTCAGTTTCAGGACATCAACTATCAGCTCTCCCAAAATGAAGATAAGACCGCGATCTTTGAGGGCTGGTGTGATTTCCTCAATTATTTCGACAGCTCGATTCACTTCCAGCTGTCTTTTTTGAACCTTGCTGCATCGGAGGAGACCTTTGCCAACTCCATTTCCATTCCGCCCCAGGGGGATGCCTTTGACAGTATCCGTGAGGAATATACCACGATGCTGCAAAATCAGCTGGTCAGAGGCAACAACGGTCTCATCAAGACCAAATACCTGACCTTTGGTATCAACGCTGACAGCATCAAAGCCGCCAAGCCCCGTCTGGAGCGTATTGAGACCGATATACTCAATAACTTCAAGCGTCTTGGTGTAGCCGCCAGAACATTGGACGGTAAGGAAAGGCTTTCCCAGCTTCATGCGGTATTCCACATGGATGAACAGCTCCCGTTTCAGTTTGAATGGGACTGGCTGGCTCCTTCCGGCCTGTCCACGAAAGATTTTATTGCACCAAGCTCCTTTGAGTTCCGCACCGGCAAGCAGTTCCGTATGGGCAAGAAATACGGGGCTGTTTCTTTTTTGCAGATTTTAGCCCCAGAGCTGAATGACCGTCTGCTGGCTGATTTTCTGGATATGGAAAGCTCGCTCATTGTGAGTATGCACATTCAGTCGGTGGATCAGGTGAAAGCCATCAAAACGGTAAAGCGTAAGATTACCGATCTGGACCGCAGTAAGATTGAGGAACAGAAAAAAGCAGTCCGCGCCGGATACGACATGGACATCATTCCTTCTGACCTTGCCACCTACGGCAGCGAAGCGAAAAAGCTGTTGCAGGATTTGCAGAGCCGAAACGAGAGAATGTTCCTGGTCTCCTTTTTGGTGCTGAACACAGCGGACACCCCCCGTCAGCTTGGCAACAACATCTTTCAGGCAGGCTCTATTGCCCAGAAGTATAACTGCCAGCTGACCAGACTGGACTTCCAGCAGGAAGAAGGGCTGATGAGCTGTCTGCCCCTGGGACTCAATCAGATCGAGATTCAGCGAGGGCTGACCACCAGTTCTACGGCTATCTTTGTACCATTCACCACACAGGAATTATTCCAGAACGGCAAGGAAGCCCTGTACTACGGCATCAATGCCCTGTCCAACAACCTCATCATGGTGGATAGAAAGCTGCTGAAAAACCCCAACGGCTTGATTTTGGGTACGCCGGGTTCCGGTAAGTCTTTCAGCGCCAAGCGTGAGATTGCCAACTGCTTTTTGCTTACCAATGATGATGTCATCATCTGTGACCCGGAAGCGGAGTACGCACCTCTGGTGGATCGTCTGCATGGGCAGGTCATCAAGATCTCGCCTACCTCAACCAACTACATCAATCCGATGGATCTGAACCTGGACTATTCGGATGATGAAAGCCCGCTGTCCCTCAAGTCTGACTTTATCCTCAGCTTGTGTGAGCTGATCGTGGGCGGTAAGGACGGATTGCAGCCGGTGCAGAAAACCATCATCGACCGTTGTGTGCGTCTGGTCTATCAGACCTACCTCAATGACCCGCGCCCGGAGAATATGCCCATACTGGAGGACCTATATAACCTGCTCCGTTCACAGGAGGAAAAGGAAGCCCAGTATATCGCCACGGCCCTTGAAATCTATGTAACCGGCTCCCTCAATGTGTTCAATCACCAGAGCAATGTGGACATCAATAACCGCATTGTCTGCTATGACATCAAGGAGCTGGGCAAGCAGCTGAAGAAAATCGGGATGCTGGTGGTACAGGATCAGGTGTGGAACCGCGTTACCATCAACCGTGCCGCCCACAAATCCACCCGTTACTACATCGACGAAATGCACCTGCTGCTGAAAGAGGAACAGACCGCTGCCTATACGGTGGAAATCTGGAAGCGATTCCGTAAATGGGGCGGTATTCCGACAGGTATCACCCAGAATGTCAAAGACCTTTTGAGCAGCCGCGAGGTAGAGAACATCTTTGAAAACTCCGACTTCGTGTATATGCTCAACCAGGCTGGCGGGGACCGGCAGATTCTCGCCAAGCAGCTGGGCATTTCCCCGCACCAGCTTAGCTATGTGACCCACTCCGGCGAGGGTGAAGGGCTTTTGTTCTACGGCTCCACCATCCTGCCCTTCGTGGACCACTTCCCGAAAAACACCGAACTCTATGCCATAATGACCACCAAACCGTTGGACTTAAAAAAGGAGGATGAACAGCATGACAAAGAAAGAAATTGAAAAAGGCGCAGGTCTGCTTCTGGCCGCTGTCAGCGGCTGTGAGCAGATGGTGGAACTGCTTCGCGCCGCCGTCCATTACTGCTATGAGCAGGAAAAGACAGCAAAAAGTCTCACGCCCAAGGGCTATGCTGGATTTACCCGGATTCACCATATCTGGACAGAGGGCATACCGGATGTTCCCAAGCTGTTTATGGGCAGCCCAATTCAGGATCGGGACATGGCAAGAGGAACCCTGATGGCGCTTTTCCTGTCCACAACGGTCTTTCCGGCAGAAACCATTCAGATTCCGGTATATGCGGAAACCTGTGTGCTGCTGGATGACCTGATGGCGGGTGGCTGGTATGCGTAAGGAACCGCGCCTGCACTTTACAGACGAGGAACGCGCTGACCCGGCGCTGGAAAAGCCCATCCGCAAGGCTGACCGGGCCGCCGCCAAAGCAGACAGGGCGCAGGCGAAAATCCCCAAAAAGCAGGTGCGGCAAAAGACGGTGGACCCTAAGACCGGCAAAGTGACCACCAAACTGGTGCTGGAGGACAAGAAAAAACCGCCCTCCAAGCTGTCCCATGCGGTCCGGGATGCTCCGGGAGATGCGGTGCTGGGGAAACTCCATAAGGAAATCCGTGAAACGGAACAGGACAATGTGGGCGTGGAGAGCGCCCACAAGTCTGAGGAAAGCGCAGAGACCGGCGTTAGGCTGGTCCGGGAAGGCTATCGCAGCCACAAGCTGAAGCCGTACCGCAAAGCAGCCCAGGCAGAGCGTCAACTGGAAAAGGCAAATGTAAATGTTCTGTACCAGAAATCTTTGCAGGAAAATCCCCAGTTTGCCAGCAACCCTCTTTCCCGCTGGCAGCAAAAGCAGGCCATCAAAAAGCAGTATGCCGCCGCCAAACACGCCGGTCAGACTGCCGGAAATACCGCCCAGGCTGCATCCAAAACCGGAAAAGCCGCAAGGACGGTAAAAGAAAAGGCACAGCAGGCAGGGGCGTTCGTCATGCGCCACAAGAAGGGTTTCCTGATGGCAGGGGTTTTGTTCCTCATTACCTGTATGCTGATGAATACCATGTCCTCTTGCTCCATGATGGCGCAGAGCATCGGTTCCGTTCTCTCCGGCACCACCTATCCGTCGGATGACCCGGAAATGCTGGCAGTGGAGGCAGATTATGCAGCCAGAGAAGTCCAGTTGCAGGAGGAAATCGACAACATTGAAAACAGCCACCCAGGGTATGACGAGTATCGCTATGACCTTGGTATGATCGGCCATGACCCCCATGAGCTGGCGGCAGTTCTCTCTGCTGTCTTGCAAGGCTATACACGCCACAGCGCACAGGCAGAGCTGGATCGTGTGTTTGATGCACAGTATCAGCTTACGCTGAGAGAAGAAATTCAGATTCGCACTTACACTGACGAAGATGGTGATGAGCATGAATATGAATATCGTATTCTCCATGTAACTTTAACAAGCCGTTCCATTGCCTCTCTTGCGCCAGAACTACTGACTCCGGAGCAGATGGAGATGTACCAGGTCTACCGACAGACTATGGGCAATAAGCCGCTGTTATTTGGTGGCGGTTCTCCCGATACAGGTGTTTCTGAAGATTTGACTGGTGTTGAATTTATCAATGGCACCCGCCCCGGCAATCCGCAGCTGGTGGAACTGGCGAAAAGTCAGGTGGGCAATGTGGGAGGACAACCTTATTGGAGATGGTACGGCTTTGACTCCCGTGTGGAATGGTGTGCCTGCTTTGTATCATGGTGCTATGGTCAATCCGGTCGAACGGAACCACGCTTTGCTGGTTGTCAGTCTCAGGGTGTTCCGTGGTTCCAGTCTCATGGACAGTGGGGCGCACGAGGATATGAAAACATCGCCCCCGGTGATGCTATTTTCTTCGATTGGGATCTGGATGGTTCCGCAGACCATGTGGGAATTGTTGTCGGCACCGATGGCAGCCGTGTTTATACCGTGGAGGGAAATTCCGGCGATGCCTGCAAGATCAAGAGTTATGACCTGAATTATCAAAGCATTAAGGGCTACGGCCTGATGAACTGGTAACCGAGATTTATTAGAAGGAGTGATAGACGATGGCAAAGAACAAAATTGAACGCATTGACCAGGAGATTACAAAGGTTCGCGAGAAGATCGCAGAGTATCAGGAAAAGCTCAAGGCGCTGGAGGCACAGAAAACCGAGGCGGAAAATCTGGAGATTGTCCAGATGGTGCGCGCCCTGCGTATGACCCCGGCTCAGCTAAGCGCCATGCTGTCCGGAGGCATAGTTCCCGGCAGTATGGTGGATGACAACAACGAACAGGAGGAAAACAGCTATGAGGAATAAACGATTGCTCCGAACACTTTCAGCCCTTTGCCTGACGCTGGTTCTGGCATCGGGCTTTACCGTTCCCGCTTTTGCCCAGGGCGCAGCGCCGCCCCCGGCAGAGGATACCACCAATGACAGCAATGTGGTGGTGGAAGAACCCGAAAAAGCACCTCCGCTGACCCCGGATGGCAATGCTGCTCTGGTGGATGATTTTGGTGGCAACAAGCAGCTCATTACCGTTACCACCAAGGCAGGCAACTATTTTTATATCCTGATCGACAGGGCCAACGAGGATAAAAAGACTGCTGTTCACTTTCTGAACCAGGTGGATGAAGCGGACCTGATGGCGCTGATGGAAGATGGAAATGCCAAAGAGGAGCCGCCAGCTGTGTGCAGCTGCACGAAGAAATGTGAAGCAGGGGCAGTTAATACGGCCTGCCCGGTCTGTGTAACTGATAAGAGTAAATGTACGGGAAAAGCACCGGAACCTCTGGCAGAAACACCGGAGCCGGAAAAAGAGAAGCCTGCCGGACTGAACCCGGCTGCCCTGATCCTTCTGCTAGCTCTGCTGGGCGGCGGTGGCGTATTTGCCTACTTGAAGCTCGTTAAGAATAAGCCTAAGACCAAGGGCAATGACAGTCTGGACGATTATGATTATGGCGAGGAAGATTCCGAGGAATGGGAAACCGAGGATGAAGAAGTCCTTGATACTGATGTTGAAGATATTGAGGCTGACGAAACTGAGGAAACTGAAAAGTAACAATCATGTGCAGACAGAAGGACGGAAAAAGTTTCCGTCCTTCTTCTCTGTTTGATGTACTTCTACTACTCTCTCACCACTGGTATCAGAGTTAAAGAACTTCATTATAGATATATTTTGCTGTAAAACACCCAAATGATTTAATGAGAGGAGGAACCATCATGGCTCAGTATAAATTGGTAATCGCTGAAAAACCATCGGTTGCCCAGAGTCTGTCGGCGGTGATTGGTGCAACCGTCCGTAAGGACGGGTATCTGGAGGGCAACGGCTGGCGTGTCAGCTGGTGCGTGGGCCACCTGGCCGGTCTTGCAGATGCAGACAGCTATGACCCAAAGTATGCCAAGTGGCGATATGATGATCTGCCTATCCTGCCGGAACATTGGCAGATGGTGGTGGGAAAAGATAAGAAAAAGCAGTTTGATATTCTCAAAAAGCTGATGAATGCCCCGGATGTGACGGAAGTGGTAAATGCCTGTGATGCCGGACGCGAGGGCGAGATGATCTTCCGCAGCGTCTATGAGCTGGCAGGTTGCAAGAAGCCGATGAAAAGGCTCTGGATTTCTTCGATGGAGGACTCCGCCATAAGGGAAGGCTTTGCAAACCTGCGCCCCGGTGCGGACTATGACGGACTTCGGGATGCTGCCCTCTGCCGTGCCAAGGCCGACTGGCTGGTGGGGATCAATGCGACAAGGCTTTTTTCCGTGCTGTATCACCGAACCCTCAACATCGGGCGCGTGATGTCCCCGACGCTGGCGCTTATTGTTCAGCGAGAAGCTGAGATCGACACCTTTAAGCCGATTCCCTTTTATACCGTGGCGCTGGAGCTGCCCGGTCTTACCGTATCCGGGGAGCGCATGGCGGATAGGGCTGCTGCTGAGCAGCTGAAAGAAGCCTGTCAGGGTGTAAATGTCACAATCAAAAAGGTGGAGTGCAAGGAAAAGTCCGAAAAGCCGCCTGCCCTCTATGACCTGACTACTCTGCAAAGAGATGCCAACCGCCTGCTTGGATTTACAGCCCAGCAGACCCTGGACTATCTGCAAAGCCTGTATGAAAAGAAGCTTTGCACCTATCCCCGTACTGACAGCCGCTATCTGACCGGTGATATGGCAGACAGCCTGCCGGTGCTGGTGAACCTGGTTGCCAACGCCATGCCGTTTTGCAAAGAAATCGCCATTACCTGTGATCCGCATACGGTCATCAACGATAAGAAAGTAACTGATCACCACGCAGTAATCCCTACCAGAAATCTCAAGGATGCAGACTTTTCTGCCCTTCCTGCGGGAGAAAAAGCGGTGCTGGAGCTGGTGGCCCTGCGTCTGATGTGCGCCGTAGCCCAGCCCCATATCTATTCGGAAACTGTTGTGATTGCAGCGTGTGCCGATGGGGAGTTTACCGCCAAAGGAAAAACGGTGAAGCATCCCGGATGGAAAGCACTGGAGGACGCTTACCGTGCCAAAATGAAGGATGCAGAGCCGAAAAAAGATGGCGCGGAGAAAGCTCTGCCGGATCTGACCGAAGGACAGACCCTTTCGATTTCTGCGGCAATCGTCAAAGAAGGCAAAAGCAGTCCGCCTCAGCACTTTACGGAGGACACCCTATTGTCCGCAATGGAGACTGCCGGGAAAGAGGATATGCCGGAGGACGCCGAGCGAAAAGGTCTGGGGACACCGGCCACCCGTGCCGGTATTTTGGAAAAGCTGGTATCTGCCGGTTTTCTGGAACGAAAAAAGAGCAGGAAAACGGTGCAGCTTCTCCCTTCCCACGATGCAGTTTCCCTTATCACAGTCTTGCCGGAACAGCTGCAATCGCCGCTTCTGACTGCCGAGTGGGAGTACCGCTTGGGAGAGATTGAGCGCGGGCAGCTTGCCCCAGAGGAGTTTCTGGCCGGGATCAGCACCATGCTGAAAGATCTGGTGGGGACTTATCAGGTCATCAAGGGAACTGAGTACCTGTTCACGCCGCCCCGTGAGGTGGTGGGCAAATGCCCTCGCTGCGGCGGTGAAGTTGCAGAACTGCAAAAAGGCTTCTTCTGTCAGAATGATTCTTGCAAATTTGCAATCTGGAAAAACAACAAATGGTGGGCTGCCAAGAAAAAACAGCCGACCAAAGCTGTGGTGTCTGCGCTGCTGAACGATGGCTGTGTCCGTGTGACGGGGCTATATTCGGAGAAAACCGGCAAGACCTACGATGCCACTGTGGTTTTGGAGGACGATGGACAGTATGCCAACTTCAAGCTGGAATTTGACCAGCGGAAAGGAGGCAGCCGATGAAGCTCTCTTTAGTGGAACGGGAAACCATTCTCCTCTATAACCAGGCCGAACCAATGGCTGAGGTCTACACCCACGATCCCCGTCTGATGGAGAAGCTGGAACTGCTGGCAAAAAAGCACCCCGACCAGATCACCCGAAAGGACGCCCATAACTTTACCGTCCCCAAGCGGTGTGTATCAGTCCGGGAGCCATACAGCGCCGAGCGTCGCAAAGCTGCCAGTGAGCGTGCGAAAGCCGCCGGATACCAGCCCCCTGTGAAAAAGTCCGGCAGTTAAAGGCACATGGCAGAGAATGTATTTGAAGCGGTCAAGCAGTCGATCAGCACCAGAGAAGCGGCAGAGTTTTACGGGATAAAAGTCAGGCGAAATGGCATGGCCTGCTGTCCCTTTCACGATGATAAGAACCCCAGCATGAAGGTAGACCAGCGATTCCACTGCTTTGGATGCGGTGAAGATGGGGATGTGATCGACTTTACCGCAAAGCTCTTTGACCTCTCCCCAAAAGAAGCGGCAGAGAAACTGGCACAGGACTTTGGCCTGATCTATGACAGTCAGGCCCCTCCCCGCAGGAGATATGTCCGGCAGAAAACCGAGGCACAAAAGTTTCGGGAGGACCGGCAGCGCTGTTATCGCGTACTGTCCGATTACTACTATCTGCTGAAAAAATGGGAAGCCGACCGTTCTCCCAGGACACCGGAGGAAGAACCGCACCCCCGCTTTGTGGAAGCAATCCAGAAGAAAGCCTATGTAGAGTACCTGCTGGATCTTTTTCTTTATGAAAGTGAAGAAGAACAAAAGGCATGGATTGCAGAACACACAGCAGAAATCACACACTTGGAAAGGAGATTGAAAATCATGGCTGAGAACAAACCCACCAACCGAGAACGGCTAAGGGAAATCACAGATGGCATCGAGCAGGGCATCAAAGAACTGTTTGAGAGTGAAAAGTATATGCGCTATCTGTCCGTCATGTCCCGATTTCACCGCTATTCGGTAAACAACACCATGCTCATCTATATGCAGAAGCCGGATGCCACTTTGGTAGCCGGATACAATAAGTGGAAAGACCAGTTTGAGCGTCATGTAAAAAAGGGCGAGCATGGCATTACCATCATTGCCCCGACACCGTATAAGAAGAAAATCGAGGAGCAGAAGCTGGACCCGGATACCAAGGCTCCGATTTTGGATAAAGACGGAAAGATCGTTACAGAGGAAAAAGAAATCGAGATCCCCATGTTTCGTCCGGTCAAGGTCTTTGATGTGAGCCAGACCGACGGGAAACCTTTGCCTGAGCTTGCATCATCCCTTTCCGGCAATGTGCCAAATTATGAGGCATTCATGGAGGCCCTGCGCCGCAGCGCACCGGTGCCGATTACTTTTGAAGCAATGGCCGCAGATACGGACGGCTATTTTTCTGCTGATCATCAGAAAATTGCCATTCGTCAGGGCATGAGTGAGGTTCAGACGGTTTCAGCCACAGTACACGAGATTGCCCACAGCAAGCTCCATGACCCTAAAAAATATGAAATGCTACCGTCATGGAAGGTTGTGCTGGAGAGTGAAGGTGGAACCAAGCATGATTTCAAGCTGGATTTTGCCACAGAAAGAGAAGCTGAACAGTTTGCTTCTGATATGGATTGGCGCTATGTGGACGAAAATCAGTTTGAATGGCGTCTTGCAGTTGAGGAAGATCCAACCGCAGAAAAACAGGCAATCAAAAATCGCCACACGGAGGAAGTGGAGGCTGAAAGCATCTCCTATGCGGTCTGCAAGTATTTTGGCATCGAGACCGGAGAAAACAGCTTCGGCTATATTGCAAGCTGGAGCCAGGGCAAAGAGCTGAAAGAGCTGAGAGCCAGTTTGGAGACCATCAACAAAACCTCCGGCACTTTGATCTCCGACATTGAGCGCCACTATAAGGAAATCTGCAAAGAGCGCGGAATCGACCCTCATGCAAAGGTAGAGCCGGAACCCGCCCCGATAGAGCAGCCAGAAGATGCCGCTAAGGTATCTGATAGACAGCAGACCGGCGATCTGACCTACTATGTAGCAGAGTGCATGGAATTTCCAAACCTCGGAGAATACCACGATAACCTGTCTTTGGAGGAAGCAATCCGCATTTATCAGGAGATTCCGGCAGAACGAATGAACGGGATCAAGGGCATTGGTTTTGAGCTGAAAGACGGAAGTGACTATGAAGGACCTTTTCCGATTTTGACCGGCCAGACCATTGACCTGGACACCATCCAGGCAATCGACTATTACCGTGATAATCCTCTGGTGCAAAAAGCGGTAAAGGAACTGGCTGCGGCAATGCCGGAAATGGAAGTGCTGGGGGCGGATGCCAACCAGCAGGAGGCTTTGTTTCTGATTGACGATGCCACCTATCTTCATATCCAGTCCTGTGACAGCGGCTGGGACTATACCCTTTACGATGCCGCGTCCATGAAAGAGTTGGATGGTGGTCAGCTGGATATGCCGGAGCTTTCCCGCATGAAGGCAGTTCTCCAGATTTGTGATGACAACGATTTGGGCAGAGACTCGGTAAAATACGCACCGTTGTCCATGATTGAGACCTTGCAGGAAGCTGCCTACCAGCAGATGCAGGCAGAGGCCAGTCAGATGGCTGCTTCTTCTCAGCTGCCGGAAGCACAAGAGCAGGCGCTGGATGAATACCCTATGCCTGATGAGCAGGTATCTACACCGGATATGCAGGAATACGGCTACTTCTATGATGGGATGCTCCCTGTCACCAGAGAACGGGCGCTGGAACTGGATGCCGCTGGTTTGACCGTCTATATGCTGCATGAGGACAATACGGAGAGCATGGTGTTTGACCCGCAGGAAATCATGGATCATGGCGGTCTTTTTGGCGTGGACCGTGAGGAATGGGAGAAAAGCCCTCAGTTCCACGAAAAGGTCATGGAGCGTCAGGAACATCAGCAGGAACGCGAACAGGCATTTCTATCCCAGAACAGAGATTGCTTTGCTATCTATCAGGTGAGCCGTGACGATCCGCAGAATGTGCGCTTTATGAATCTGGATTGGTTAAAGTCCCATGACATTTCCATAGACCGCAGCAATTATGACCTCATTTACACAGCTCCGCTGAGGGAGTCTGGCACGGTACCGGAGCAGCTGGAAAAACTATATGAGCAGTTTAATCTGCAAAAGCCGGCGGATTTTCACAGTCCTTCTATGAGTGTCAGTGACATCGTTGCGATCAAGCAGGACGGTAAGGTATCCTGTCATTACTGTGACAGTGTTGGTTTTACCCAGATCCTCGGATTCCTGCCGGAAAATCCGCTGAAAAATGCAGAGATGGCCGTGGAGGACGATTACGGCATGATCGACGGTATCATCAACAATGGCGCAAAAGAGCCTACGGTGGCAGAGCTGGAACAGCAGGCTCGAAGCGGTCAGCCTATCTCCCTTATGGACTTGGCTGATGCCGTTCATCGGGAGGAACGGGATAAGAAAAAATCCGTTGTGGATCAGCTGAAAAGCCAGCCCAAAGCGGAACACAAAAAGACAGCACCCAAAAAGAGTGCGGAAAGGGAGATTTGATATGGGAAACTTTACTTTTGAGGAAATGAACCTGATGTGCATTTACAATACCGGCAGCCGCACCGGACTGATCGACAGCCTGCGTGAGATGCGCGGCGAGCTGGCCCCGGAGGAAACCGAGCTGCGGGAGTTGACAGACAGCGCACTGGGCAAGCTCCAAGCCATGAGTGATGCCGAGTTTGCCGAGCTGGAATTGTACCCGGATTTTGACCAGTAAACACCATAATCGCAGGGATGGGGTGGCAATATGCTACCCCATCTTTTACCCAAAAACCGAAAGGAGGACAGAACACTATGCCAACCAAAGCTGAACTATATGCACAGATGGCGGACAAGGTGGCAGCGCAGCTCACGGGGAGCTGGCAGGAATGGGCAGGGTTTCTCACCACTGCTTCCCGACTTTACAAATACCCGTTCCATGAACAGCTGATGATCTACGCCCAGCGACCGGACGCCACTGCCTGTGCGGAGTACGATTTGTGGAATGAAAAGATGGGCCGGTATGTAAGGCGCGGTTCCAAGGGAATCGCTCTGGTGGACGATTCCGGGGACAGGCCCCGCCTGCGTTATGTCTTTGATATTTCCGACACCGGAACCCGTGAACATTCCCGCACTCCCTGGCTGTGGCAGCTGGAGGAGCGCCATTTGGATTCGGTGCAGGCCATGCTTGAGCGCACCTATGATGTTTCCGGTGATGACCTTGCCGGACAGCTCACTGAGGTAGCCGGAAAACTGGCTGAGGAATACTGGACGGAGCATCAGCAGGACTTCTTCTATATCGTTGACGGTTCCTTTTTGGAGGAATATGATGAGTTTAACATCGGAGTACAGTTCAAAGCAGCAGCCACCGTCAGTATCACTTATGCTTTGATGTCCCGCTGTGGACTGGAACCGGAACGCTACTTCGACCACGAAGATTTCATGGCGATCTTTGATTTCAATACCCCGGCAACTATCGGGGCGCTTGGAACAGCAGTCAGCCAGATTAACCAGCAGGTGCTGCGGCAGATCGGCGTTACCGTCCGAAATGCAGAGCGCGAAGCCAACCAAGAAAGGAGCAAGCAAGATGAACAATCCCATGACCTATATCCAGAACGGAGACTATCTGATTCCCGACCTGAAGCTGAGCCAGCAGCGGTCGAAACCCCTGGGCAAGTACGGCAGGATGAGGAAAACCTACCTGAAGGAACATCGTCCCATCCTCTACAACCAGATGTTGCTGAGCGAGAAGCTGTACCCGCACCTTCTGGAGATCGACGAGACCGCCCAGAGCAGACTGGAGCAGATGATGCCCCAGCTGGCGAAGGAAGCGGGAGCCACCGAGGAACTGAAAGCCAGCGATCCCATGAAGTGGGTGGGGCTGATGAACACCTGCAAAGCTCAGGCCGAGGAAATCCTGATGGCGGAGCTTATCAACAGCTGACCCTAAACCTGTTCCTCTCCGAAGCGGAACAGATCCAATCCATAGATGAAGCAGAGAATGTAGCGCATACATCCTCTGCTTTTTCTTTTGCCCAAAATGACATCGACCATGTGCTGCGTTTGGGCGGCAACACAGACCGTCAAAGGGAGCGTGTGGTTGCAGCCTTTGAAAAGCAGAAAACCACCGCTGAGATTACCGAGATACTGAAAACGCTGTACCACGGCGGCAATGGCCTTGGCAGTGTGAGCGCATGGTATGCCGAGGATGGTATCCATCTTTCCCATGGGAAGTCTGTCCGTTATGACAGGTCTGCCCAGGTCATTTCCTGGGAGAGCGCCGCAGAGCGTATCGGGGAGCTTTTGGAAAGTGGTCAGTTTGCCTCCAATGTGGAGCTTGCAGAAGCGGCAGGCTATGAACGCTCCCTCCTTGCAGAAAAGCTCTGGTATCTGTATCACGATCTCAGTGAGGGTGCCAGAGAAGCCGGATATTTGTCCTGCCTGTCAGAGATCAAAGGCAATGGTTTCCCGGAGGAGACCCGCCGCCTGACGGAGCAGCTGAGTGACCCGGCTTTCCGCCAGACCCTCAAGGAAGAATACGCTGCCTTCTGGACTGCCTATCAGCAGGACCGTGACCTGTTGCGTTTTCACTATCATAGACCGAGGAAGATCTGGGAGAACCTGAAGGACCTTGACCTGCCCCGCAGGACCTTTTCTTCAGAGCTTTCCAAAGTGCCAACCGTCCAGCACTTTATTACCGAGGATGAGATCGACACCGCCATGACCGGCGGAAGCAGTTTCGCCGGAGGAAAAAGCCGTATCTATGCGTTCTTCATGGCAAACCATACGGATAAGGAGAAAGTGAGATTCCTTAAAGACGAGTATGGCATTGGCGGACGCTCTCATGCCCTGTCCGGCGCAACACACAGCGGCGAAGATCATGATGGGAAAGGACTGCACTATAAAAAGCAGGACTGCCCGGATGTTCACTTGAACTGGGAAAAGGTTGCCAAGCGCATTACCTCACTTGTCCAGAAAGGCCGCTATCTTACCGAACAGGAACAAGCGCAGTATGACAAGATCCAGGCTGAAAAGGATCTGGCAGAAGAAGATGCCATTCATGCCCGGCAGCCGGAGATAGAGGAAGAAACGCCAAAGCCTACCCTTCGGGAGCAGTTTGAGCAGTATAAGCCTGTGGTGACTGCCGCCATATCTGAGGATGTGGCATATCGAAATGCCTGCGGTCATTCCGACCGTGAAAATGCTGTCATCGAGGGTAATGCCGCTGTGCGCCGTGCAGTCCTTGGTTCTAAGGATATGGAGCTGATCCGACTCTATTCGGATGTGCCGGAGTTCCGTCAGCGTTTACACCGGGAAGTGATCGACGAGACCTATCCAAAGCTCCATGAGCTTCTGCGCCCTCTTTCTCAGGAAGATATTGATACTGCCCTTTGTGCATGGAACGGCAATATCGAGAGTAAACACGCTGTTGTCCGCTATATGAAAGACCATGCAAGAGAAAAAGATACCGCCGCATGGCTGGCTCAGGAATACGGCGGCAGTAACAGCAACAGCCTGTTCGTTGTCCGTGCCGGCAGCCCGGAGGAAACGCAGCTGCCCTGGCCGAAGGTACAGCGCCGGATTGCCCAGCTCATTCAGGAGGACCGGTTCTATACCGAAGAAGAACAGAACCGTTTTGACAACATCGACCCCATCGCCATCCGGGAAGCTCTGGAAGAAAGAGGGATCGTCAACGGACAGGTGACAGACCCGGAAAAACTGGACAATGCCCCGTTTATCCAACAGGTGATGTCAGATGCAGAGCAGATCGCAGATGCCGAGACAGAGCAGACTTCCGAAGTTTCCATTTCCGATGAGGAATATGACGCAGTTCGCCGCCCAATTCCGCAAAGAACCTCCTATGACCCAGCCGCCCCGGTCTATGCCGTGGGCGATACCGTGTATATCGAGGATGACGCCTATCAGATCACAGAGCTGCGGGAGGACACCGTACAGCTTCTGCCCACCGGGATGGTATATCCCATCTACCGGGCAGAGCGCAAAGAACAGTTCGAGCAGCTGCTTCGGGCAGACCGCCGCAATGCTTACTATACCGAGTTTCTTCCTATTGACCCGGACAAGGCAGATCAGGACTTGCGGGATGTATTGGCTCATGGACTGATGGATGAAGCGGATAAAAAGCAGATTTCCACGCTGCTGCAATCCGGCAGGAGCAACAGCGAGATCGCCTACTGGCTGAGCAGAGCCTATTCCGGTGAGATCGAGACACTGAATCTGGAGACTGGCGATATTGCCGATTACCGTACCACGGCACAGGGCATAGAGCTGGAAGTCATGGATGCAGAGGAAAAGCGTCTGGTTATGCTGTATTTCCGCTGGGATGAGGTTGCACCTTTGCTGCGCGGGATGTACGCCCGTCAGCAGGACGGTTTGGGACAGGAACAGCCCCAACCGGCTACCGAATCCCCGACCTTCCATTCCGAGACCATGGCCGTCTATCCGGGCGATAAGAACAATCTGCCTTATGATGTGGTGGTGGAACGACTGCATATCGAGGAGCCGGAGCCACCAGCGCCTGTGACAGAGCCGGAGAAAACCTTTGAGGAAGTGCTGGACGAACACCCGGTTTCCATTCAGGTCAATGGCCAGTGGCAGACCTTTCCCAATGCCAAAGCTGCCGAGGAAGCATCTTATGAGGAATATAAGGCTAACATGCGCCGCAATGCAAAAAACTTCCGCATTACCGATGAGCATTTGGGCGAAGGCGGTCCGAAAGCCAAGTTCCAGGCAAATGTCAATGCGATTCGTTTGCTGAAAGAGCTGGAAGCTGCCGGACAGCAGGCAAGCCCCGAACAGCAGGAGGTTCTTTCTCGATATGTGGGCTGGGGCGGTCTCTCTGATGCGTTTGACCCGGAGAAACCGGCATGGGCTTTAGAGTATGCCCAGCTAAAAGAACTGCTGACCCCAGAGGAATATGCCGCCGCCAGAAGCTCTACCCTCAACGCCCATTACACCAGCCCTACGGTCATTCAGGCCATCTATGAAGCGGTGGACCGTATGGGATTTGAGACCGGAAATATTCTGGAGCCGTCTATGGGTGTGGGCAATTTCTTTGGTATGCTGCCGGAGAAAATGCGAAACAGCCGTCTGTACGGTGTGGAGCTGGACCCGGTTTCCGGGCGCATCGCAAAGCAGCTCTATCCCAAGGCGGACATCACAGTAGGCGGCTTTGAGACCACCGATAGGCGTGACTTCTTTGACCTTGCCATCGGCAATGTACCTTTCGGTCAGTATCAGGTCAATGACAAAGCCTACAACAAGCTGAATTTCAGTATTCACAACTACTTTTTCGCCAAAGCACTGGACCAGGTGCGTCCCGGCGGCGTGGTAGCTTTTGTAACCTCCCGCTATACTATGGACGCCAAGGATTCCACCGTGCGCCGCTATCTTGCCCAGCGTGCTGAGCTGCTGGGAGCTATCCGTCTGCCTAATGACGCGTTCAAAAAGAATGCCGGTGCCGAGGTGGTATCGGACATCATCTTCCTCCAAAAGCGGGACCGCCCGCTGGACATCGTGCCGGAATGGACCCAGACCGGACAGACGGAGGACGGGTTTGCCATCAACCGGTATTTTATCGACCACCCGGAAATGGTGCTGGGCAGACAGGAGCCGGTAAGCACTGCACATGGTATGGACTACACCGTGAACCCCATCGAGGGACTGAAGCTTTCTGACCAGCTGCATGATGCTGTGAAGTACATTCATGGCACTTATCAGGAGGCAGAGCTGCCGGAACTGGGCGAAGGCGAAGCCATTGACACCTCCATTCCTGCCGATCCTAATGTGAAGAACTATTCCTATGCCATTGTAGACGGGCAGGTGTACTACCGGGAAAACAGCCGCATGGTCCGCCCTGACCTCAACACCACAGCAGAAGCCCGCGTAAAAGGTCTTGTGGGACTGCGTGATTGTGTGCAGGAACTGATCGACCTTCAGATGGATGCAGCGGTTCCAGACAGCATCATTACCCAAAAACAGGCGGAACTGAACCGACTCTATGACAGCTTTTCTGCCAAATACGGTCTCATCAACGACCGTGCAAACCGGCTGGCCTATGCAGATGATTCTTCCTATTACCTGCTCTGTGCGCTGGAAGTTATCGACGAGGACGGAAAGCTGGAGCGCAAGGCGGACATGTTCACCAAACGGACCATCAAGCCCCATCAGGCAGTGGCTACTGTGGATACGGCAAGCGAAGCACTGGCGGTGTCCATCTCGGAAAAAGCCTGCGTAGATATGAGCTATATGAGTCGGCTTACCGGAAAAACAAAAGAAGCACTGGCCGGAGAACTGCAAGGCGTGATCTTCCGTGTGCCGGGACAGCTGGAACAGGACGGCACACCCCATTATGTGACTGCTGATGAATACCTTTCCGGCAATGTACGCCGCAAACTGCGTCAGGCGCAGCGGGCGGCACAGCAGGACCCTTCTTTTGCAGTCAATGTGGAAGCTCTTACCGCCGCCCAGCCCAAAGACCTGGATGCGTCGGAAATTGAGGTGCGTCTGGGCGCTACCTGGATTGACAAGGAGTACATCCAGCAGTTTATGTACGAGACCTTCAACACCCCGTTTTATCTCCAGCGCAGCATTGAGGTCAACTATTCCTCCTTTACTGCTGAATGGCAGATCAAGGGGAAATCTTCTGTATCCTACAACGATGTGGCAGCTTATACCACCTACGGAACCAGCCGCGCCAACGCCTACAAGATTCTGGAGGATTCCTTAAACCTGCGGGATGTCCGTATCTATGACACCATAGAGGACGCAGACGGAAAAGAGCGCCGCGTACTAAACGCCAAGGAGACCACCCTGGCTGCCCAAAAACAGCAAGCTATCCGGGAAGCCTTTAGGGCCTGGATCTGGAGAGACCCGGAGCGCCGCCAGACTTTGGTGCGCCAGTACAACGAAGAAATGAACGCTACCCGTCCCCGCGAGTATGATGGCAGCCATATCACTTTTGGGGGCATGAACCCGGCCATTACCCTGCGGGAACACCAGAAAAGCGCCATCGCCCATGTGCTGTATGGAGGAAATACCCTGTTGGCACATGAAGTAGGCGCAGGCAAAACTTTTGAGATGGTAGCTGCTTCGATGGAAGCCAAACGCCTGGGACTGTGCCAGAAATCTCTCTTTGTGGTTCCAAACCATCTGACCGAGCAGTGGGCGTCGGAGTTTCTGCGTCTCTATCCTTCCGCCAATATCTTAGTCACCACAAAAAAGGACTTTGAGACCCATAACCGAAAGAAGTTCTGCGCTCGTATTGCGACGGGTGATTATGATGCCATTATCATGGGACACAGCCAGTTTGAGCGTATCCCCATCAGCCGGGAGCGTCAGGAACGGCTTCTCTATGAGCAGATCGACGAGATCACCGAGGGGATTGCAGAGGTACAGGCCAGCGGCGGCGAGCGTTTTACCGTTAAACAGCTGGAGCGTACCAGAAAGTCTCTGGAAGCCAGACTGGAAAAGCTGCAAGCCGAGGGACGAAAAGACGATGTGGTGACTTTTGAGCAGCTGGGTGTGGACCGTTTGTTTGTGGACGAGGCCCACAACTATAAAAACCTGTTTCTATACACAAAAATGCGGAATGTAGCTGGTCTTTCCACATCGGACGCGCAGAAATCCTCCGATATGTTTGCCAAGTGCCGCTATATGGACGAGATTACCGGAAACCGTGGCGTTATCTTTGCAACCGGAACCCCGGTCAGCAACTCCATGACCGAGCTTTACACCATGCAGCGTTACCTCCAGTATGAACGCCTGCAAGAGCTGAACATGACCCACTTCGACTGCTGGGCTTCCCGATTTGGGGAGACCGTCACAGCATTGGAGCTTGCACCGGAAGGCACAGGCTACCGGGCAAGGACAAGGTTTTCCAAGTTCTTTAACCTGCCGGAGCTGATGAACCTGTTCAAAGAAGTGGCCGACATTAAGACCGCCGACCAACTGAATCTGCCTACCCCGGAGGTGGAATACCACAATGTTGTGGCGCAGCCCACCGAACATCAGCAGGAAATGGTCAAGGCCCTTTCGGAGCGTGCATCGCTGGTACACAGCGGAACTGTTGACCCGTCCCAGGATAACATGCTCAAGATTACCTCGGATGGTCGTAAGCTGGGGCTGGACCAGAGGATCGTCAACCAAATGCTGCCGGACGAACCCGGCACAAAGGTCAATCAGTGCGTGGACAACATCATGCAGATCTGGCGGGACGGCGAAACGGACAAGCTGACCCAGCTGGTGTTCTGCGACATTTCTACACCGCAGGCAAAAGCTCCTGCAAGCAAGGCGGCGAAAACGCTGGATAATCCACTGCTTCACGCATTGGAAGGCGCTGTGCCTCTGCCGGAACAGGAACCGACCTTTACGGTATATGACGATATTCGTCAGAAACTCATTGCTCAGGGGATGCCTGCCGACCAGATCGCTTTTATCCATGAAGCCAATACCGAAGTGCGGAAAAAGGAGCTGTTCTCTAAAGTCCGTACCGGTCAGGTTCGTGTCCTTTTGGGCAGCACCGCCAAGATGGGCGCAGGCACCAATGTGCAGGACCGTCTGGTGGCACTTCATGATCTGGATTGTCCGTGGAGACCCGGAGACCTTGCCCAGAGAAAGGGGCGTATCGAGCGTCAGGGCAACCAGAACCCCCTTGTTCATGTGTACCGCTATGTGACCGAGGGAACCTTTGACGCATACCTCTGGCAGACAGTGGAGAACAAGCAGAAATTCATCAGTCAGATCATGACTTCTAAATCGCCGGTGCGTTCCTGCGATGATGTGGATGAAACAGCCCTCAGTTTTGCCGAGATCAAGGCTCTGTGTGCCGGAGATCCCCGCATCAAGGAGCGTATGGATTTGGATGTGGAGGTATCCCGCCTGAAGCTGATGAAAGCCGACCACCAGAGCAAGCAATATCGTCTGGAGGACCAGCTGCTCAAATACTTCCCGGAGGAGATTGAAAAGCACAAAGGTTTTATCAAGGGCTTTGAATCCGATCTGGAGGTTTTGACAGCTCACCCGCACCCGGAGGACGGTTTTGCTGGTATGGAGATTCGTGGAGACCTGCTGACCGATAAGGAGAACGCCGGTGCAGCCCTTTTGGATGCCTGCAAGGAGGTCAAAACCTCCGATCCGGTGCAGATCGGCAACTACCGGGGTTATGCCATGTCCGTGGAATTTTCCGCTTGGAAACAGGAGTATACGCTCCTGCTGAAAGGACAGATGACCCACCGGGCAACCCTTGGTACAGATCCTCGCGGAAATCTTACCCGTATCGACAATGCTCTCACTCAGATGCCCCAGCGTCTGGAGGCGGCAAAGGCACAGCTGGATAACCTCTATCAGCAGCAGGCTGCCGCAAAAGAGGAAGTCGGAAAGCCATTCCTTTATGAAGAAGAACTGACAAGCAAAAACGCCCGTCTGGTGGAGTTGGATACCCTGCTCAACATCGACGGAAAGGGGCAGGCACACACCGAGTCTGTTGTTGCCAAAAGCACACGGCCTTCGGTGCTGGATAACCTAAAACGCCCGGTGCAACCCCGCAGTACAGACAAGAAACCAAAACAGCATGAGGAGGTGCGATAACATGAATACTAACGATCTGAATACAGCTCTTTATGAAAAGATGGCTGCCGAACAGGACAAGTTCCGGGACTGGCTGAAAAGCCAGCCCCCGGAAGAAGTCTTAAACCATGCCTATGAGTACACCATCCGCGAGGACATCGTGATGGCAATGGAGGAACTGGAGTTGACCGACACCCAGGCTCAGGCGCTTTTGGAATCTCCCTCTCCATTGACGGATGTGTACCGCTATTTTGAAAAGCTGGAGACCGGCTATATGGGTGTGATCCGGGACAGCATTGAAAGCCGTGCCGACGATGTGTGCAGAGCTAAAGAGGAACTGCGAACAACACCGATCTATCCCCATTCAGCTGCCTATGCGAGAGAACATGGGGAGCTGGAGCAGTACCGAGCTTCCAACAATGTAAATCGCCAATGCAAGGAGTCTATTGAAGCGGCGGTGCGGGAGCACTTCGACGGAATGTATCTCAGCCACGATGCGGCAAAGGGTGTGATCGAGACCTATGGCATGGAGCGTGTGTCCATGGTTCTGTCTAACACGGTCCAGCTTCAGGACTGGGATGGGCGTTACTCCCGACGCAATAAGGAATGGGCTAAGACCATTCCCAACGAGAACCCCGAAACCGTCCGTTGTGGTTATGTCCTGAACAGCCACCCTGCTGTGCTGGATGGCTTTATTGATCTGGTGCGAGAAGAACAGCAGCGTAGCCGTACTCAGGGAGAAAAACTGCAACCGTCCCGCCCCTCAGTACGGGATAAGCTCAAACAGGAGCTGCCTGCCCATAAGCCTGCCGCCCCGAAGAAACGGGAGCCGGAGCGATAACTATGGCAAAGCGTAAGCGGGATATGCAATTAAACTTTAGAGTTTCAGCGGAGGAGCTTGCTGTGATTGAGCAAAAAATGTCTCAGTTTGGAACCTCCAACCGTGAAGCCTATCTAAGAAAAATGGCGCTGGATGGGTATGTAGTCAAGCTGGAGCTACCGGAGCTGAAGGAGCTTGTTTCCCTGATGCGCCGAAGCAGCAACAACTTAAACCAGCTGACCCGTAAAGTGCATGAGACTGGGCGGGTTTATGATGCTGACTTGGAGGATATATCCCAGCGGCAGGAACAGTTATGGGAGGGCGTAGAGGAAATCCTTACCCAGCTTTCCAAACTTTTATAACAGGGATAGATACTCCATCTGCGGAGGGAGGAACGGCGTTTCTTCGCCGCACCTCCCTCCGCTTTTTCTTTTTGCCGGTATCCTTGTCTTTTGCCTGCCCATGCCGGATAATATGATTAGAAAAGATACCAAGAACGCTGCAAGGAGGAAATGACATGAAGATTTTGAAAGGACTTTTGATGATTATAACTGCACCGGTCATTTTGGTGCTGACGCTTTTTGTCTGGCTCTGCACGGGGCTGATCTACATATCCGGTCTGGTGCTTGGTCTGCTCAGCACTGTAATTGCTCTGCTTGGCGTGGCTGTGCTTATTACCTATTCCCCGCAGAATGGTGTGATTTTGCTGGTTGTGGCATTTTTGATTAGCCCTATGGGGCTGCCGCTGGCTGCAATCTGGCTGATGGGTAAGGTGCAGAGTTTGAAATTTGCCATTCAGGATTGGGTTTATGGATAAAAAATACGAAAAGCCACAAAATGCCAAACACCGTCTGTTAAATTTGGAAAGAGAAACTATATATCCACGACTTTACTTTTGAACTAATATTGCGTATAATATTAGTGCGAAAGGAAGTGATATGATGGGACAATTTGAACAGCTGGATCAGATGCTAACAGAACAAGAAGGAATGCTGCGAACATCGCAGGTCGTATCTTCTGGAATTTCAAAGCCGGTATTTTATGATTATGTGCGTTCACGAGATTTGGATAGAGTCGCACATGGGATTTATCTGTCCAAAGATTCCTGGGTGGATGCCATGTATCTGCTTCATTTGCGATTTGAACAAGCAGTATTTTCACATGAAACAGCTTTATTTTTTCACGATCTGACAGACCGTGAACCAATAGAATATACAGTTACGGTCAAAACTGGATGCAATCCAAGCAAAATGAAAGCAGAAGGCATTCAAGTTTTTACGATTAAAGCAGACTTACATGATGTAGGACTTACAACAGCGAAAACTCCGTTCGGGCATACTGTTCCGGTTTATGATATGGAGCGAACGATCTGTGATTTGCTCAGAAGCCGTAGCAGAATTGAAATTCAGACCTTTCAGGGAGCACTGAAAGCGTATGCCCGTAGAAAAGATAAGAACCTGCGAGCTTTAATGCAATATGCTGGGATGTTCAAGGTGGAAAAAATTTTACGACAGTATTTGGAGGTACTTTTATGATAAAAACAGCAAGGCAGCTTAAAGATTTAATACGAAACCTTTCCAGAGAAAAATCCGCAGATGCTCAGATTTTAATGAGGAACTACATGATGGAGCGTTTTTTGGAGCGTATTTCTCTTTCTGAGTATCGTGATAAGTTTATCTTGAAGGGTGGTATGTTGGTAGCGGCTATGGTTGGATTGGATGCCCGCTCTACGATGGATTTGGATGCAACCATAAAAGGAGCTAATGTTAATGTGGAGGATATTGAGAATCTAATTTCATCAATCGTAACTGTTCCGATTGATGATGGTGTTAAATTTCAGCTGAAAAGTATTTCGGAGATTATGGATGAAGCAGAGTATCCGGGGATTCGTGTCAGCATGAGTACAACATTCGATGGTGTAGTGACCCCTTTGAAAATTGATATTTCTACGGGAGATGCAATCACTCCAAGAGAGGTTCGGTATTCATTCAAACTTATGCTGGAAGATCGCTCCATTGATATTTGGGCTTATAATTTAGAAACTGTGCTGGCAGAAAAACTGGAAACCATTATTACCAGAACCACAACCAATACCCGCATGAGAGATTTCTACGATATTTACATTTTAGAACAGCTGCATGGAACCACGCTGAACCCGAAAATTTTACATGATGCGCTTCTGGCAACTGCTCATAAACGGGGATCGGAGAAGTATCTTAACCGGGCTGAAGAAGTTTTTGACGAAGTGGAAAATGATTCGGTTATGCAAAAACTTTGGGAGGCATACCGCAAAAAGTTTTCTTATGCTTCTGATTTGGAATGGAATGTGATTATGAAAGCAATTCGCAGGTTATATGTTCTTTGCGAGAAGGGCATCAGCTTATGAAAAAGCATGGACACTATTGTAAAGTTTGTGGTGAATACAAAGCCAACGAAAAATTTTCAGGCAAAGGTCATGCATCCCACATTTGTAAATCCTGTGCTTCGCTACCAGCAGAAAAGCAGGCTGAACTGATGACACTGAATCGTCTTTTGAATCTTCCATGGAGGCTATCGAAAGAACAGTTGCCCTGGCTGAAAAATCGACTAAAGGATAGGCGGCCTGATGTCCGTGCATTGGCGCAAGAGCAATATGAAATGAGATTTCCACCAAGACACTTAGAAGATGATGAGTTCAATTTTTTCGATGAAGAAAGTTTTATAGAATAGTGAAAGCGGTCTGCTATGGCAGGCCGTTTTCTTTTCGGGAAGGAGGTCTGACCTATGGCAACCACGAGAATCATGCCGCTTCATGTCGGCAAGGGCCGCACAGAAAGTCGGGCGATCAGTGACATCATCGACTATGTGGCCAACCCAAAGAAAACAGATAACGGCAGACTCATTACCGGCTATGCGTGTGACAGCCGGACTGCGGATGCAGAGTTTCTTCTGGCAAAGCGGCAGTACATTGCCGCTACCGGACGAGTGCGAGGTGCGGATGATGTGATTGCCTATCATGTGCGCCAGTCGTTCCGCCCCGGTGAGATCACTCCGGAAGAAGCGAACCGGCTGGGTGTGGATTTTGCCAAGCGTTTTACCAAGGGCAATCATGCCTTTGTGGTCTGCACTCATATAGACAAATCGCACATTCACAATCACATTATCTGGTCATCGGTCAGCTTAGAATATGACCGGAAATTCCGAAACTTTTGGGGCAGCACCAAGGCGGTCCGTCAGTTGAGCGACACCATCTGCATTGAAAACGGACTGTCTATTGTAGAGAACCCGAAACCTCACGGAAAGAGCTATAACAAATGGCTGGGCGATCAGGCAAAGCCCTCTCACCGAGAGCTGCTTCGTGTGGCGATTGATAATGCATTATCACAAAGTCCTGCTGACTTTGAGGAGCTGCTGAGGCTGCTGCAAGAGTCCTGCTGTGAGGTATCAAAGCGCGGAAAATCATATCGCCTGAAGCTCCCTGGTTGGGAGAAAGCCGCCCGAATGGACAGCCTGGGCGAAGGATATGGATTGGAAGATTTGCAGGCAGTTCTCTCTGGGAAGAAAACGCATACCCCACGAAAGAAAGTGGTCGCACAGGCAGAGCTGCCGAAGGTCAATCTGCTGGTGGACATTCAAGCAAAATTGCAGGCAGGAAAAGGTGCTGGCTATGCTCGATGGGCTAAGGTTTTCAATCTGAAGCAAATGGCACAGACCATGAATTACCTGTCAGAGAACAATCTGCTGGAGTATGCGGTTTTGGAAGAAAAGGCTGCGGCTGCCACGGCACATCACAATGAACTTTCGGCACAGATCAAAGCGGCAGAAAAGCGCATGGCAGAGATTGCTGTTTTGCGTACGCACATCGTAAATTATGCCAAGACCCGTGAGGTCTATGTGGCATACCGCAAGGCAGGATATTCTAAGAAATTCCGGGAAGAACATGAGGAAGAAATTCTGCTCCACCAGGCTGCTAAGAATGCCTTTGATGAAATGGGAGTCAAGAAGTTACCCAAGGTCAAAGAGTTGCAGACGGAGTATGCGAAATTGCTGGAAGAAAAGAAAAAGACCTATGCCGAGTACCGGCGTTCCCGTGAGGAAATGCGGGAGCTTTTAACGGCAAAGGCCAATGTGGATCGGGTGCTGAAAATGGAGGTAGAACAGGATGTTGAAAAAGAAAAAGACCACGGCCAGCGATAAGCTGGTCCTGGTCAAAAGCGTTCGCAGAACGCGCAGCCACAGAATGAAATTCTGTGTTCAAAGGGGCTTGGGGGCACTGACCTCAACAAGCAGTTTGTGGCGAAATGGATAGCCACAAGCATTGCTTGCCACAATATGCTGCGCATAAAATGAAAAAACTAACGACGGGACGCTTACTGCCTCCTATCGTTAGTTTTCTGTGTTTAAGCGACTTATAAAACCAATCAGCATAATCAGATCGTCATCTGACATCTTTCTCATTCCGTCCAAAGCCTTCTTGATAAGCTGAGGGTTATTCTCCTGTGCATCAAAAAATTGAAGCGGCGTAATTTCAAAATACTCACAAATGTTGAGAAACTGCTTCATAGACGGCATAGAACGCCCGGAAGAAATTGCCTGAATATAGCTTCTGTTCTGCCCTAACTCCATGCTCATCTGATATTCTGAAACGCCTTTTTTCAATCGTAATTCTGTGATTCGATTGCGGATAAATTCTTCGTCCATACGCTCACCTCTCTGCTCTTTTAGCATAGCAGAAAGCCATTCTTGATACTTCGTATGTGTTGTGTTATAATTTTGTAATATAACCTTTATACGCATTATTATTTGCGTTATTTTTGCTTTATATGCGTAATCAAGGCAGTTATCAAGGGTGATTTGTATGAATCAGTATGCCTGTGCCATTACCGGCCACAGACCAACAAGATTTTGCTTTGGATATAATGAGGAAGATCCTCTATGCCAAAAGCTGAAAGAATGTCTCCTGGAGCAGTTTCGCATACTCCATGACGAGAAATTTGTCCGTACTTTTTTTGTCGGCGGTGCTCTTGGTGTGGATATGTGGGGTGGAGAACAGCTTCTAACATTGAGAGCACAAACAGGATACGAGGATATTAAAATTATCGTTGTAATTCCCTTCATCGGCTATGACTCTAAATGGCCGGATCAGAGTAGACATAGATTGAAAAAGCTGATCCAAAACGCAAACGATTCGATTGTTATTTCACATCCTGCGGATGTTTCCAGTTATAAAAAAAGAAATTATTATATGGTCGATCATGCAGAGTACATCATCGGTGTGTTTGATAATCAGAAAAAGCTGCGCTCAGGCACAGCACAGACAGTCAACTATGCCTTACGAAACGGAAAAGCAATCACTCTGATCCATCCAGATACTATGGAAATAACAACCCCTACGACTTAACAAATTCACAAAAATTTTTCATTGGCATTTCCAACAAAATATTTTCATTGAAGGAGTGCTGTGATATAATAAAATATAAAACTATGCTCAGAACAAATGGTGCCGCTATGAACAAATATATTGAACAGCAATTTGCTGCTTTAAGATACGAAAAAAATATTTTGGTTGTTGAAGAAACTACATCTGCTGGTGGATGTGGCTCCTTCAATGCGGCTTCTTCATGTCCTGCGTCAGCCTGTCTTTATGACAGTGCGGCGTGGGGCTTTTTTATTGTCTGAAAAGAGTATGAGAACATGAGTCTGAAATATACCTGCCCCAGCTGTGGAACCCCATTGGGTTATGAGGGATTGTGTTGGAAATGTAAGTGCGAGCAAGAACGGCAAGCTGCTCTGGCCTGGATGCCGGAACAAATTGTCGAAAAACAAAGAAACTTGATACAGAACATCCAGAGGCTGGCTGATATGGAGGACCCAGAGTTCGCCGACTTTTGGCAGCTGCTTGGCTACCATGATGCCATCACCCCGGAGATTCAGCGAGTGGCACTGGCCGCAGAGGTGTTCTGGCCCTGTGAGATCTATTATCATGCTCCCGCCGATGTGCGGGATGGTCTGATCCATGCGCTGTTGTCCGCAGAATATTCCAGCGCGGCCTCCAACCTGATGAGTTGCCTTGCTATGCAAGGAGATGACAAGGCAATGGAGACTCTGCTGGAGCTGGAGCGAAATCCCCGGCCCTGGCGTAAGGGTCTCTATGTAGATCCATCCAGCTATGCGCAGATCGGAGGCTGGACCTTCGACAAGGAGGGCCAGAGAATCCGACTGGGCTTCGATACCTGCTATCCTATGGTCAAGGGAACCACTGGCGAGAAATCTCCCGTCCGCATTGGCCGAGCACGGGAGGACACCTGTCCCCACTGCGGCGGGCGGATGGTGGATATTTTGGTGCTGGATGGCCGGGATGAGCGGCTCCGGTTCCTGGGGCTGGATGGTATCCTGACTGCCACCTGCTGCCCCAGCTGCGTGGGATTCCTCAAAGGCCCCGCCCTCAACCGGTTCGCTCTGGATGGCGGCGTGGAGGTCTTTCCCTCCGAACTCTTTGACGGCACGGAGAAGACGGATTGCTATGTCAGTCCCGAGGAGTACAAGGCCCTCACGGAAAATCCCTTTGTGCTGGGCGAAGCGCCTGTGCCCCTGTTTTACGGTGCGGCCTGCCAGGATGTGAATACCATCGGCGGCTTTGCCAATTGGGTGCAGGACGCGGAATATACTACCTGTCCTCACTGCGGCAAGCCCATGAAGTATCTGGCCCAAATCCAGTGGGATACGGTGTTTGACTGTGCGGAGGGCACGCTCTATGTGGAGTTCTGCTCGGACTGCCAGATCGTATCCATGCAGCACCAGCAGACCTGAAAAAGTCGCACAGTATGAAAAGAGAAATACCAGCAGGTATTTGCGTAAGGAGGCGTCCACTATGTGCGAGCACTGCCGAAACATTCAAACATGGAGAAAATTTGACGCCCCAAAGGACTATCTGGCCTGTATTGCTTACATTCAGCAGTTGGTGTCGGAGGGGGAATTTGAACTGATGCAAGAGGAATCCACCTGCCCACTGGAGAAGGTAAAGACAGAGGATGGCTGGGCAGACGAAATTATGGCTCACATGATTAGGTGCAAGCACTGCGGCCAGATCTTCACCTGTGTGGTCAACACCTGGCGAGGCAGTGGACACTTCAAAAAAGGCAAAGCATGACACAGAAAAGGCGGTGAAATGATGAATCAGGCAGAAGAAGCAAAGCTGCTGGAGCAGCTTGAGCAATGGAATAAGAAGGACGAGTATTCCCGGTGTATCCGGGCCATTGAAGCCATCCCGGAACAGAAGCGGGGCTATCTGCTGACCGTCAAGCTGAGTCGGGCTTACAGCAATCTGGCGGTCCTGGGAGATCATGGAGAGCACGGAACCGACAGTGAAGTGGACGGAAATCTCATCCAGTACGCCATCCGACTGCTGGAGTCCGTTCGCACCCAGGGAGAAAACGACCCTTACTGGAACTCCCGGATGGGCTATTCCTGCCTGATGGCGTACCGCTCCGCAGCCACCGCCTATGAATACGCAAAATGCTGGCTGGCCCTGGCCCCGGATGACCCAGCCGCCCAAAAGCTGGTTCGGGACTGCGAGGAATATCTTGAGGAGGAAAAAGCCTTGGAAATAGATTTGAAAGAACGGGAGGAATTTATTCGGCGGGAAACTCCCGATGATGAAAAGGGGGTTATATGTAAATGAACAGCGAACAGATCACAGTATTTTTGCAAGAGCATTGGTATATTGCCTCGGTGCTCATCGGGGCCGTGATTTTAATTGGAGCGACCCGCAACTGGAACTGGCTCTGCGACCCCACTGGTACGCGGGATGCCCACCGCCACAGCAGAGGATACCGGCGGGTGGTGTTCTTTCTGTTGGGTGTTCTCCTGATTGTGGTGAGTATCTGGGGATTTGTGCTGAAATTGAAATAAGAGGTATATCTATGAAACTGAATTGTAAACGCATTGATTTTACATATACACCCGGTGAGGAAATCTTCAACTTTCCCGAGGAATCGGGACTACCCTTTATCTTCGATGTAGAGGAAGAACTGACCGGCGATCCTGCTGTCATGGATGCGGTGGGAGAAATGCTGGATGAGGCGGAGAAATTGGCGGAGAAGGCCAAAGCCGCCATCAAAGCGGCGCTGGCAGACGAGGACAGCCGCTACCATAGCGTTGTGACATTTTTCATGGAGTTCCATCGGGACGATGTAGGCCCGGATATTGTGGCGGAACTTTTTCCGGGAACCGACCCAGCCAAACTGTCCTTTGCTGAGATGGTTGACTTTTTGAAGCTCAAGCGGTTCGGCAGTCTGGTGGATAGCGAGATGAACCAGCAAGTTTTCATTCTGGATCTGTCCTTTAACCCGGAGATTACCGACGAACTGATGGTAATCTACTTTGATTTGAACAAGGAGATTTTCTGTATCACACATGAGAGCTGAGCGTGACTGACATACACGAGGAAAGGAGCAATCCCTATGAAAGCATTTGACCCCAATTACAAGCTGCTGGACGAGATGTATCAGGACGATTACTATCCTGCTTTTCTGGTGGACAAGGTAAAGGACGAGCTTCAGAAGGTCATCGCCCTGCTGGAGAGTGGCGAAACCGACACCGAAGTGGTGCAGGAAACGCTGGACGAGGCGGTCTGCGGCATCAATGATCTCCAGGAGGAGTTTGACGAGAACGACAGCGAGATCGAAACGGTGGCGCGGGAATGTATTGCGGCAACCGTGGCCTACATTCTGGAGTGGTTTGGCATCCCCATTGACACCGAGGAGGCCATCCGGGAACGGGACTGGTGAACCCTATGGCAGAAAAAGAACTGGCCCTTTGTGATGAGTGCGGAAGCCTGTTTTTCAAAGGCTCCTCACAGATGATGGGGCTGTGCCAGAATGTGCCCATGTTCTCTATGGCTACCCGAATTGTGACCATCATTTTCAGGATGGCCGGTGTGTGAACTGCTATTGGGACGGCTCAAAGAGTGTGTACATCAAGAAACAGAATCAACAGGAGGAAACTGATATGCCTACAACTGAATGGCTGAACAAATACGAAGCAATCAAGGATAAATTGACCTGTAAAGATGACTTGGAGGCCCATTTCACAGAGAAAGTGATTGGGAACATGGCGGTGGATGTGCTGGACATCGGCACCGTCCATTTCCCCACCGGGCAGATTTTCGCCTGTGATCCGCTGGTGGAACTGGAGGACACTCTGCCGTTCCTTCAAACGATCCCCGCCGGAACTTATCCCGTAAAAATCTGCGTGGTGCCCAGCGAACAATACGGCGACCGCTATGCCTGCGTCAAGGTGGAGGTTTCTCAGGAAAAGCTTGTCCGCTATGAGCTGGGCATGGTGGGCAACGAGGATCTGGACGAGGAACTGGGAGAGGACGAGTATTTTGGCTTTGGCGTAGACGCCGGGATGGGCTGTGTCGCGGACATCCAGACCCAGGCGGCCTTCAAGGCATACTGGGCCAAGCGTTTAGAAGAAGACCCGGACATCGACCCCTACAACGACCTGTTCTGCGATCTTCTGGAAGAAAACGCCAAAGCCTACCCCAAATATCAGGGGGACTGCGGCGACTGGCTCAACTGGACAGTGCCGGGCACGGACTGCAACCTGCCCATCTTTGCCTCCGGCTGGGGGGATGGTTACTATCCTGTCTACTTCGGGTATGACGCCAAGGGCAAAATCTGCGCCGTGTATGTGCGGTTCATTGACATTGAAGCCAGTTATCGAGAGCAGGATTAAAAATGTGACAGAACAAAGGAGAACACTATGAAAGACCTTTGCCAATACGGAAACCGGCCGGAGGACGAATGGGAAATCTTGCCCTGGATACCTGACCCGCGTCCGCCCTTCAAAATCTGGGTGAAGCCGGAGCAGATTGCGCCATTCTTTCTCATTCCCCACCCCCCCCTATGCGCTCTCCCTTCTGCTGAAAATCAACAATGGATTCCGGACGGAAGTATTCCGTCGGCTGGGACTGACTGGAAGCAGCGGAGACTGGGAGCGGCTGGTCCGGGGCGTGATCCAGGAGTTCGAGGAAAATAACAGCGGCGTGGATCTGTTTCACTTCGACTCTGACGAGGATGTGTTCTGCGTGTACTCCCAATACATCGACGATTTGATGCTGCTGTCCAAAATGATCCGGGCGGCCTGTGACAATGAAAAAACGATGGGGATGTATCTGAACATGAGCGAGGTTGCGAAAGCATGAAAGATTTGACCACTCAAACAGGGATTATAGTAAAATGCAGTAAAACGGCCATTGAATTTTTCCAAAATGCTCAATCAGTGGATTTCTTCTCTGCACTGGAAATTCCGAAGGAATTCCAAGACATAGCGGTTGAGTTTTATGATTTGATTATGGAAAACGATCATCTCGCGGCCTTGCTGGGCTGTCGCGGCAATTATGATATTGCAATACAGATAGATGAGGTAACCGGCACCATGACGGGGTGGCATTGGTTCAAATGAGGGAAATGGAATGATGGAGTACATCAAGCTTTTTTGGGAGGACGCACCGGAGGGAGAATCGTCGGTGATCCTCTATGAAGTGGATACAGAAAATGAGCGGCTGGCCCTCCGCTCCATTGACATCTTTGCAGATGGCCGCACCCGCAATATCCCTGACCTTTACGACGGCGCCATCGAGATCACGCCGATCCCCACCGTGGAGGAATTGAACGCCCATGTCTGGGGTGAGGAGTTCCACGCCTGCGTCATAGAGCAGGCGGAATTTGAGGCCGCCTGGGAAAGCCACACCTATGATGGAGCGTTAAAGTAGGCAGGAGGAGACACTATGAACAAACCTATAAAAGCCAAAAATCTGCCGTTGTTCTCCATCATTGACCTGGACCAGCTGCGCCGGGAAAAACATCTGGAGGGCACAGAAGTGACAGACTTTTTCACGGCAAGGGATGGAAAAGTCTATCTTCTCATGGAACAGCCGTCCGAAACACAGGGTAAGGACTGGCTCAGCACTCCTTCCACCTATACCGCAGTGGAAATCCAGCTGGATTGGGCGGAACAGCGGGTGCTGGAAACGACGCTGTTTCCTCTTGGCCTCTTGAAGTTCCAGTTTCATTATTTGCGGCCCGCAGGTGATCACTTCCTCCTGCTGGGGGCAAGATGCGCCTATCGGGAAAACGGCCCCGACCAGAACGCCTGGATCGTCAGCCGGGACGGAGCTGTGCTGTCCCGTTTCTGCCTGGGGGATGGCATTCAAGACTGTGTGGTAAAAAAAGATGGCACCATCATTACCAGCTACTTTGACGAAGGTGTATTTGGTAATTACGGTTGGGATGAACCTTTGGGTGCTTGCGGCCTGATTGCATGGACATCGGAGGGAACTCCTCTCTGGAAGAATGAGAACTATTCCATCTATGACTGCTACGCCATCAGCCTGGACGAAGAAGAAAACCTGTGGTTTTATTATTACGATGAATTCCGGCTGGTGCGGACGAACTTCAAAGAGGACTTTGTATTTGAACTGCCAATCGAAGGAAGCGGAGCTTTTTCTGTTGCCCCGTCCGGCAATACCTTCCTGTTTCAAGGCGGATACCAGCAACGGGATAAATTCTACTTCCTTACCGCTCATGGTGATCACCTTGGGAAAAAACAGGAGGCTATTCCCACCTGTGACGGAAACAAGGTCGCTGTGGAGCAGTGCAGCCTGCTTCGCAGCCGGATGTTGTTCCTTGGAAAAGATGGTGTGCTCTATGGAGGTATTTGGGGGAGCGATGGCCAATGAAACAGTCTGATATTTATACCGAGGCTCTGACCTGTCTGCGCTCCATCCTTCTGGCAGACCATCCAGAGTTCCAAAACTGGATCGACTGGTTGGAGCGGGACATTCAGGACTGGAACCAGCGGCGGGAGGTTGCCCACCATCTTCGGGCATACGGAGGTATGGGCTCGTTCAACGACCTGCCCAGTATGCGTGGAAATCACGACTATATTTTCGACTTTCTCAAGTCCGTGTGCTATGCCTTCGGCCATCTTTATGGCAAACGGGAAGGCATTTCTCCGGAGGCATTGATGGAGGAGTGCCTGCACGATGTAGAGCAGGCAGCCTATCACCCCCATAAGGCACTGAACCAAGCCATTGCCCAGCACTTGATGCAGGGCGATTTACAGGAAAACCTGGATAGGCTGTAGGAGGACTTGTTATGAACAAAAGACTATTCCGCACCCAATTCAATCAAATGGAAAACATCGAGAAGCAGGTGCTGATGGAGAGCCTGGCTGCTCGTTATGATATGACCTTTCTCGGTCTACATACCTTTGACCGCTGGGGCCAGAACTGCACCACCGGCATCTTCAAGAAAGATGGTCGGGAGTTCGTCTTTGTCCCCGGCGATACCGTCACCCTGGGCTGGGAGCAGTTTGCCGAGGGACTGAATCAGGAGAGCCGGGAGGAATTGGAGTATCTGTTCCGAGAATGGGAAATGGAGCAGAACCCGGCGGAACTCATCGGAGAGAGCATGGCTCTCGTCCGGCAAGCGGCCATTGGCCCCATGCTGGTGGGCCGGGAGCTGGAGGAACTCTGCTGGGAGTCAGTCAAGATGGACGATCCCAGGCTGACCGCCCACCCTGACTGGCTGAAGGAGTTCCGTGACTTTGCCTGGAGTGACAGCAGCAGTCTTACCTTGCACCAGTCGGCCCGCATAGAACGGACGGAAGATGGATTTCAGACCTGGATCTATAACCGCACAGACTACGATGAACTTCTTACCGGGCTGGAAAAGCAGGGGCTTTCGCTGCCCACGGCGGACGAGTGGGCCTACCTGTGCGGCGGCGGATGTCGGACCCTGTTCCCATGGGGAGATGGGTTAGACTACTCCATGCGTCTACGCTGGTTTGAGGACATGGATGAGGATGAGAACCGGCCCTATGATATGGAGGAACCCAACTTCTTCGGCCTGTCCATCGCCTACGACCCCTATATGCGGGAAGTGGTGCAGGCTGATAGACTTACCACCTGCGGCGGTGACGGCGGGTGCAATATCTGCGGCGGGCTGGGCCCATTTCTCGGTTTCCTACCCTGTTCGCCCCACTGTAAGCCGGAAGTGCAGGAGGACAAGGAACTAAACGGAGATTATGACTTCTACCGGCCCATTATCCGGGTGGAGAACCATGATTGACAATAGAAGCTTGATACGAAATAAAGAAAGAGAGGTGCCGACATGGGAGTATGGGGCATAAAAGCATTAGAGCGTGACGAAGGGCTGGATGTACTGGACATCCTCAAAAATGAATATGTACCGGAGCATCCGGTAATGGATCTGGGCGAGATGATTGAACTGATGAAAGAGGAAGTCATGCTGGGATCTGACTTTTCACAAATCGACTTCCTCTTTGACAATACTGCGATGGCTCTGGCGGAGCTGTATTTCCAATGGAAGGATAACGGCAAGCTGGACTACGATCATGAAGAAGCTATATGGGATAAAGTCACCGGTTTCACAGCATCCAAAGAAGCCCTTGCTTTCCTGCTGCGGCAGCTCACCGACATAAAAAACGAGGTGCCGGACGAGGACGGCATCCGTGAGATTATGGATCTTTGGAAGAACGAGGATAGCGGAGAGATCGCTCCTGCGTGGTTGGAACACTTGAATCAGCTCATTGATCGACTGGATTCAGAACAGGAGGCACGACAAATGTATATCAAAAAATACTGGGGCAACTTTATTGGCGGTTCCGATGACAGTCTGAACCTTGTGGCATTTTTAGAGGATCAGAAAAAGGAGGAGATCCCCCTCAGCGAGATTTTCGCCAAGATCGGTCTGGACAAGCAGAACTGGGACTTTCGCCAAACCGTGGAGTACCTGGAGTTTACACATTCCGATGGCGTGGAAATGGACTTCCACTTCGCCATTGATGTGGTCACCGACCTGGCCGCCATCCTGCTGGAGTGCAGCGTCAGTGGCAGTGTAAACCTTCAGGATCTGGACGAGTACAACACCCCCATCCGCCGTATCCGCATCACTGCTACGCCGGAGGAGCACGAGGCCATGGACAAGGCCCTGGCGGACTTTGCCCAATCCCCCCTGACCTATGACCTCCATGAAATGATGGACGACGAGGAGATTCAGGAGATGGCACATCATGTGGAGGCGCTGCGGAAGGAACTGTACGAGGCCGCTGGCCGCAACCGCAACTACCAGGTGAAAGCGGAGGATGTGAAACATCTGCTTGCTGACTGGGAGGGTGCCGATGGCTGTATCGCCACCAACCGCATCACGGTGGAGGGCCGCAAGGTGGGTTACTGCTATCGTGAGATTCCAGACGGTAACTGGGACAGCGGCTGGCGCTTCACTGCCGGTGACGAGAGCGATGAGTACATGGACGACCCCAACAATGCCGGGATTTACAAGCTGAACACAATTTGCAACGACGATCCCGACATCATTTCTCTGCTGAACACCCCCGCCCCCTGCGCCTTTGAGCGGGATGAGAACGGTGTGTTCCAGCAGATCAAAGACTGGAAACCGGATGAGGACGAGGAGGACCCTGATATGGACATTTTGAAGCAGTGCCAGAAGTGGCATGAGGAGAGCAAACAACATAAAATTATTGATGCGCTGGAGGCCATCCCCGCCGAGGAGCGTACCCCTGAGATGGACAGTGAGTTAGCCCGTGCCTATAACAATCTGGCAGACCCACATAAGCCAACTTGCAAAGAAATGCTCAAAAAGGCCCTCGCTCTGCTAAAGCCCCATGAGGAATACTTCGAGGACGATTATTACTGGAACTTCCGCATGGGTTACTCCTACTTTTATCTGGATCAGGAGGGCCGGGCTCTGCGATATTTTGAAAAGGCATTGGAAGTCCGCCCTGGTGACGATGACACCAAAGAGTTTATCGACCGGTGCAAGCAGGGTATTTCTCTGCCGCAGTTCTGGGAGTGCTTCCGGGATCGGACAGAGAACTGGTGGGAAACCTTTGCCGAGATGGAAGCAGAATTGCGCCAGATGATGGATGACGACAAGGATCACACCCGCGGTGCAGAACTCGTGGCCCAAATGGAGGAAACCCTGAATCTGGCCTTTGATGAAATCTCCTTTGAGCTGGGCGTGGGCGGCGAAAAGCATGAACTGATCCTCACCCCAGAGGGCGACAAAGTCAAACTGTTTGAGCTGGTCTACTTCCAGAAGCACGCTCCGAAAGAGGTGCTGGAGCACTGGAACATCCTGGTGGGCCGTCAACCTGTTCAAAACATCGGTCTGCGAACCAATGATGGCTGGGAGATTTCCGGGGATGATGTGCAGATCTGGCTGGAGGAACAGGGTGAAAACAGCTTTGCCATCTCCGCTTACTGTGAAAAGCTGCTGCCTAAGCTTCAAGAGGAAGAAGGCCGGGCCTGGTGGATGCTCACTACCCTCACCGACCAAGTGCTGGGCGAGATCTCCCACATGAGATACATAGACAGCTTTGATGTGCTGGAGGAACCCAAGGCAGAGCCGTCCTTCCTCCTGTCCCAGCTGCCCGACAAACTGCGGGAGCAGGGCCTGGAGCTCTCCACCGACCCGGAAGCCTATCTGGAGAGCTACCTTGGTTACAAAATGGAACCCAAACAGGACCCGGACGCCGATTGGCGGCTGGATGTAATGGCCGGTTCCACCTGCTGTGTGCCGCTCATCAACGGCTATCTGAATGCCGACAATGATTTTATGGACGATCTCCATGCCGACGGCGCGGTGGCGGGCTTCTTCTGCTATCCCCTGGATACCCTGCGGGAGGAGGAAGGCAGTCAGAAAATTTTCGACTTCCGGGACAAACTGGAGGAAGTGCTCACCGGCGGGGATGGTTCGGAAGTGCTCACTCTCACCGGCGGGGCTACCGGCCTCTACTGTGGCTATGTGGACTTCATCGCCTGGGACATCCAAGAGGCGCTGAACATGGCGAAAGAGTTCTTTGAAGGCACGGACATCCCATGGGCCATCTTCCACACCTTCCGCCGTGAAGCCGGTTCTGTACCCCTAAAGCAACAAGATGCTGGGTCAGAAACTGAGAATCAGGATGACGAGTTGGACGAGGCGCTGACGGGCATGGACTATATTCCTTATACCCAACAGAACGCCGAAGCATTCTTCGCTCAGTTGGAGCAGTGGAACGACGAAGACGAGTACACCCGCTGTATCCAGGCACTGAATGCCATCCCGGAGGACTGGAGGAACTATCGCACCGCCTACGCCTTGGCACGGGCGCTGGAAAACTACGCCATTATCGGGGACCATGACGAGGGCACCCCTCGCTATAAGGGAGACAAGGCCCTGTGCCGCGCCATCGAGGTGCTGGAGTCCGTCCGGGAGGAAGGCCAGGACAAGGCGGAGTGGAATATGCGGATGGCCTACGGCTATCAGTATCTCTATGGTCAGGAGGAAAAGGCCATTCCCTACGCCCAGCGGTGGGCAGAGTTGGACCCGGAGGATGAAAATGCTCCGGCGGTAATTCGGGAGTGTAAGGCGGAGATTCGGAAACGCCAGCGCAGCCGGAAGAAGAAGGCCAAATTCGTGCCCGGTGATACTCCATTTGAGGGCTTTGACCTCACCAACTTCTGGGATGATAATTGGTATGCACTGAAAGAATATGTCAGTGATCCGCCTTCCGATGAGCTGATTGCCAGCGTGGAGGAGGAACTGGGCTACAAGCTGCCCGCCGCCTACATTTGGCTGATGAAGCAGCACAACGGCGGCATTCCGGTGAACACCTGCTATCCCTGCGATGAGCCTACCTGTTGGTCAGATGATCATGTGGCCATCACCGGCATTTTCGGAATCGGACGGGAAAAGAGCTGCTCCCTCTGTGGAGAGCTGGGCAGCCAGTTTATGATCGCTGAGTGGGAGTATCCTGCCATCGGTGTGGCCATCTGCGACTGTCCAAGCGCCGGACACGATATGATTTTCCTGGACTACCGGGCTTGCGGCCCTCAGGGAGAGCCTGCGGTAGTCCATGTGGATCAGGAAAATGACTATAAAATTACCCATCTGGCAGACAGCTTTGAGGAATTTATCCGCGGACTGGAGCATGAATCCCTCTATGATCCGGATGAAGATGCAGAGGATCTTGAGGATGACGCCGACGAGGAGGAAACCGACCATAAGGGTTCCTTTGCCGGATCTGTGCTCCTCTCCAAAGCAGAGTGG
The DNA here is from genome assembly GCF_036318045.1 of Clostridium sp. CM74B_53. Lineage (NCBI taxonomy): Bacteria > Bacillati > Bacillota > Clostridia > Eubacteriales > Clostridiaceae > Clostridium > Clostridium sp. CM74B_53. The sequence continues at coordinate 42,117 of NZ_JAWQDE010000013.1, read as the reverse complement.
GACAAGGAGCAGTTGATTCGAGATCTGCGGGAAGAATGGGGTATCGTAGATGAGGAGCCGGATGAGGGCGACGAAGATGTTGAGAACAGCGATGACGCTGTGGTAATGCGGGTCGGCAATATGATGCTGATTGTGACACTATTCCACGGTCACATCCCGGACAATGAAGCAGAGATCAACGCCGAAAACAACTATATGTGGCCAGAGGCCGTAGAAGTGGCCAAAGCGCACAAGGCCCATATCATGGTGGCTGTGTTGGGCGAGGAGGAAAAACTGCTGGAACGAGGTAAGCTGTTCACCAAGGCGATGGCAGTGTGCTGCAAGCAGAAATACGCCACCGGTGTCTACACCAGCGGCGTGGTATTTGAGCCTCGTTTCTATGAGGGCCTTGCCGATATGCTCAAAAAGGACGAACTGCCCATCTTCAACTGGGTTTGGTTCGGCCTGTACTGGAGCGAGGGGGGCCTAAACGGCTACACCTACGGCATGGATGTGTTTGGCAAGGAGGAAATGGAGGTGTTGAACACCGACGCTGAGCCGGAGGAACTACGGGACTTTTTGGCAAGTCTTGCCTCCTATGTGCTGGCGTGTGATGTGACGCTGCAAGACGGCGAGACCATCGGTTTTTCTGCGGACGATAAGCACACCATCACCCGCAGCCCCGGTGTCTCTCTGCCAGAGGAACAGATGACCCTGAAGATCGGTTACGAGCCTATAAAGGGAGATCCGGAGGATGACAGCTGCGACCACTCAGACAATGAGGACACGCAGAATGAGGAAGAATTCAGTAATCCCGAAGTCTACACCGAGGAGGAGATGGAGGCCGTCGAGGGACACATCCAGCAGTATTTCGGCAAGTTTGAGAATGTATTCCACGAGATCGTTTCCCCGGACATCCATGTGGACATCTGCATGGTGCCGCCCACTGAGGAGCGAGACTATTACACCCTGGTCACCATGGGCATGGGCGCTCACCGGATGAATGTGCCGGAGGAACTGGCGGAATACAAGCTGGAGCGGGCGGAGCTGGCTATCGCGCTGCCTGCGGACTGGAAGCTGGATCAGGAGTCCATGAAAGACGAAAAGTGGTACTGGCCCATCCGCCTGCTGAAATCCTTGGCCCGTCTGCCCATCAACTGTGACAGCTGGTTGGGGCATGGTCATACAGTGGAGAACCGGGAACCATTTGCAGACAACACCAAACTGTGTACTGCTACCCTGATCGGTCCCCAGGGTACGGAGGATGGCAGCGAGGTCTGCACTCTGCCGGGCGGCGAGGAGGTCAACTTCTATCAGGTCATTCCGCTTTATGAGGACGAGTTGGACTATAAACTGGAACATGATGTAGACGCTCTGCTGGACAAGATGGCGGGGATCAGCTTTGTGGTGAACCCCACCCGCCAGGATGCAATCACCCGTGGCACCCTTTCCAATGATGATTTTGACGGTGAGATGGACGATGCTTCCTATCATATTGAGAGCATTGAGGAGAAGGAGCTTCCCATTGACCCCATCAACGCCTACAACCACATGGCGATTTATTTGCGCTGGTGCATGGAGCATGACCTGATGGGCGGGAAATTCCTGGCGGAGCATGGCGAAGTGGTAAATCAGGTCAAAGCCGATCCAGGCAACACAGACCTACGAACATTCATCCGGGAGGAGCTGTTCGGCTGTCTATTCTCGGCTCTGTTCAATCAGAAAGGCCGTGCCTTTGCCCATTATTACTATGGAGAAAATGATGCGCCCTATTATCCTGCCGACATTGATGACTATGCCCTGAAATATTTTGGTCCGTCCCGATACCACTCCAATGAATTTCAACAGGAGGCATACTTATTCATCCCATTTGATGAGAAATACTATCAGGCCATGGTTCAAGTGATTGAGGAACGCTTCGCCAACTGGCAGGAACAGGACTTCGACGAGGACACGCTGGAGCCTTCCGAAGTGGCTCATGCCATCATGGAGTATCTGGACTGCGAGTGTACCTATTTCCCATCCATGGCAGATGATGACCCCATCATGTCGGCATACAGCTACGCCCGGCGGCTGGGGGTACGGGAGGGCTTTGTTCCCGTGCTTATCCAGGCGGATGATGAAACGCTGTTGGAGTGTCTGGTGATGAACACTGACCCGGAGCATGATGCGGACTTCTATGAATTTGACCTCAAAACCGTAACGGAGTACCGGAAGAAGTTGCTCTCCGCTCCCATCAAGGACGGAAAGGCGATTTTGGAGGAATTGACCGGCCAGCGCAAGGAAGAAGCCGAGGACGATGATCTGGACTGGGATGAGGAAGTCTTGGGCGAGATGGAGGGCGGAGAACCCAACGACCGCTTCGCAAACTATTGGAACGATGATACCGGAATGACATATCCGCTCATTCTGGCTAAAATTCCGGTAAAGAACCCCTGGGAGATCTTCGCCTACCTGCCCTTTGGAAATTGGAATGAGTGTCCCGACACACCGGACCTGATGGCAGTGGCGAAATACTGGTTCGAGCAACATGGTGCCATCCCTGCCGCCATGAGCCACGATGAATTGGAGTTTGAACTTCCAACTCCGATTTCCAAGGAAAGAGCTATGGAGGTGGCTGTGGAGCAATATGGTTTCTGCCCAGATCTGGATCAGAATGAGGATGGAAGCATTGGCTCCTTGGCAGATGTTCTGTGGCAGTCCACCGTCTGGTATTTCTGGTGGGATTGATGGGAGGTGCGACCAATGACAGAATATCAAAAAACCTATATCGAACTAAAAAAACAGTTTGTTGCGACCAATGAAGGTCCGGACAGTGTCCGCGCTCTATATACCTTCAAGGAAGAACTTGAGCAGAGTGAGGATCAGCAGGCCAAAGAAGTGCTGGTGGATGTGTATGATCTACTGGACTTCAAAAAGGATGCCTATGAACTGCTCTGCCAAATCGGAAATCGTTCCGATAAAAAGACCCTCAAGCGGCTGGGCACGCTGAAGGACTATGCGGACAACTGGGGCAATCATTATGCTCTCCCCAAGCCCAAAACGCCGGAGGAAAAGCAGAAAGAGAAGGAACGGCAGGCCCAGCTGGGCCTGCCCGCCTTCCGGTATCACCCAAACCCTCTGGAAACTGGGGCTTTTGAGGAATCCACAGACGGCGTTGTCTGCGACTGCTGTGGCAAGACGACCCATATTTTCTATACCAATCCGTTCTTTTCAGTGGAGGATATTGCATATCTGTGCCCAGAGTGCATCGCCAACGGCGAAGCAGCCCGGAAATATGACGGTAGTTTTCAAGATGATTTCTCTGTGGACGATGGTGTAGACGATCCGGAGAAGCTGGACGAGCTGATCCACCGCACCCCCGGCTACTCCGGCTGGCAGCAGGAATACTGGCGCGCCCATTGTGGTGACTATTGCGCCTATTTGGGCCATGTGGGTGCCAGAGAACTGCGGACGCTGGGTGTGCTGGAGGATGTGCTGGACGATCCAATGTGGGACGAGGAGCAGAAGGGAATGATCCGGGAATCCGTCAATGGCGGGCATCTGCAATGCTATCTGTTCCAGTGCCTCCACTGTGGAAAGCACCTGGTCTGGATGGATTTTGATTGAGGTGGCAACATGGAGAAGAAGGATTTTCCCAAGGGAACCAAGCCCCGTGAGATCTTCGTCTATACCTGTGAGCGGATCGCGGAGCCTTTGATCCCGCTGGGCTACAAATACCGCAAGAGCAAAAATGACATCTACAAAAAAGACGGCATCTTTGTGTTCTCCTTTTACTTTTCCCCCTCCATCCGCTTTGGCTCCACCACTTTTACTGCCTTCTTCGATGTGAGTTCCTCGGTGATTGCCCAGTGGCGCAGTGAGCAGGAAGGGACGGAGGAAACCTATGATGGTATCGTGGGTACCTCCATCGCCCGGCTGACCCACCGGTATGATGACTTCCCCCGCTATGAGGTATCTACTCTGCTGGAGCGGGAACGCTCTATCCAGGAAATTTCCGGGCAGATCCAGGACTATGCACTACCATTCTTTGCCCGGTTTTCCAATCTGCCCAAGCTGCTGGACGATGTGGAACAGGAGGGGTTCTTCCCCCATCGGAAGGGGTTCGATGTCCCTAAGCGGAATCGGGAGTTCATCGAATGCTTCCGGGAGTATCTCCAAAAGCAGTAGGAATCAGCAGAAAGGAAACAACACCTATGTCAAACAGTAGAGTATCCACTTGGAGTGGAATCCGGAACAAATTGGAGAATGACTACCTGTGCTCGGCACTCCGGGGCCACATCCAGTATTTTGCCACCAGTTACAGCAAAAGCGCCGACCATGAGGGCCGGGCCGCCATTCGTGTGGACGGCGTGGAAGTGCTGCGGAGCAACTACTACACCTATTTTGAAAATGTGTGGACGAAATTTCATCACTTGCGCTCCACCACGCTGAAAGATCACGACTCCGCAAAAGAGGCCATCAATCAGGCTCATGCCTATGCGCTGGAGCAGGGCACCTTTGACCAAAAGGTGTTCTATGAGGCGTTTGGGATCTTTGACAACCAGAGCATCGAGAAAAGCCTTGTCAGCGAGAATCCCCTTGTCCGTATCTTTGCCCTTCTGGATCGCAGGCTTGGCAAGCGCCGCCTGCTGGCTTTGGAGGACTCCATGGAGCAGGAACTGGACTGGGTGCGGGCTTTCTATGTGATCCGGTTGCAGGCCGAAGGGCTGATGGACAGAGAATAACGAGGGTTAGGAGAATTGTGCAGCATGAATTTTTCGGATATTGTCCAAGGTGAAGACGGTTTTTTGGTAGAACTGCGTTGTAATAACACATTTCAGGTGCAGTTGTTTGGAAAAATAAAAGCCTATCTTCTTGAAAATCAACCAGCATGGAAGGCAACAGGAGCGATCCCTATTCCCGATGCAGTTGCTATGTTCAATCTGATTGACCAGCTGGCTGGTGGAAATCGGTATTGGAGCGAGGAAACAGGACGCCAGGCAGAAGATGCTCTTTTTGAATTACAGGAAATAATCGATTCGTTAGAGGAAACATAATTTCGGTGAGGAGGAATCACCATGTCACAGATCGCATTCTTTTATCTTCTCAAAGACGGCCAGCGGCAGGAACTGTCGGGCGGCGACTGCTCCGGCGCGGTCTATATGGCCATCTGGGACTGGTGTGAGAGCGAGCTGGATCTGGATGTCCGTTTTCCTGCTCCCCAGACGGAGGACACCCTGGACTGCGCTCTGCTGGAGGGAGAGATGGCGTCTAATGTGCTGGCAGCTCTGCGCGAGCAGGACCTCCCGAAGCTGGCCGCTGAAATTGCCCCTGACTGGGATCTGCCCGCCGAGGCGGTGCAAAGCGGACTTGAAACGCTGCGCTCCCACCTGGAGCTGGTGCAGGGCGACGCTGCCCTGCTGTATGAAATGATATAGACAAAAAAGGAGAAAAACTTATGGGACTTGACATCTACGCCGGAACATTGACCCGGTACTATTCTCACAACTGGAAAACTGTTGTTCAGCAGTGGGCGGAGGAAAACGGATACGCCTTTAACCGGATCACGCCGGATGGAGAACCTGCTGATAAAGAGGAAGAAATGTCCACGGCAGAGGTCCAGGCAGCGGTGGAGAACTGGCGGGATCAGATCTTGAGCGCCATTTCTCAGCCAGATCAGCCCCCCTACGCCCCCTGGCCGGAGGATAATGAGAAGCCCTATTACACCGACAAGCCGGATTGGGATGCCTTCGGCGCTATGCTGCTGGTGGCCGCCTGCCATACATACAATGAGCCGGTGCCTTCCACTGTGGAGAAGGACTGGAACTTCGGGGAGCATCCTCTGGTCGCCCGTCTTGCATCGGACGAGGAGCGGGTGTGGTCCCTGTTTCGGGGCGTGACTTGGTGGCTTCCCCTCACCGACAGCTTTCTGTTCCAAGGCCCTCTGCCCACCGATGACACCGTCGCTATCGCCACCTTGGGCGGACTGCGGAAGGAGCTGGAAAAGCTGAACCAGCTGGCATGGCAGGCCGATGAGGATACCATCCTTGGCTGGGCAGACACGGAGGGATACCCGGTAGACGGAACCGTAGACTCAGATGGACAGTATAGCAAGGCAGACATACCGGAACACACCCAGTATGACACCCAATCCCTTGCCAAGTTCGCCTTCTCCATGTTCTGGCGGGCCATGCGGTTTGCCGAGGAACAGCAGGTGCCCATCCTGCTTGATTATTAAAGAGAATTTGTCAGGAGGTGGAAACCAAATGAGCAATAAAGTATTCCAGCAAAACCTGGATGACAAAAAAGGCCCCCAGCCCGGTGGCCCCTATCTCATTCAGATGCTGTTCAAAGAGCCGGTAGAAATGCCGGATAAAGCAAAAATGACTGCCGTAATGGAGAAGCATATCGGATCAACAGAGTGCTTCTGTTATGATAAGAAAATGGCCGGCTTTGCCGCACAGGAGCATATTGCAGAATTCAAGGACGGAAAATGCCCGGTGCAGCTGATGGTGATGAAATGCGACAAGTTCAAGGGAAAAGGCTTTGACGCCTTTCTCATGAGCCAGATGTGGGACTGCCAGGAGAACCGGGAGCGGATCTTCCGGGAGTGCAAATATCAGGTGGTAGCCACCGATATGCTGGCTGCGGCACTTCCGGCGCTGGAGCGTGCCAACCTGGACGCCGACTTTCTGGAGGCTCTGGCGGAGCTGTACCCCACCTGTGAGGCATTCTATTTCCAGAGCTGCGGCAAACTGTTTCTGGCGGAGGATGTGCGTTCTCACCAGATTGAAGGCTCGGATCGTTTCATCCGCTTTGGCGTCAATGTCCGCTTCTTTAATATTGAGGGCACTGAGGATATGCTCATCGACACGGTGGGCATGAGCACCCTGTTCCTGCCCGACCTCCAGTACCACTTCCACGACATGAACCCAAATTGGGTGGTAAACCACGCCTACAATGTGGTGTCCTATATTTTGGAGCATGATAACCCCATTCAGGATGGGGAAACCATAGACGGCGTGGCGGATGGCCAGATGTGCCGGGAGATTCAGTGGAAGTGCCAGTATGAGGACGCCCTGATCCAGCCACCCAGAGGGGTGCTGGACATTAACATGGGAAACTACGCTTCCGGAGGCCGATAAATGAACGGCGTTGTGCTTCTGATTGGCGGACTGTTGTTTCTGACGGTAATCAAGCTGATTATGGATCGAAATTGGATTGGCCTGCTTCTCTGTTCTGTTGCCCTGTTCCTGGTTTTTGGGACTGGACACCATACAAAATAGGCCATTTTAAGAATTGAGGAGGTGAAGTATGCAGAATTCAACAAATATACGGATACTGGAATTACTCCGGTTTCTCTATGAGCGGACCGATGAAAACCATCCCGCCACAGTATCTGACATCATTGCCCATCTGAATGGAAAAGGAATTCAGGCAGTGCGGCAGACTGTTTACGCGGATACCAATGCGCTGATTGATGCAGGGATTGATATTGTGGTGGTCAAGAGTACCCAAAACCAATATTTTATGGGAAGCCGCCTGTTTGAGTATCCAGAACTGAAAATGCTGACAGATGCAGTAGCTTCCTCGAAGATCATTTCTGCCAAGAAATCCGAGGAACTGGTACAGAAATTATGCCGTCTGACCAGCACACATCAGGCAGAGCAGCTTCAAAAATTTGCTGCTTTATCCAGCCGTGTCAAACCGCATAATGAAAAGGTTTACTATATCATTGATAATATCCAAACAGCGATTGGAAACCATCAGCAAATTCGGTTCCAATACTATGAATATACTCAGGAAAAAAAGAAAATCTTGAAGCATGATGGATATTATTATGTCGTAAATCCTTATGCGCTTGAATGGAAAAATGACCACTATTATCTGATTGGATTTTCTCTGAAGCATCAGAAAATTGCTCACTTCCGTGTAGATCGTCTAACAAGCATAGAAAATCTTGAAACTTGCTTTATGCCGATAGAGGGATTTGATGTAGCCTCCTATACAAACAAAATGGTGGATATGTTTACATCAGAGTCATCGAAGGAAGTAACCCTGCTATGTGAAAACGAACTGATGCGTATAATCATAGATCATTATGGAGAAGATGCCCCTGTTGAGAGATATGATGACGCGCACTTCACAGCAAAAATTGAAGTGAACCCCAGTGGAACTTTTTATGGCTGGATATTCAAATTCAAGGGGAAAATAAAGATTCTATCCCCCAAAGAGTGCATTACAGAAATGCAGCAAATCGCTCGGCAATTTATATAGCATGAAAGAGGTGTTATTGATTTTTAACACCTCTTTTCAAATTCAATTTTTACCCTTGAACTGAACAGTTGTTCGATATACAATATAAGCAAGATGTTCGCAGTTCGTCGAACAAATGAGAGGTGAATGCTGTGGGCAATATAACTTTTGGATCATTTATAGCCGAGAAACGCAAGGCGCACAAATTCAATTTACGCGATACAGCCAAGCATTTGAATATTGCTTACGGCTATCTGTGTGACATTGAACAGAGCCGCCGTCCTGCTCCCAATGGAGATTTTGTGGAACGCATCTCCGCCTTTCTGAATTTGGATAAATCAGAACATGAGTTGCTTTTGGATCTGGCCGCAAAATCACGCAATACAGTATCTGCTGATTTGCCAGACTATATCATGGAAAAAGATATTGTTCGGGCAGCCTTGCGTGTGGCAAAAGAAGTAGACGCTACCGATGAAGAATGGCAGACATTTATGAAAATGCTAAAGGAGCGTAAACGATAGGGGGGAGAGCTTTGTCAATTCCACAAATCCGTACAGAAGCAATCGAAGCGGTAGGGCGAAAAATCTTGATGGAATATGATCCCTCTCTGCTATCCGGGCAACCATGTCCTGTGCCAATCGAAACCATCATCGAGACAAAGTTTGACCTAATCCTGGAGTTTCATACACTAAGAAAAAACCCAAAGATATTAGGGGAAACCATTTTCGATGACGGTGCTGTTGTCTTATATGACCAGATACAGAGACAGTATCGAATGATTGCAGTAAGAGCCGGTACAATCTTAATTGATGAACGGCTTTGTGATCCGTCAAAATTGGGACGGCTCCGTTTTACCTGTGCCCATGAGCTGGCTCATTGGGTACTGCATAAGAAGTTATACTCCGGTACAGGAGATGTTGCTGCGTATAACGGAAATGTTTCTTCCGACGAAAGTCATGGCATAATTGAGCGTCAGGCAGACACTCTGGCCTCTGCTCTGCTGATGCCTTTACCGCAGATCAAAAAATGTTTTTATCGGCTTAGAATAGGACGGACAGATGAACAGCTCATTGCAGAAATGGCAAATATTTTTGAGGTTTCCAAGCAAGCAATGCAGATTCGTCTAAAATCCAGGAACCTGATATAACCAAAGGGAGAAATAGAGGGAGGCACTGCCCTCTCTCACTCTCCTCCGCTATGCTATTTTGTGCCTAATATGTTCGCAATATTGCGAACAAGGAGGGATATTCCATGAGAAAAGAAAGTACAACAATCCAAAAATGTAACAGCAGGCTAACAGCTTTGGGGCTTAACAGCGACGCTGCGTTTCATAGAAGTAAGCTGATTCTAAAGATTTACCGTGATGTAGTCTGGGTGCTGAGTGAACGGGCAGAAGAATTACAAGAAACTGCTTGGATTATGGGAGAACAAGATATAGAGTCTGGCCTCTGCTATCTTGAAAATTTTGCACCAGATATTGAACTGCAAGCCTTTGAAGAAAAAGTTTGCTGCCTTGTTCAAAATCAAATGCTGGTCAATATTATTGACCGTGCACTCCTTCGTCTGAAACGGTATCCGGATCGAGGTGAACTTTACTATGAAATATTGACTAAGCAATTCATCTATCGGTTCAACAGTACAGAGAAAGAATTGCTGGAAGAACTAAATATAGAGCGCAGTGTCTTTTATGACCGAAAACGAGAAGCCATCTATTTATTTTCTGTTTGCTTGTTTGGATATTCTATTCCAGAAGTCCTGGAGGAGCTGCCCCGACTAAATTCCGACTAAATCCCGACAAATCCCCGACCTAATCCCTACTCCCTTCCGACTTCCGACCTGCTATACTTGGTATAGTGGCAGGAATGCGCTAAATTGAATACTTTTTTACATAAGGCCCGGCATTAACCGGGCTTTTTTCATTCCTGCTGCAATATGGCGGCAGGAACATTGGCTGGAGGTGAAAACACTTCCGGCCTTTTTCTTTGCCCGGTATTAGGAGGCCGGTATGCGCTGGGAGGCGTACATAGCAAAATATCCATGACACCGTTCAAATTCGCTGACTACCAAGAATTTGAACGGAGGAAAGGATATGACGAGAGTATTCATTTGGAAAAATAGCAGCCCACAGGAATGGGAGGAAATCAGTTTTTCAGCGTTCAGTAAGGCACGCCGCAATGGTTGCTTTACTGGGCGCTATTTTGTTGAAACAGTCAAAATGTTCCGTGATGAAGATGACCGCATTATCATGGAATGTTCTCGCAAAGATTTTGAAAAATACCAGCAGGAGGACCGCCACAGCCGCTATCTCCAGGAACATGAGAAAAGTCGCTCTATATTCCCAGCTTCCCATGTGGGAGATCGTGACGGCACAGAGGAAGGTTATCAGGATACAGATTTGTTTGTGGATGAATCTGTTGATACTGCGGAACAAGCAATTTGTAATCTTCTTATGGCCGATCTGCACCGTGCCTTGCAGAAGCTGAGTCAGAAAGAACGCTCTTTTATCTTGGATTATTACGGCATGGAAAAGCCAAGTACACTGCAATTAGCCAAAAGATATGGCATTAGTCAGCCCGCAGCTCATAAGCGTCTGAAAAAAATTGAAGAAAAAATAAAAAAGTTGGTTATAGATTTCTAAAAAAAATGGCAGTAGCAAGTGAGAGGGAAATCCTTTCACTTGCACCTTGACAACCTCATATACGAATCATTAAGTTTGATCCTCTTTGGGCGTAATAGCCGCTACATCAGCGGTATATTTTCTGAGAGCTGCCACTAACATAACAGGCCAACCCATTTTGCTGTATAGATGATTTTGCGGTTTATCAGAAATATATCAGGCTGGAATACATCGGATGGCATCCGGTCATGGCATAACAAAGAGGGGAGCTCTCTTATAGCCATAGTCCGAGCGTGATAATAACCGTCGCAGGCCATGGGTAAGACTAAACGAAGTGAGGTGAAATTCCTGAGAAGCGGGCCAGCCACCTGCGGCTTAATGATTACCCAAATCCCTGGGGTGTCGTGGACAAGTAAGGGATAAAACAGGCGCTAAATTGAAGGAGACTCTGTAATTTGCAGGGCCTCCTTCTTACATAATCAAATCTCAAAACATAGGAGGATGAACATGAAAGAAGATTGGATTTATAAGCGTGGGGATTTATATTATGCCAATTTGAACCCTTATTTTGGCTCAGAGCAAGGCGGCACTCGTCCTGTCCTGGTTCTTCAAAACAATGTGGGGAATTTTTTCTGCCCCACTTTGATCGTGGCTCCGCTCACCAGTAAATGGATTAAGAAAAAGGAGCTGCCCACACACTATGCACTGGAGAGCGTTCCAGAGCTTGGACTGAAATCTGTTGTTCTGCTGGAGCAAATCAAAACGATTGATAAAAGGCGTGTTTTATCGTACATTGGGCGCGTATCTCGCGAAGAAATGAGAGCGATTGATGATGCTCTGCAAGTTAGTTTAGATATTCATATTCCGGAGGAAATGGAGGCTCCATAAGGCCACTTACCGGATAAAGGAGGCGTTTTTATGTTTGAAGCAAGAATTGCGGAATTGAACCGCTTTAATGAACAAAATCCTGTCAGCTATGACAAAAGGACCTATACGGTCGATGAGATTCAGGACATTCTGGGTATCAGTCGTCCCACAGCATATAATCTGGTAAAACAAGGTGTATTCCACAGCGTCAGAGTCGGCGGTCATATCCGCATTTCCAAAAAGAGCTTTGATGACTGGCTGGATCACACAGATGAATGATTTGTCAAGGATGCCGATCTCCAAATCGACATCCTTAACTTTTTTTCTGCTTTCTCTTACAATGAGGCCATAGCAAGAAAAACTTTATAAAGGAGGCAAAAGCCATGCAGAAACAAAGAGTAAAGACCAGTATGTCTGTACCAGAGATGGGCAAAATGCTTGGGCTTGGTAAAGTAGAATCCTACTGGTTGGTTAAAAAGAACTATTTCAAAACAATTCAAGTGGCCGGACGAATGAGAGTTATGCTGGATAGCTTTGAAGATTGGTATGCCGGCCAGTTCCACTATAAAAAAGTGGATGGTACACCGCCCGGAGAGAAATGGCGGCATACTACGATGTCAGTACCGGAAATGGCGGATCTTTTGGGGCTGAAATCTGGCACAGCTTATGACCTTGTTAAAAGGGGCTATTTTGAGACGACCTTGATTGATCGAAGAATTCGTATCATTACCAGCAGTTTTGAAGCCTGGTATCAAAAGCAAACTCATTATGTGAAAATCTCAGAAAGGAGCAATGAAAATGGCATCTATCGTGAAGCGTAAAAGCAAATATTCTGTGGTGTATGATTACACAGATGAAAACGGAAAACGCAGACAGCGTTGGGAAACCTTCAGCACAAATGCAGAAGCAAAAAAACGAAAAAAGCAAATTGAGTATGAGCAGGACTCTGGAACCTTCTTTATTCCTACGGCAAAGACCCTGAACGATCTGCTCGATGAATATATGTCCATCTATGGTGTAAATACCTGGGCAATGTCAACATATGAAAGCCGCCGTGGCCTGGCGAGAAACTACATAACTCCTATTATCGGAGATATGTTACTATCCGACATCACTCCAAGGATGATGGATAAGTATTACCGCGATCTGCTCTCTGTGAAAACGGTAAGCGTCAACAACCGCAAACCCACAAGCGAATATCTGACCCCGCATACAGTAAGAGAAATTCACAAGCTACTTCGCAGTGCCTTTAATCAGGCGGTGCGTTGGGAACTAATCAGCCGTAACCCTGTCCTGAATGCGACACTTCCCAAAGAAGAACATAAAGAACGGGATATATGGACTGCCGAAACTCTGAGCAAGGCTATGGAAGTCTGTGATGATCCTATCCTCTCCCTTGCCTTAAATCTGGCGTTCTCCTGCTCCTTACGCATTGGCGAAATGCTGGGCCTTACCTGGGACTGTATTGATATTGCACCACAGAGCATAGAAAATGGTTCAGCTTATATATTCGTCAACAAAGAGCTGCAACGGGTTACACGAGGTGCATTAGACGATTTGAGCGACAAAGGTGTTATTAAGAAGTTTCCACCTTGCATAGCCAGTACCCATACTGCTCTGGTCCTGAAAGAGCCTAAAACCAAAACCAGTATTCGCCGTGTGTACCTGCCGAAAACAGTTGCCTATATGCTGGTAGAGAGAAAAAAAGAAATCGACGAGCTGATGGATCTGTTTGGAGACGAATACATCGACAATAACCTGGTCTTTTGCTCCAGCAATGGCCGTCCGATGGAAAGCCAGGTGATTAACCGTGCTTTCAATAAACTTATCAAAGAAAACGGACTGCCTCATGTTGTATTCCATTCTCTCCGCCACTCCAGCATCACCTACAAGCTGAAACTCAATGGCGGCGATATGAAATCCGTCCAGGGCGACTCCGGTCATGCTCAGGTAAAAATGGTTGCAGATGTCTATTCTCACATCATCGACGAGGATCGCTGCATAAACGCTCAGCGATTGGAGGAAGCATTTTATTCCTCTAAGACTCCTGATCCCGTTGAAGATACAGAGCCAGAAACTGCGGATACTGCCGTCACTGAAAGTGATGAAAGTGATGCAGCGAAGATACTGGAACTGCTTAAAAATCCCGAAACTGCCGCACTGCTCAAGCAGCTGGCAAAAGCTTTATAAAGTCCCTCCCTTAGAAGAACGCCTCTCACTTTGTGAGAGGTTTTCTTCGTTTGAACCACTTTGCACAGTTGACCAAACACTTTTTTTGTTAGCAAGGTTCTGAAAGCATTTTTGAGCGATGTTAGCAAATTCGCGATTTTGTTTGCAACTTCCTCTAATTTCTGCTAACAAATGTTTGCAAGTTCCTTTGGTAAAAATCGAACCTCTGACTTACCGCCTTTCTTAGCAAAAGGCCAAATCTCGTTAGCAAATGTTAGCAAACCAAGGTTTTTTGCAAAAAAGCCACAAAAGCCGCAGAAATAAGAAAAGCCGAAAACCCTGATAAATCAAAGGTTTTCGGCGTGTTTGCTGGCGTCCCTGGCGGGATTCGAACCCACGGCCTTTCGCTTAGGAGGCGAACGCTCTATCCTGCTGAGCTACAGAGACTTATATTAAATTGAGACTGGCAACGATCACTTTTCCCCGTAAGGCAGCTGGTAGAGCACAACCTTAGGAGGCGTGTGCTCTATCCAGCTGAGCTATATGGACGTGTCTGATATATGATTATAGCCCGACCAAGGTCGAACTGCAATCCCTTATTTAGTTTTTTTGAGGTGACCGTTGTAACGCAACCTTAGGAGACGAACGCTCTATACTACTGAGCTACAGAGACATGCAGTCTAAAAAACTACGATATATATCTTACCAAACAGAAGCCGGAAAGTCAAGGAATCGCAACTTTTAGAGAAATATTTCTTCAGGTTTTATTTCATTGTTTCAATCCACAGTCGGTAATTTAACGGAGACTGACTGTGATTTGCTTCGTGTCAGTGGGGGATACCGATTTCTCTCCGCCCACCACTGCCATTAAGTTTTCCATTGGCAATTCATCTTACCACCTATAGAGGTGGGAGAATTCTTGCTGTTGTTAGTTAAAATAAGGTCATACAAAGCTCTTTCTGCTGCCTAGAAAACTTTCCTATTTTTGACTCTGTTTCGCACGATACGGTTCCAGCTTTAAGGTTCCCTGCATCCAGATCTGCCCTTTGAACCGGCGTCCGGGTTGGGGTTCGCCTAAGAGATCTTTACTGTTGATACAGATCACAAACTCCAGGTCGTGGCTCTCGATCTTCATGCGATAAATTTCTTCTTTTGTATAAATATTTCGTATTTTCTCAACTTCTTTAATTTCTCCAATAATAGAATACTGATCACACTCCACGCCGCACGGCATAAAGCAGGAGTCGATAATGGAGTAGAGATCCTCTTTCATCGCTCTTCTGGAAATCTGTGAGTAGAGATCAATATCCTCGATCGTCAGCGTCTCCATCGCTTCCTCGTCCCCGTTCTTTGCTGCCTCGATCAGACTGCTGCGGTCTTTTGCTGCAACCTTCGCCTTCTGGATCTGTTTCTGACTTTTTTTGATCGGAAGAAGGATCTTTCCTCCGATGGACATACCGGAAAAGCAGACGGATCCGATCTTTGAGTGATGCTCTTTATCCAGCATTTTTTCCCGGAATTCCAGGAAATTCTGGATATAAAAGATCAGTGTAATGCCGACTTTATTCTCGTCCACCATTCCGGAGTATGTCTCTTTCTCCGTATGCCGCTGGACTGAACACTCTTCCGTTGATCCGACAATGTTGCTCTCCAGATACGGGAAGTAAAATTCCCGCTCGAAGTCTCCATCATCATTCAGTTCCCCGACGATCGAGATGCCAAGTCCCGGGGCCACTTCCGTCCGCATTTCGCAGACATTGCTGTCCTCATCGACCTGGACACACTTCGTCATCGACGGCTGCCGTTCCAGCAGATCCAGAAGCTTTTCAATATCTTTTTTCTTTGTATACATGCTGAAACCAGCTGCACGTAAAAATTTATGCATATGGATCAATAATCTCCTTTATCCTCGCCATCGGGATCGTCCGGCAGTGCATCGTAATCCTCGATGGTATCTGTCTGGATCTCGACCTCTTCCACATCGTATGCGTCCGCATACCGTTTTACACGTTCTTCTTCATCTTCACGGCGCTCTGCCTGACGTCTTCGCAGCTCTTTCATGCGCTCGCTCTTCTTCCGCTCGCTGCTCGGAACCTCGATATCCTGCTCACCGGAACCACCTTTTCTCTCTTTCTTCTTTCCGGCTGCAGCCTTCTCTTTCTGGGCGATCCGTTCATCCATCGTCGGACGTTTTACATATCCCAGGGCCTGCTCCAGCGCCTCCTGTTCCTCTCCGCCGAGGAGAACTTCCGTCGCTCCTTCCTCTACCTCTTTTAAGTAGATATAGCAGCCTTCACGGCTGTGAACGACGTCCAGTACGAAACCGCTGTTGTTGTTATCCAGCATTGCGATGACAAAGCTCAGATTTCCGCCCATGCCCTTAAACGCGTTGTACTTGACGTATCCGAATTTCTGGAATGAGGACTTGATCTGCTTTGAAAGCTGCTTCATCGCATCCCGACTCACCCGGTCTTTTTCCTGAAGTTCTTCCATCTCGTCCATGATGTCCATGATCGTATCTTCCAGTGTCTCCGCGTCTTTTCCGCGCATGAACATGTCATATCTGCGGTACAGTTTATTGAGCTTCACAATACAGATGATCACCACGATCAGCAACGCCACTGACAGGATTGAAAATCCTACGATCAGCGCCATTGGATCAATGGGAAGATTGTATAACATACTGTTTTCCATATTCTGTTTTCTGTCCTTCCGTTTATGTCTGTGCTTTTATGATTTTAAAGATTCCATGAGTTCGATCAGTCTCTCTAGCTCTTCCTGGGAGTAATACTCGATCTCGATCCTTCCCTTATTTTTATCCTTCTGATTGATGACAACCTTGGTTCCCATGATGGATTTTAATTTGTCCTCAACCTGACGGTAGATCAGATCAATATCCGGTCCTTTTTCCGGTTTCTTTTCCTTCGGCGGGCGGTTCATCATCTTGACAAGTTTTTCCACGTCACGGACGCTTAATTTCTCTTCAACGATCTTCACTGCAACCTGGTACTGACGTTCTCTGTCCTCAAGTCCTAAAAGTGCTCTCGCATGTCCGCTGGAAATTTTTCCTTCCGCCAGCATATCCTGCACTCTGGAATCAAGTTTCAACAGACGCATGCTGTTTGTGATCGTCGCACGGTTCTTGGAAACGCGATTCGCGATCTCCTCCTGAGTCAGATGAAACTCCTGGATCAGCTGTTGGAAAGCCTGTGCTTCCTCGATCGGGTTTAAATCCGCACGCTGGACATTCTCGATCAGGGCGATCTCCATCGTCTGCTGTTTGTCATACTCGCGGATCAGTACCGGAACATCCGTGATCCCTGCAAGCTTTGCCGCGCGCCAGCGGCGCTCACCGGCGATGATCTCGTAGTGACTACCCTTTTTCTGGACGATCAGCGGCTGTAGAATTCCATACTGTTTGATGGAATCAGCCAGTTCCTGAAGACTTTCTTCGTCAAAATTCTTTCGCGGCTGCTCGCTGTTCGGCTCGATCAGATTGAGTTTTAAGGTCTGCTCGACAGGTTTTTCTACGATCTTCTCAACCGGCTTTTCAACCACTTTCTCAACGATTTTTTCAACTGGCTTCTCGACGATCTTTTCTACGATCTTCTCGACTGGTTTCTCGACGATCTTCTCAACGATCTTTTCTACCGGTTTTTCTACGATCTTTTCGATGATGATTGGTTCATTTGCCTTCTGTCCGTTTGCGGACGGCGCATTTCCGGAAACACCATTTTTATTCTTTCCCTGGTTTTCCTGGTCCTTCACCACGCTACTCTTTCCCGCCTCTCTGTTTCCGGCTATCCCTCTTTTTTCTGTATTCTTAGCTGTATTTTCCGGCTTTTTCTCAGCCGTTTTTCCCATTAACTGTTCTTTTCTTTCACTTCTGCTTACTTTTTCTCCAGAAGTTTCTTTCGTATTTGCAACCTCTTCTCCAAAAAAAGCGCCAAGTCCCTTTCCTAATCCACGCTTTGCCATTATATCTCTTCTCCTCTGCTGATGACTTCCGCTGCTAAAAGTCTGTAGCTCTCCGCGCCTGATGACCGGCTGTCATAGAGATTGATCGGCATACCATAGCTCGGTGCCTCCGCCAGTCTGACGTTTCTCGGAATGATCGTCTTGTAGATATTTTCATTCAGATGTTCTTTTACATTCTCTACGACTTCCAGAGACAGATTTGTTCTCGAGTCATACATCGTAAATACAACGCCCTCTACTTCCAGCGCCGGATTTAGTTTTTTCTGAACAAGATTTACTGTTTTCAACACCTGGCTTAATCCTTCCAGTGCATAATATTCACATTGGATCGGGACAAGTACCGTATTGGCTGCTGTCAACGCATTGATCGTCAGAAGGTTCAGAGACGGCGGGCAGTCGATAATGATAAAATCATACTTACCATTTAATAGCTCCAGATTTTTCTTCAGGATGCATTCCTTTTCCTCCATATCAAGGAGTTCGATCTCCGCTCCTGCAAGATCCACATCCGATGGCATTACATCAAGACGTTCCTGAACGCTCGGATTGATGCACTCTTCCACCGTGCATTCTCCCATCAGGAGTTCATATACAGTATTGTCAATATTTCCTTTTTCCAATCCAAGTCCGCTTGTTGTATTTCCCTGCGGATCAAAGTCCACAGTCAGCACTCTCTGTCCTGCTTCAGCCAGGCAGGCCGACAAATTGATCGCGGTTGTCGTCTTTCCGACACCACCCTTTTGATTTGTAATTGCAATAATACGTCCCATACCTCTATCCTTTCCGCAGGTCAGCTCTACCTATTTTTATCGTTACTATTTATATTCAAAACTTTAGCGAAACTTAGTATAACACAATTTTCCCTATTTTCCTATTGATTTACCCTATAAAATTAAAAATGTTTCACGTGAAACATTTTTGCAATTCCTACAAGGCATAGCCGCACAGCTTCTGATCGTGCGTTAGTGCTTTGTTATACAATGTTTATAACGTATCCATCGCAGTATATGTTTCACGTGAAACATATACTGCAATTTACAGCTCGCTTTCCTTTTTCTTGTAAAGCGGACATTCGCAATCCGCTTCGCTACTTGCTCTGAACGCAGTCGCTTCGCGATCTGTCAGTGGGAGCTTTCAACTCCCACTGACATAAGCATCCCACTCACCCACCGCTTAGTGCTCCGCGCACTTGAAGCGGGGGAATGCTTATCTGCGTTCAAGATCTTATTTCTATGTTTACTTTTTGATGCTCCATGTCTCACATAAAGTATCATGGCTTATCCATTTATTTTTAGTGCTTTTCTTTCATTTTTCTCTTATAGTACTTTTCTAAGCTTCTTTCATACTTTTACAAAACTTCAGTGTCTTTTCTTAAATGTTTCACGTGGAACAATTTTTCTTCCCATCAATGTTTTCTTTTTGTACTTATCCGTAAACCATTTTCTTTTTCATGTGCATTTTCTCTCAGATGTTTCACGTGGAACATTTCCGCTCTATATATACGTTTACTAACACTTTCCATCTTCCGTTTTTCACATAAACCGGTTTTCTTGTTCATATACGTTTTCTTTTAGATGTTTCACATGGAACATTATATTTCGCTCTCAACTCGTTTTTTATTAAAATGTTTCATGTGAAACAATCTGCTCTTCCGATTTTTTCGCTCTGATGTTTCACGTGGAACATCGCCATTTTCTTTCCATGTATTTCCCATCAAGCACAACTTTTTTCCCTCATTTCGATATTCCTCTGTGAACTACATCGGCAATTGAATAACCGAGGATTCCCGCTTGTTATCCTAAGTCCAATATATCACCAATCTTCCTACTACCGCCTTTTAATCTGAAATCTTTCTCTCAGACAACTGCCAATTTTCTTCAGAAACATTTCATACTTTCGCCTGTTGTATCTCCCCACCAATTATATTATAATATACCCATGGAACAGCCCGGGAAAGCGGTATGAATTCACTGCTCTTCTCTCGCAAAAGTTCCTGTTTCTATTCGATATTCCATCATCCAATTTCGAGGTGAACTATGAAAGTAAAAAACAGAATCATCACTGCTGTTCTTCTCTCTGCCGGTGCGGCT
The DNA here is from genome assembly GCF_036318045.1 of Clostridium sp. CM74B_53. Lineage (NCBI taxonomy): Bacteria > Bacillati > Bacillota > Clostridia > Eubacteriales > Clostridiaceae > Clostridium > Clostridium sp. CM74B_53. Next base: position 22,179 of record NZ_JAWQDE010000013.1, on the reverse strand, counting down.
GTCGGAACAGCGCTGATCAACAAATACATCAAGATGTCCGCGGTTTCAAGAAATCTTCTGGCTCAGCCGGAGCCACGCTGCTATCGCTGGAGACTTGGCAATATTTACTATACAAAGACTGGAACAGGAAAACCACTTCTTCTCGTTCATGATCTGACTCATGCATCCAGCGGCTGTGAATGGGATTCTTTGATCCCGCTTTTAAAAGAACATTACACCATTTACACGATCGACCTTTTAGGCTGTGGCCGTTCCGAAAAACCGAACCTGACTTATACAAACTTCCTCTATGTGCAGTTGTTAAACGATTTCGTGAAGTCTGAGATCGGTCGCCGCACAAATATTGTCGCTACCGGTGCCTCCGCTCCGATCGCAACAATGGCCTGCGGATACAATCCGGATCTCTTTGAGCAGATGATGTTCATCAATCCGGACTCACTCCTCTCCTGCTGCCATATACCGGGAAAATCTGCAAAATGTTACAAGTTGATCCTCGATCTCCCGATCGTCGGAACTCTGCTCTACAATTTTGCATCTGCGAGAAGTATCATCTCCAAAACATTCTCCGAGAACTACTTCTACAATCCGTACGATGTAAATCCGCACAACCTCGACAAATATTATGAGTCCGCCCATCTTGGCGACTCTCCGAAGTCTGTCTACGCCAGCGTCCAGTGTAATTACACGAAATGTAACATCACAAAAACTCTGGAAAAGATCGACAACAGCATCTATATTCTCGGCGGTGAAGCGGAGCCGGATATCGATCTGATCACAAAAGAATATACGAAGTGCAACCCAGCGATCGAGTCCAGCACGATTGCCAACACAAAACATCTTCCGCAGATTGAAAAGCCAGAGGAGGTCAGCTCGATCATTCAGATGTTTTTCAACTGATGACATTTATCAAAAATATCCCAAATGTTTCACGTGAAACATTCCTGCCCATAAATAAAAACAAAGCGCCGGTCCTGTGTAAATCAGGATCAGCGCTTGTTTTTTATCAATAATCGTTACTTCAACGGTTCCTTCCCCGGAAGTCCCGCCTTTCTCGGATATTTCTTTGCAGTGACTGCCATCTTCTTGACCGGGACAAAGGTGCGTTCCACATCTGTCTCCGGAAGAACTTTTACGATCACTTCTTTCAGTTCTCCGCCGAGTTTTTTTACCGCAGATTTCGCCTGTTCGATCTCCTCGTCAGCTTTCCCCGATTTATACGGAATAAAATAGCCGCCTTTTTTCACGAACGGAATGCAGTATTCGGAAAGTGTGGACATATTCGCAACCGCGCGGGATACGCAGAGATCAAACTGTTCCCTGTATTTCGGGTCGCGGCCGTAATCCTCGGCGCGGCCGTGGACTGCTGTGATATCAGTAAGTCCCAGTGCCTCGATCACTTCATTTAAGAATCCGACTCTCTTATTTAAGGAATCCAAGAGTGTGATCTTAAGGCCAGGAAATGCGATCTTTAACGGGATTCCCGGAAATCCCGCTCCGGTTCCCACATCGATACAGCTGTATTTCGATGACGCATCCAGTTTTAATCCAAGCTCAGGTGCAGCAAGAACAAGGAGCAGACTGTCCACGAAATGCTTTGTGATCACATCTGAAAGCTCCGTGATCGCCGTGAGATTCATCACTTTATTCTTCTCGATCAGCATCTCATAATACTTGAAAAACTGCTCTTTCTGCTGATCCGAAAGCGTCACTCCGAGATCCACGCAGCCCTGATCCAATAATTTTACAAATTCATCTGTCATGTTATTACTTTCTCCCCATCTGCTCCAGATGTACCATCAGCACGGAAATATCAGCCGGAGACACACCGGAAATTCTGGACGCCTGGCCGATATTCTCAGGTTTGTAGAGATTCAGTTTCTGGACTGCCTCTCTTCGAAGGCTGTTCACCGTCGTATAGTCGAGATCCGCCGGGATTTTTCTTCCTTCCAGCTTCTTGAACTGAGCTACCTGCTGCTTCTGTCTGCGGATATATCCGTCATATTTCAGATTTATATCAACTTGTTCCCGCACATCAGCCGGAAGTTCCGGTCTCTTCTCGTCGAGTTCCGCCAGCATCTCATAATTCAGTTCCGGTCTCTTAATGAGTTCTGCGAGTGTGCTTCCGGATTTTAATGTTGTACTTCCATGTGCCTCAAGGAACTTCTGAACTTTCTCGTTCGCTCCGATCGTCGCCTTTTCCAGACGGGCGATCTCCTCCTCGATGGCTTTTTCTTTCCATACCACGTATTCATACTGCTCATCCGACACAAGGCCGATCTCATGTCCGATCCCACGAAGTCTGAGGTCCGCATTGTCCTGGCGAAGGAGCAGACGATATTCTGCTCTCGATGTCATCATACGGTACGGCTCATGGTTCTCTTTCGTGACAAGATCATCGATCAGAACCCCGATATACGCCTGGGAACGGTCAAGGACCACTGCACTCTTCTCCTGCAGCTTTCTCGCCGCGTTGACGCCGGCCATGAAGCCCTGAACGGCAGCTTCCTCGTATCCGGAGCTTCCGTTAAACTGGCCGCCGGAGAATAATCCATCGATATTTTTAAATTCGAGAGACGCTTTTAACTGTCTCGGGTTGATGCAATCATACTCAATTGCATATGCATTTCGAACAATTTTGACATTTTCAAGCCCCGGAACAGTCCGGTACATCGCATACTGGACATCCTCCGGAAGAGAACTCGACATTCCGCCGAGATACATCTCGTTCGTGTAGAGTCCCTCCGGCTCTACGAACACCTGATGGCGCTCCTTATCCGGGAATTTTACAACCTTATCCTCGATCGACGGGCAGTATCTCGGTCCCGTTCCTTCGATCGCACCGGAGAATAACGGCGAACGGTCCAGGTTGTTCCGGATGATCTCATGAGTCTTCTCATTTGTGTAGGTCAGCCAGCAGGAAATCTGGTCTTTCTGCACCGACTCCGGATCCGTGGAGAAGGAGAACGGAACGACGCGCTTGTCTCCGAACTGCTCTTCCATCTTCGAAAAATCGATACTTCTCTTATCTGCTCTCGCCGGAGTTCCTGTCTTAAAGCGGTACATCTCGATCCCGTTTGCCTTTAAGGAGTCTGTCAGATGGTTGGCCGCCTGCAGACCGTTCGGTCCTGTCGGATTGCTGACATCCCCGTAGATGCATCTCGCGCGGAGATATACGCCGGTTGCAAGAACGACCGCGCGGCACTTATAGATCGCGCCGGAATACGTTTTCACGCCGATGATCCTCTTTTTCACCGGATAGCTGCTCTCCTGCTGCCCGTTTTCTCCGTGTTCCTCTTTAAAGGTCCCGTATTCTCCCGGGATCTCCTCCGTCAGGATCTCAGCCACCTCGGCCTGGCGGATCGTCAGGTGGTCCGTGTTTTCAAGGACGCGGCGCATGGATCTCGTATACTCCTGCTTATCCGCCTGGGCGCGCAGGGAATGGACCGCCGGCCCCTTTGACTCGTTTAACATCTTTGACTGGATAAATGTTTTATCGATATTTTTTCCCATCTCTCCGCCGAGGGCATCCAGCTCACGGACAAGATGTCCCTTGGAACTTCCTCCGACGTTCGGGTTGCACGGCATCAGAGCGATGCTGTCCACGCTGACCGTGAACATGATCGTCTCAAATCCAAGTCTCGCTGCCGCAAGTGCCGCCTCGCATCCCGCATGGCCCGCACCGACAACTACAATATCATATGTCTCCTCTACTACCGGCATTTTATTTCCTCTTTTCTATTTTCCCATACAGAATTTGCTGAAGATCTCGTTCACCAGATCATCCTCCACGGATTCCCCGACGATGAGTCCCAGCTTCTCATACGCATCCATCAGATCGATCGAATAGAAATCCTCCGGCATGCCGTTCTCAATACTTTTCTCAACCATGGACATGCTATCAAAAGCATCCTTTAGAGCCCTCACATGGCGTACATTCGTGATCATGACCTGGTCGTTGAAGTCGATCTCACCTTCATAGAATAAAGCCTTTATCTCCTCTTCCAGAAGGTCAATTCCGGTCTCCTCCTTTGCGGAGATCCCGATCACCTTATGTCCCGACCGCTCTTCCACTTCTTTCGCGGACACGACCGGTTCCAGGTCGCTCTTATTTAAGAGGACAACGGCTTTCCGGTCATTTATGAAGTCCATGATCTGATAATCATTCTCATCCAGCTCTCTCGATCCATCCACGACGTAGATGATCAGATCGGCCTTCTTTGCCTCTTCCATCGCGCGGGAGACACCGATCTTTTCGACCACATCCTCCGTGTCCCGGATCCCGGCCGTATCCACAACATTTAAGCTGATCCCCTGAAGGTAGATATGTTCCTCCAGAATATCTCTCGTGGTTCCTGCCACATCCGTCACGATCGCGCGGTCCTCACCGACTAAAACGTTCATCAGCGACGATTTTCCGGCATTCGGCTTCCCCAGGATAACCGTCTTCACGCCCTCTGAGACCACACGTCCGTTTGAGGAGGAGCGGATCAGTTTTTCCAGTTTTTTCTTCACGGAAAGGACCACGCCGAGGAGCTTCTCCCCGTATCCGTCCAGGGAAATATGCTCCGGGTCATCGAGCGCCGATTCGATAAAGGCGATCTCGTAGATGATCTGATCCCGGATCTCATGGATCTCCTTCGACACGCTTCCGCGAAGCTGGCTGACAGACGACTGCAGCGCATATTCATTTTTCGCGTTGATCACGTCGATGACGGCCTCCGCCTGTGAGAGATCGATCCTGCCGTTCAAGAAGGCGCGTTTTGTAAATTCTCCCGGCTCGGCAAGTCTCGCTCCCGCCTTTAAGACTGTCTCCAGGATCCGTCTTGTGACGAGCATTCCGCCATGACAGTCGATCTCAACGGTATCTTCCGCCGTATAGCTTCTCGGTCCTCTCATGAGCATCAGAAGGACCTCATCGATCGTCTCATCTCCATCATAAACATATCCGTAATGAATCGTGTGACTCGCAGCTTCCGAGAGCTTCTTCTTTCCCGGGGCGCGGAACACTTTTTCCGCAATTTCCACCGCATTCTCACCGCTGATCCGCACGATCCCGATCCCGGAATTTCCCATCGCCGTCGCGATCGCTGCAATCGTATCTGTATATTCCATAATCTCCATCCTGATATTCCTGCTGCCTGTTTCATATTCCAGACAGACAGCATCGCAATTTTTCCTGTTCCGCACATTTTGGAAGCAGAACTTCTATCATCTGATCCTGCCGCAATTCGGTTTCCAAAATGCACGGGAATTCACACAATTTGTCACCCTATCATAGCACAAAGGGGCTGCCATAGGCAACCCCTCTTTCATTCCGATATGCTTGTTTTATTCCTGCTCACGACGAGTATTTTCGTAAGCGGATGTTCTCTCGCGTCTCTCGTATCTCGGTCTTCTCTCCCTGCGCTCTTCCTTCTTTAATGCGATCACAACATGACGGAACGGATCCTCACCTTCGCTCTTTGTGAATACGTATTTATCGTTCTGAAGTGCAGAGTGAATGATCCGTCTTTCGTACGGGTTCATCGGCTCTAAGGAAACCGGACGTCTTGTCCGTTTTACTTTGTAAGCAATATTCTTTGCGAGAGTCTCCAGTGTTTCTTTTCTTCTCTCTCTGTAATTTTCGGTATCCAGCTTGACTCTTAAGTAGTCCTCAGATTCCTTATTTACAACAAGGCTTACAATATACTGAAGGGAATCGAGTGTCTGTCCTCTCTTGCCGATGAGAAGTCCCATCTCCTCGCCGGTCAGGTTGACATCCATCTCCTTTTCCTCTTCATTCATTTTCACTTCCACATCAACGGCAAGGCCCATTGCGTCGAAAACGGAATTCAGGAAATCTACGGCCTTATCGTCAACGGTCTCGATCTTCTTCGCGCGGATCACTGCCGGCTTGGAACCAAAGAGTCCGCCAAGAACTCCGGCACTTCCTTTTTCAACGACCTCATACTGAATCCGATCACTGCTCACACCGAGCTGCAGGGATGCCTGTGTGATTGCATCTTCCACAGTTTTCGCAGTCACTGTAATCATTTCCATAACAGAACCCCCTTATTATTTTCGCTTGTCATGTGCCTCATTGTACTTCTGGACCATCGCTGCTTTGGAAGCGAGACTTCCCGGTTTCGCGTTGGTGTTGTAGTACTTGCTGGACTCCTCGATCTGTTTCGCGATCTTTTCCTTCTTAACTTCCTCAGCTACTTTCTCTTTCTCCTCCTCAGCCTTGATCGCCTTTAAGGATGCTGTAGCGTTCTGAGTTACCTTAGCCGGCGGAAGTCCCTGTTTTGCACGTTTCTTATTTACCTTTTCCAGGTTCTTTGCGATCATATCGTCGATATTTACTTTATCCATGTACGCGTTGACGATGAGCTGCTGGATAATTGTAACAACGCTGGTCGCGATCCAGTAGATGCCAAGACCTGCCGGCATCGTGATACAGATGAACGCGGAGAATAACGGCATTGTCGTTGTCATAGTCTTCATGGACTGGGCCATCGGATTCTCTGCATCTGCGGATGTGGACGGCTGATTTCCGCTCATGAGCTTTGTGCTGAACCACTGGGACACTGCCGCAAGAACCGGGATGATCCATGCGAAGGACGGTACCCAGCCCGGCGCCTCTGCCATATTTAAACCGAGGAACGTGTTCATTCTCTCGACAACAGCAGCATTCTGGCCGATCACATCAGAGATTGCCGGGAACAGTGCCTGAAGCTCTCCCCACTGGGATGTGGAGAATTTATAGAGCATGTCTACAAGACGGTTTGCATTTGTGAAATCAAACTTGTCTAATTTTCCGCCGCAGGCGGTTGCGATATTTGTGATTTCCTGTAACTTCTGAGCATAGTCAGCCTGTCCCATCAACGGAGTGACAACGTTGTCGAAATAAACGCGGACAGACGGAACGTATGCCGGAATATTGTAGATGACACGGTACAGTGCAAGAAGGATCGGCATCTGGATCAGCAGCGGAAGGCATCCGCCTGTCATGCTTGTGCCGTACTTCTCGTAAACAGCCTGGATCTCCACGTTCTGACGCTGCATGGACTCCTGATCCGACTTTCCTTTATACTTCTTCTGGATCGCCTGGATCTCCGGATTCATGACAGACATGAGTTTTGTGGTTTTCTGCTGTTTGATCGTCAGCGGTATCATCAGTGTTTTCATTACGATCGTAAACAGAATGATGCACAGACCTACATTAAACACGCCGAAGCTGCTTGTAAATCTGAAGAGGATGTCCATGACATAGCCAAGGACAGTCGCGATCGGTCCCAGAATGGAACCAGCCTTCGTCAAAACCATATCTTACCTCCTGGGGTTTTCTACGGGACTGGATCATAACCGCCTTTTGCAAACGGGTGACATCGCAGAATCCGCCTGCAAGCAAGATAAGTACCTTTTATAGCGCCGTATTTCTTGATCGCTTCCATGGCGTACTGGGAGCAGGTCGGCGTATAAATACAGTGAGGGCCGATACAGGGAGAGATAAACTTCCTGTAAATCTTGATCAGACCAATCAGTACCCATTTCATAAACCACTCACTTCGATTCTTTTAAAATGTTATGAAGCCCGCATAAGTGCAGAAATGCACTCTCAATCTTGTCGAAATTTTTGTCTTTTGCCGCGACCCGCGCGACAACGATGATGTCTTTGCCGTCTTCTAATATGTCCTTATTTAACCGGAAACTTTCACGGACAAGTCTCGCGAACCGATGTCTCACGACGCTGTTTCCAACCTTTTTGCTGGCGGAAATGCCGATCCTCGTGTCCTCCCGTCCCGAATCCATCACGTACATGACCAGATATTTGTTTGCGTAGGACTTTCCACCGCGGTAAACCGTCTGGAAGTCCTGATTTTTCTTTAACGAATTGAACCTTTTCATTCAATACCTCTCTGAATAACAAAAAAGAGTATCCAAAAGTTTTCCTAAACTTCCGGATACTCTCTTGGTTCATTAAGCAGATAATCTAGCTCTACCTTTTGCTCTTCTGGCAGCTAAAACTTTTCTGCCACCTGCTGTTGCCATTCTCGCTCTGAAACCATGAACTCTTTTTCTCTGAGTGTTCTTCGGCTGAAATGTCATCTTCATAAACCCGGCACCTCCTCTTACTATAAATTCAAGTACCTTCTCATGTACATATAAACTAAGACATATTGAAGCATCGTATCGATTATATAAAAATTGCCGTCCTTCGTCAAGACCAAATTTCAAAAAAATCCTTAAATCATGGGGATTTCCGACTCATATCTTTGTAATTTTTTCGCCTGTTATCCACATTCCGGCTTTCCGGAGAGTCCTCATACAAACGCCCGTCTTTCTCTCTCCGTCATCCAAAAAGGGGGACAGCTTTTCGCCATCCCCCATAAAATGTATGTTTCGATTTTATGTCACTATATTTAGTATCTCTTCATTATTATATAGAAGCTGCAGCTCTCTATTTGCTGCGATGCACACTCTTCCGGCTCACGATCAGCCGTTGTTTTTCATGATCTTAAACAGGACCTTCGTGATCGCTGTTGTAAGAATACCGGCAACGATCGCCTCCGGAACTCCAAATCCGAGGATGATCCCGAGGATCACATCGTAGATGTGCTCGACTGCTTTGTTGGACGCTGCGGCATAGCTCTGTCCGAAGAAGATGTAGATTCCATTCATGACAAGCAGTGTGTTTGTCATACCTCCTGCAATACCAGCCACCCAGAGGGCAACGGTCTGGCTGCCTTTGATCCCGTGAGCGACCTTCATGATCAGCTTATATACATAATAAGCAACGATGCCGATGCATACACGCGGCACGATCGCGATCACGGCGCTCCACATGTTTCCGCTGTATCCGCCGATCGTAACGAACGGACTGAATACGAAGGAGGTCACACCAGGGGTAATGGTCGCTTTTACGAGGCTGGTCACACCAAATACCAGTCCTAAGTAAGCGCCGTACTTCGGTCCGAGAATGATCGCTCCGATGATGACCGGGACGTGAATGATCGTCGCATTCATAAAGCCTAACGGGATGTAACCGAGAAACGGTACGACCGACATGGCGATGATGATCGCGGTAAAGATCCCGGCGAGGGACATGTCCAGAACTTTCTTTTCAATTTTCATTTTTCAATTCCTCCTGCTACTGTTCTCTTGCGAGATACAATGCAATATAGTCACGACTTGCATTATACCGTGTCATCGTCTCAGAGTCAAACTGTTTTCCTGCATTTTCCAATTTTTCCATTTTACAGATTTCTTCTCCCGGTATTCCGTGCCCTGCATTTTTTCTTCCTATACACAAAAGAAATTTTTCTCAGCATCTCTCCTGCTGCCCGCCTGATTTCAGCCTCTCTGCCCGACCTGTCCATCCTTCGCGGACACAACCTGTTGTATTTTTCGTGTCCGTTCCTGGCGTACATCTTGTTATGTGGGTATTCACATGTTTTCCACCCGCAATTATCAACTTATCCCCAAATCGTGGATAAGTTGTGGATAACTTATTGGAAAAGTTGTGGATTTTCACATTTGACATTGAAAATTATCCTCTTTTACGTTAGAATAAGATTAGATTGGGTTTATGTGCTTTTGTGGACAGGTCCCCACCTTTTCCACAGCTATGCACATCGTTATACACATGTTTAGGAGTATGAATATGCTGGAAGAAATCAAAGCTAAATGGGACGAAATCCTTTTAAATATCAAAGAAGAACACGATATTTCAGAGGTGTCCTACCGCACATGGCTGCTGCCGCTGATCCCGGATTCTGTGGATAAAGATATCCTCACGATCCTGGTGCCGGATTCTGCCTTCATCAGCTATGTGAAAAAGAAATATGAATTCCTGTTGACAATTACGATCGAGGAGATCACAGGTTTTCAGTGTAAACTGGATTTCAAACTGAAATCTGACGTGAAGGAACCGGAAAAAGAGAATCGTCTGATCAACGTGAACAATAATACGGTCAGTCAGCTTGCTCTTCAGAACGCAAACTTAAATCCGCGCTACACATTTGATACCTTCGTAGTCGGAAAAAACAACAATCTTGCCCATGCTGCATCCCTGGCTGTTGCGGAATCTCCGGGCGAGATCTATAACCCGTTATTTATTTATGGAGGCGTGGGACTCGGAAAAACACACTTAATGCATTCCGTTGCCCATTTCATCTTAAAAAATAACCCGAGCGCAAAGATCCTGTACGTGACTTCCGAAAAATTTACGAACGAACTGATCGACGCGATCCGTAACAAAAACAATGTTTCCACCACGGAATTCCGTGAAAAATACAGAAATAATGATGTTCTTCTGATCGATGATATCCAGTTCATCATCGGCAAAGAAAGTACCCAGGAAGAATTTTTCCATACATTCAATGCCCTCTATGAGGCAAAAAAGCAGATCATTATTTCTTCCGACCGTCCTCCGAGAGAAATCGAAACACTCGAAGACCGTCTTCGTTCCCGTTTCGAATGGGGACTTACCGTAGATATCCAGCCGCCGGACTATGAGACCCGGATGGCGATCCTTCGGAAAAAAGAAGAACTGGAAGGATACAACATTGACAACGAGATCATCAAATATATCGCTACCAATGTAAAATCCAACATCCGTGAACTGGAAGGTGCGCTCACAAAGATCGTCGCTTCCAGCAAATTAAATAATAAGGAGATCAATCTTGAGCTTGCCGAGGAAGCATTGAAAGATCTGATCTCTCCGAATGCAGCCCGTGAAGTGACGCCGCAGCTCATTATTAATGTAGTTTCTGAGCATTTCGGCATCACTCCTCTCGATCTCATCGGTCAGAAACGAAGCAAGGAACTCGTATTTCCTCGCCAGATCGTCATGTATCTGTGCGGTGATATGACAAATGAGTCTCTCCAGAATATCGGAAAAGCTCTCGGCGGTCGTGATCACACGACGATCATTCATGGAACGAAAAAGATCGCCAGTGAATTAAAGACTGATGAGAATTTAAAGAATACGATCGATATTTTAAAGAAAAAGATCAACCCGCAGTAGGCGTGTGAACTGTAACTTTGAATGCGCAAAACAGCTTTGTGGATTTTTTCGTGGAAATCCCGTTGAAAATTTGTGGATAAAAATCGGATAATTTTTCCGGATTTTTGCTTGTGGAAAACTCTTCGGTTGTCCTTCCGGATTTTTTTAGTTACCCACAATGGTTTTCACAGCGTTTTTTTCAGTGTTTCACAGGGCTTTTTCCCCTTATTAACAAATTCACACCCCCTACTACTGTTAAGACGAATATCTTTTATATATTTCTTTATCTTATGAACGTTTCTCAAGAAAGGAAGTTATCAACAACTATGAAACTGACATTCCAGAAGACCGCTCTTTTAAACGGTATCAATATTGTTCTCAAGGCAGTTCCGTCAAAAACAACGATGCCGATCTTAGAGTGCATCCTGATTGATGCATCTACAGATGAGATCAAACTGACAGCTAACGATATGGAGCTCGGCATTGAGACAAAAGTTGAAGGTGATATCCTTGAAAAAGGTAAAATTGCACTGGATGCAAAGCTTTTTTCTGAAATTGCAAGAAAATTATCTGATTCAGATTCCCTTGTAACGATCGAATCTGACGAAAAATTCAATACTGTGATCGCCTGTGAGAACTCTGTATTCAAAATTCAGGGAAAAGATGGTGAGGAATTCTCCTATCTTCCGTATATTGAGAGAAATAAAAACATTACACTCTCCCAGTTTTCCTTAAAAGAAGTGATCCGCCAGACCATCTTCTCCATCTCTGTCAATGACAGCAACAAGATGATGACAGGTGAGCTTTTTGAGGTAAACGGCGATACATTAAGAGTTGTTTCTCTCGATGGTCATCGTATGGCAATTCGCAAAATTGTATTAAAAGATGAATATGAAAGCACAAAAGTCATCGTTCCGGGAAAAACTTTGAATGAAATCAGTAAAATTCTGACCGGAGACAACGAAAAAGAGGTCCAGATCTTCTTCGGAGCGAACCATATTCTCTTCGAATTTGATGATACGATCGTTGTTTCCCGCCTGATCGAGGGCGAATATTTCAAAGTAGATCAGATGCTTTCCAGTGATTATGCCACAAAAGTGACTCTGAATAAGAAAGATTTTCTCGACAGCATTGAGAGAGCCATCATTCTGATCCGCGAAAATGATAAAAAACCGATCATTTTGAACATCGAAGATTCAAAAATGAGCCTGAAATTAAATTCCAGTTTCGGTACGATGAATGCGGAGATCCTGATCCATAAGACAGGCCAGGATCTGATGATCGGATTCAACCCGAAATTCTTAAGTGATGCACTCCGCATCATCGATGATGAGGAAGTAACTCTCTATATGATGAACGCAAAATCTCCGTGTTTCATCAAAGATGAGGAAGAAAATTATATTTATCTGATCCTTCCGGTAAACTTTAACGCGGCTGCGATCTAAAAACAGATGAAATTTTCCCGAAATTCCGGAAAAATCCGGAGTTTCGGGCTGGTTTTTCAAAAAACCGGAATAAAAAAGGAGAAAAATGGAAAGTATTCACTTAAAAGATGAATTTATCAAGCTGGGACAGGCATTAAAACTTGCCGGTCTTGTTGGCTCCGGAGTGGACGCAAAGTTTGTGATCCAGGACGGACTTGTAAAAGTAAATGGGGAAGTTGAGACCCAGCGCGGCAAAAAACTTTACCCTGGAGATACTGTTTCCTATGACGGAAAGACATTTAAGGTAGAAAAGTAAGGATTTTTTCATGTTCATAGAATCCATCGAGCTGTCAGATTACAGAAATTACAGTCATTTACATATCGATTTTCATAAAGGAACGAACGTTCTTTATGGAGATAATGCCCAGGGAAAGACGAATATCCTGGAGGCAGTCTATGTGTGCAGCACAACAAAATCGCATCGGGGCAGCAAAGATAAAGAGATCATCAGGTTCGGTGCAGATGAATCCCATATCAAAATGATGGTCCGCCGGGATGGAATTCCCTACCGGATCGATATGCATCTGAAAAAAAATAAGGCAAAAGGGGTCGCAGTCAATGGCGTTCCGATCAAAAAGGCAAGCGAACTTTTCGGGATCGTCAATGTGATCTTCTTTTCACCGGAAGATCTGAATATCATCAAGAACGGACCTGCCGAGCGGAGACGCTTCGTCGACCTGGAACTTTGCCAGCTGAATAAGCTCTATGTCTACAATTTGGTACAGTATAACAAAACGGTTATACAACGAAATAAACTATTAAAAGACATAGACTACAATACGTCTTTAAAAGACACGCTCCCCATGTGGGACGAGCAGCTCTTAAAGTATGGTGCCGAATTAATAATTATGCGTTCCGAGTTTATAAAAGAGCTGAATCCCCTGATCGCCGGGATCCATGCCGGACTGTCCGGCGGAAAGGAAACACTTTCCATCGCCTATGAGCCGAATGTGACGGCGGAGAATTTCAGGGAACAGCTCGCAAAGAACCAGTTTCAGGAGATCAAACAGAGGCAGACCCTGACAGGACCGCACCGCGATGACCTGAATTTCATCGTGAACGGAACAGACATCAGACGTTTCGGCTCCCAGGGACAGCAGAGAACGGCAGCTCTTTCTTTAAAACTTGCGGAGATCGAGCTGGTGAAAAAGATCGTAAAGGATTACCCGGTGCTTTTACTGGATGATGTCCTTTCTGAACTTGACAGCAAGAGACAGGAACATTTACTTTCAGAAATTACCCACATCCAGACCCTGATCACCTGTACAGGGTTGGATGAGTTTGTAAACAGCAAATTCCGGATGGACAAGATTTTTAAGATTGTTGAAGGAACGGTAGAGAGCGAAGACTAAAGGAGGAACTTCATGAGCGCAGAATATAATGCAGATCAAATCCAGATTCTGGAGGGACTTGAGGCTGTAAGAAAAAGACCGGGAATGTACATTGGAAGTACGTCTTCGAGGGGACTTCACCATCTGGTATATGAGATCGTGGATAACGCAGTGGATGAGGCCCTGGCAGGATACTGCGACACCATTGATGTGCAGATCAACGCGGATAATTCGATCACGGTCATTGATGACGGACGTGGAATCCCGGTCGATATCCAGAAAAAAGCAGGACTGCCTGCAGTTGAAGTCGTATTTACGATCCTTCATGCCGGCGGTAAGTTCGGCGGCGGGGGATACAAGGTATCCGGCGGTCTGCACGGCGTAGGTGCATCCGTTGTAAACGCGCTGTCGGAGTGGCTTGAGGTTGAAGTCTACCACGGAGGAAAGATCTACAAGCAGCGCTATGAGCGCGGAAAAACGATGTATCCGTTAAAGATCGTTGGCGACTGTCCGGCTGACAAACACGGTACCAAGGTTTCCTTCCTCCCGGACAAGGAGATCTTTGAGGAGACGGTCTATGACTATGACACCTTAAAGATCCGTCTCCGCGAGACGGCATTCCTGACAAAGAACTTAAAGATCATTTTACGGGATGACCGCGAGGACAAGAAGGAAAAGGTATTCCACTATGAAGGCGGGATCAAGGAATTTGTCAGCTATTTAAACCGCAGCAATGTGCCGCTGTATGACACGGTCATCTACTGCGAGGGCAAGAAGGACAACGTGCTGGTGGAGGTTGCCATGCAGCACAACGATTCCTACACGGAGAATATCTACAGCTTTGTAAACAACATCAACACACCGGAGGGCGGAACCCACCTGACCGGTTTCAGAAATGCCCTGACCAAGACATTCAACGACTACGGAAGAAAGAACAAGCTTCTTAAGGACAGCGAGCCGGCTCTTACCGGTGAGGATATCCGTGAAGGTCTGACGGCCATCATCAGTGTCAAGATCGAGGAGCCGCAGTTTGAGGGACAGACGAAGCAGAAACTCGGAAACAGTGAGGCGAGAGGCGCTGTGGACAGCGTGGTATCGGAACAGCTCACCTACTTCCTTGAGCAGAATCCGTCCGTCGCAAAGACGATCATCGAGAAATCCGTTCTTGCCCAGCGTGCGCGCGCAGCGGCGAGAAAAGCGAGAGATTTAACGAGAAGAAAGACCGTTCTTGACGGTTTATCACTTCCGGGAAAACTTGCAGACTGCTCCAGCAAACACCCGGAGGAATGCGAGATCTACATCGTTGAGGGAGATTCCGCCGGCGGTTCCGCGAAGGACGCGAGAAATAAGAGCACCCAGGCGATCCTGCCGCTCCGCGGAAAGATCTTAAACGTGGAGAAGGCGAGACTCGACAGGATCTACGGAAATGCGGAGATCAAATCCATGATCACGGCGTTCGGTACCGGAATTCATGAGGATTTCGATATCTCGAAGCTCCGCTACCACAAGATCATCATCATGACTGATGCCGATGTGGACGGTGCCCATATCAGCACCCTGCTTTTAACCTTTATCTACCGGTTCATGCCGGAGCTCATCAAACAGGGCTACGTTTATCTGGCACAGCCGCCGCTCTATAAGATCGAGAAAAACAAGCGGGTATGGTATGCGTACAGCGATGAGGAGTTAAACAACATCTTAAAAGAGATCGGACGTGACCAGAACAACAAGATCCAGCGTTACAAAGGACTTGGTGAGATGGACGCGGAGCAGCTCTGGGAGACGACCATGGATCCGGAACACCGAATTCTTTTACGTGTGACCATGAACGAGGAGATGACATCGGAGATCGATCTCACCTTCACGACACTCATGGGAGATCAGGTAGAGCCGCGCCGTGAGTTCATCGAACAGAACGCGAAGTACGGAACTCTTGACATTTAATGCGGCAGCAGGGCGCTCCGGAAAGAGATAAAATCCTTCCGGAACGTCAGGCGGCGCAGTTTACGCAGGTTTAAGGCGCAGCGCAGGCTGCATTGGAGGAAAGAATGGAACCGAATATTTTTGACAAGATTCATGAAATAGACTTAAAGAAGACCATGGAAAAGTCGTACATCGACTATGCCATGAGCGTTATCGCGTCGCGAGCGCTCCCGGATGTCCGTGACGGCTTAAAACCGGTACAGAGACGTGTCCTCTACTCCATGGCGGAATTGAACAACGGTCCGGATAAGCCCCACAGAAAGAGCGCCCGTATCGTCGGCGATACCATGGGTAAATATCATCCGCACGGAGACAGCTCCATCTACGGAGCATTGGTAAACATGGCTCAGAAATGGTCCATGCGCTACATGCTCGTAGACGGACACGGAAACTTTGGTTCGATCGATGGCGACGGTGCCGCTGCCATGCGATACACCGAGGCGAGACTCAGCAAGATCTCCGTTGAGATGCTGGCGGACATCTATAAAGATACCGTTGACTTTATCCCGAACTTCGATGAGACCGAGAAAGAGCCGACCGTATTGCCGTCCAGATTCCCGAACCTTCTTGTAAACGGCGGAACCGGTATCGCAGTCGGAATGGCGACAAATATCCCGCCGCACAACCTTCGGGAAGTCATTGCGGCAGTAGTAAAGATCATCGACAACCAGGTGGAGGAAGGAAGACAGACCTCCCTGGAGGAGATCTTACAGATCATCAAGGGACCGGATTTCCCGACAGGAGCTGAGATCCTCGGAACAAGAGGAATCGAGGAGGCGTACCGGACCGGACGCGGAAAGATTAGAGTCCGCGCCGTGACAAATATCGAGACCGCACCGAACGGAAAGAGCCATATCATCGTCACAGAGCTTCCGTACCTTGTCAATAAGGCAAGACTGATCGAGAAGATGGCGGAGCTTGTAAAGACAAAGAAGATCGACGGCATCACCGGCATCACCGATGAATCCAACCGTGAGGGAATCCGCATCAACATCGAGCTTCGGAGAGATGTAAATGCGAATGTCCTCTTAAACCAGCTCTTAAAGCATACACAGCTGCAGGATTCCTTCGGCGTGATCATGCTGGCGCTGGTAAACAATGAGCCGAAGGTCCTGAACCTCCTTCAGATGCTGGAGTACTATCTGGACCACCAGAAGGACGTTGTGACCAGAAGAACGAAGTACGACTTAAATAAGGCGGAAGAGCGTGCCCATATCTTAGAGGGCTTATTAAAGGCTCTGGACCACATTGACGAAGTGATAAAGATCATCCGCGGTTCCGCGAATGTCGCTGAGGCGAAGCGGGAACTCATGGAGCGCTTTGAGCTCACGGACCCGCAGGCACAGGCGATCGTTGACATGCGTCTGCGTGCTCTCACAGGTCTGGAACGCGAGAAGCTTGAGAATGAATATAAAGAACTGGAGGCAAAGATCGCGGAATTGCGCGCAATCCTGGCTGATGAAAATAAATTATTAGGTGTGATCAAAAAAGAGATCCTTGTGATATCCGAGAAGTACGGGGATGACAGACGGACAAAGATCGGCTTCGACGATGATATGTCCGTGGAAGATCTGATCTCCGATGATGACACTGTTATTGCCATGACAAATCTCGGCTACATCAAGAGAATGTCCGTGGACAATTTCAAGAGCCAGAACCGCGGCGGCAAGGGGATCAAGGGAATGCAGACGATCGATGAGGACTTCATCGAGGATCTTCTCATGACCACGAACCATCACTACATCATGTTCTTTACGAACATGGGACGCTGCTACCGGATCAAGGCGTACGAGATCCCCGAGGCAGGCAGAACAGCCCGCGGAACGGCGATCGTAAACCTTTTACAGCTTCAGACAGGAGAAAAGGTCACAGCGGCGATCCCGATGCGTGAGATCGATGATGACAAGTACCTCTTCATGGCCACAAAGAACGGTATGGTAAAGAAGACCCCGATGCGCGAGTACAGCAACATGAGAAAGACGGGTCTCCAGGCGATCCTGCTCCGTGAAGGTGATGAGCTGATCGAGGTAAAAGTGACAGATAATACCGAGGATATCTTCCTCGCTACAAAATTCGGTATGTCCATCCGCTTCAAGGAAACGGATGCGAGAATTACCGGCCGTGTTTCCTATGGCGTGATCGGCATGAAGCTCGATGAGGGCGATGAAGTTGTCGGCATGCAGATGGCAAGCCAGGGCGAGTACATGCTCGTTGTATCGGAAAAGGGATACGGAAAGAGAACGGGAATCTCTGAATTTAAGCTGCAGCTGCGCGGCGGTAAGGGACTTCTCTGCTATAATGTGACAGAAAAGACAGGAAATCTTGTCGGAATGAAACTGCTCGACGATGGAAGAGACATCATGCTGATCACCAATGAAGGAATTCTGATCCGCATGGGTGTTGACGATATCTCCGTGATCGGCAGAAACACATCCGGCGTAAAACTGATGAGCATTGATGCCGACTCCAATGTCCGCGTTGCTTCCATCGCGAAAGTGCGTGAAAGCAGCCGCCAGGATGAGGAGGACGAAAATGTGGAAGATCCGGAATCTGAGGAAAATGAGGACGGAGAAATCACAGAGTGATCATGCTCATGAATAGAAAAAACGGTTGTGAGATCATTTCCCGGCCGTAAGCAGGATTTCTGACTCTGGAGTGATTGGATACAGGAATCTGGATATACCGGGTTCCTGTATTTTTTTAAACATTATTTAACAATGAACATAGGAGGATGCGGCGATGGGAATTACAAAAGCAGAGGCATTAAAAGCAGTTGACAGAGAGCGTGGACCGGTGTGTGAAGCCAGTGACAGGATCTGGGACCAGCCGGAGACTGCGTTCCAGGAATTCCATTCCACGGACGTATTGTGTGAACTTCTTGAAAAAGAAGGATTCAGGGTGGAGAGAAATCTTGCGGGGATCGCGACCGCGTTTTCCGGTACCTACGGATCAGGAAAGCCGGTAGTGGGCATTCTCGGTGAGTTTGACGCTCTGTCAGGCCTCAGCCAGGAGTCTGAGAGCCTGGAAAAGACCGCACTGGTCGATGGCGCACCGGGACATGGCTGCGGCCACAATCTTCTCGGAACAGGCTCTGTAGCGGCTGCAATCGCGGTAAAAGAGTATCTGGAGAAGAACGGGAAAGAGGGAACCGTGATCTTCTTTGGCTGTCCGGGCGAGGAAGGCGGATCCGGAAAGAGCTTTATGGCGAGAGACGGCGTGTTTGACAACCTGGATTTTGCGGTGACATGGCATCCGGGCGATAAAAATGTGGTTTCTGTCGGAAGTTCCCTTGCGAACTATCAGATCATCTACCGTTTCTACGGACAGGCATCCCATGCGGCGGCATGCCCGGAGCTTGGAAGAAGCGCACTTGACGCTGTGGAGCTTATGAACACAGGTGTGCAGTATTTAAGAGAGCATATCATCCAGGAAGCACGCATTCACTATGCGATCACCAACACAGGCGGATATTCTCCGAATGTCGTTCAGCCGTACAGTGAGGTCCTCTATCTGATCCGTGCGCCGAAGAACAGCCAGGTGAAGGAGATCTACGAGCGCGTCAACGATATCGCGAGAGGTGCGGCTCTCATGACGGGAACAAAAATGGAGCTCCAGTTCGTAAAAGCATGCTCAAATCTCGTGGACAACACGGTCATGGAGGAGATCATGCAGAAGAACCTGGAGGAGATCGAAAGAGAACCGTACACTGCTGAGGAGATCGAATTCGCGAGAAAGATCGGCGAGACGTTCGGCGGAAATCATGTGGACATCCAGGATGTTCTTGTAAGATATGAAAAATCGAGAAAAGCGGCTGTGGAACAGTTCCTGGCACCTCATGCGGATGATGTGCTCAACGACTTCATCGTTCCGCTTATGGATACGGAGGAGTGTTTAAAGGGATCTACAGACGTTGGTGACGTGAGCTGGGTATGCCCGACGGCGCAGATCAACGCTGTGACGGAGGCAGCAGGAACACCGGGCCATTCCTGGCAGATGGTTTCCCAAGGCAAATCTTCCATTGCACACAAAGGCATGCAGTTTGCCGGAAAGGTCATGGCGGGAACTGTCATTGACATGCTGGAAAAACCGGAGCTTATCGAAGAGGCGAAAAAAGAATTAAGAAGACGCGTCGGCGCGGAGGGATATATTCCGCCGATCCCGGAAGGAATCCGTCCGATGGCGATCAATCCAAAAAAGTAATAGGGAGGAAAATCGTCTATGAGGACCGTTCAGGCGAGTGAGATCACAAAAAATATCCGGGAAATGTGCATTGAGGCGAATCATTTCCTTTCGGATGACATGAAAAAAGTATTTGATGAGAGTGTAAAGCGGGAAGAATCCCCTCTTGGAAAGCAGATCTTAAACCAGCTTCAGGAGAATCTGGAGATTGCCGGGAGAGACATGATCCCGATCTGTCAGGATACGGGGATGGCCGTCGTTTTCATCAAAGTCGGCCAGGAAGTACATATTGAAGGGGGAAATCTGACGGATGCCATCGATGAAGGCGTCCGCCAGGGATACGTGGACGGATATCTGAGAAAATCCGTCGTTCGTGATCCGATCGACCGCGTGAATACAAAAGACAATACACCAGCGATCATTCATTATGAGATCGTCGATGGGGACCAGGTGGATATTACAGTGGCACCAAAAGGATTCGGAAGCGAAAATATGAGCCGTGTGTTCATGTTAAAGCCTGCGGACGGCATTGAGGGAGTAAAAGAGAAGATCCTGGAGGCTGTCCGCGATGCAGGACCGAATGCCTGTCCTCCGATGGTGGTGGGAGTCGGCATCGGCGGCACGTTTGAAAAGTGTGCCCTGATGGCGAAACATGCCCTGACGAGAAATCTGGAAGAAGAATCTCCGGTGGCCTATGTCCGTGACCTGGAAAAAGAGATGCTGGAGAAGATCAACGGTCTCGGGATCGGACCGGGAGGTCTTGGCGGCCGCGTGACTGCCATGGCCGTCAATATCGAGACATATCCGACGCATATTGCAGGACTTCCTTTGGCAGTGAATATCTGCTGTCATGTGAACAGGCATGCGCATCGCGTTATTTAATAAGAGGATCGGAGGAAACCATGGACAGACAGATCAGTGTACCAATTAAGAAAGAAGACGCATTGTCTCTCCGGGCCGGAGACTACGTGACTCTTACGGGAACCATTTACACGGCGAGAGATGCGGCACATAAAAGAATGCAGGAGGCTCTGGATGCGGGGGAAAGTCTTCCGATCGAGATGCAGGGAAATGTAATCTACTATATGGGACCATCCCCGGCAAGAGAGGGACGGCCGATCGGATCTGCAGGACCGACAACGGCAAGCCGTATGGATAAGTACGCACCGAAACTTTTAGATCTTGGTCTGGGCGCCATGATCGGAAAGGGAAAGAGAAGCCAGGCTGTGATCGACGCCATCGTAAGAAATGGTTCGGTCTATTTCGCAGCGATCGGCGGCGCAGGGGCTCTTTTATCCCAGCGCATCAAAAAATCCGAGGTAGTCGCCTATGATGATCTCGGGACCGAGGCAATCCGGAAACTGGAAGTGGAAGATTTCCCGGTGGTAGTCGTGATCGACTCCCAGGGCAATAATCTGTATGAGACTGCGATCAAAGAATATCAGAAATAATATGAAATAGCAGATGGATCAGAAGCTCAGAACTGCAGCATGATCCTGCAGAGGGGAATTTTCGGGTAGTTTTCCCGGAGATTGCTGTGTGCAGGATCAATTTCTGAGCTTCTTTCTGTTTGGAAGATGAATAAGCTTCAGGCTGCACTTACATAATATAGGAGTACAAGCCCATTCAGATCAGTTGTGCAGCTGCTGATCTG
The DNA here is from genome assembly GCF_036318045.1 of Clostridium sp. CM74B_53. Taxonomy (NCBI): domain Bacteria; kingdom Bacillati; phylum Bacillota; class Clostridia; order Eubacteriales; family Clostridiaceae; genus Clostridium; species Clostridium sp. CM74B_53. Next base: position 561 of record NZ_JAWQDE010000013.1, on the reverse strand, counting down.
AGAATATTCTCTGCGAACACAGAACGCAGGAAAAACATGCAGTAAAAAATAATAAAAAAGATGGAAAAAAGTTGTTGACAAAAAGAAACAGAGCTTGTATAATAAATCCTGCGTCTGGCGAGTTCGCCCGACAAACTTAATAAATGATAATTAGCTACGGTAATAAGGAGAAATACTCAAGAGGCCGAAGAGGCGCCCCTGCTAAGGGTGTAGGTCGGGAAACCGGCGCGAGGGTTCAAATCCCTCTTTCTCCGTTCATCTGATTGAAAATCTTCAAAAAAGAATTTCAAAAAAAGATGAAAAAAGTTCTTGACAAACCGGAAACGGTATGATAGAATGAATGAGTTGCTGCTGAAGAACAGAGAGCAACAAAAACAAAGTTCCTTGAAAACTGAACAGTATGTAAAACCCTGAAAATTCTTATAAAATGGTCTTTTGGTTTAGACCATGAATGAGAACATTCAGAACAAAACCTAACAAAACAGTAGAACGGTTTAAAAATTAGCCAAGCTAAATTTTGAACCTGGATACAAACACTTTAACATGAGAGTTTGATCCTGG